>CAZYOC010000014.1:0-31471 GCA_964648415.1 uncultured bacterium | reverse complement strand
GTCGCTACATGTCAAGCACTTGAGAATGCCGCCGATGTACGATTCTGGCGCACAGTCTCGAGTCGCCTGTAAAGCAAGTCGGGGAGAAGTTGGGTCAGCTTGATCTTTGCGAGTGACGAGCCGTTTCCCGACTTGCTCTCACAGAGATGCACAGATTTTGCCGGCATCGTACATAGCTGGCGGTCGTCAGTGATTCAAGATTCGGACGTGGCAAATCGGGCCATGCCCCCATCGTAAGACACAACCAGTGTCATTACCGAGTGTCATTCCTGCGAAAGCAGGAATCCAGGCATGTATATAGGGCCTGTTGCATGAACCCCATATCGAGATCATCTGCGAAATCTCCTTTGTTATTATCAAACAGTAGCAGTTTTATAACATAAGATTTAACAATATCATACAGCTAATCCCTCTTCCTTTATTTCGTTGTATTACTTCTCAAAAACACCGGGAGTTCGATTCGTGCAACAGGCCCTATACCCTTGACTGTTTACATAGCAGAATTACTATTAACCAATCAGGGGTTCAACACCTGGTGCAGCTTCCGGACCAGATCGCTGGGCTTGTATGGCTTCTGGATAAACCCGGCGACGCCCTCTTCGTGGAACCGGGCAATGGCTTCCTGTCGCGGAAAGCCGCTGGAGAGGAGAACCGGGAGGCCAGGGGCTTTCTCCTTGATAACGCGGAAGACGTCGGCCCCACTCTTTTCCGGCAGACTCAGGTTCAGGATCACGGCGCGCAAGTTATCCTGGTGGGCTTCAAACAACTCGAGCCCGAGGGCGCCGTTGCCGGCGGGGAACACGGTATACCCGGCGCGTTCCAGCATCAGCTTACTGATTTTCAGCACGGTGTGTTCATCCTCGATCAGCAGAATGCCTCCCTCGCCCTGCGGGGTTTCTTTCGGGGTTTCGGCGGGGACGGGATGCTCCAACGCGGCCAGGGAAGGCGGAAGGTAGATCCGGAACACCGACCCGCCGTCCGGTTCGCCCAGGACCTGGATCGCGCCGCCGTGACTGCGCACCATGCCAAGGGTGGCGGCCAAGCCAAGTCCGCGGCCGGTGAACTTGGTGGAATAAAAAGGTTCGAAGATCCTGCGGCGATCTTCCTGTTTGATCCCCACCCCGTTGTCCTCGACCTCCACCGCGACATACTCGCCCGGTTGAAGCTCCAGGCCCAGGGACTGCTCCGCTTCCAACCCACGCTGCAGGTGCAGCATCCGGGTACGGACTTCAATGTCGCCCTTCCCGTCCTGCAAGGACTCGGACGCGTTCAGGATCAGGTTCATCAGGATTTGCCGCATCTGCGAAGAGTCGGCGTCGATGGGACGCAGGTCGTCATCGAAGCTGAACGACAATTCCGCTTCCCGCGAGATGGAGGTCAACGCCAGGGCGGAGAGATCCTGAATCAGTTTGTTCAGATTCAAGGTTTGTTTGACCAAGCGCTTGGAGCCGGAATAGGCCAGCATCTGCTGGGTGACTTTCGCCCCTTTCTCCGACGCCTTGACAACCATTTCGAGGCTGGAGCGAACCGGCGAGTTCCGGTCCAGGTCCATCATGGCCAGGCCGGCGTTGCCCATGATCGTCGCCAAGACGTTGTTGAAATCGTGGGCCACTCCTCCCGCCAACACCGACAGGCTCTCCAGCTTCTGAGCCTGCACCAGTTTCTGCTCCAGCTTCTTGCTCTCGGTCAGGTCGGCGATAAATGCAAAGGCTTCCCACTGCTGGCTGCCGGGGTCCAAGTAAGTCGCTTCACTGACCAGCACGATACGTTGCTCGGAGTCCGGGCCTTTGAGCACGGCTTCATAACTGGACGGGTAGATTTCGGCTGAAATGAGGGCTGTGCCGAGGAAGACTTTTCGTTCCGCCTGGTCATGGTTTCGCGCCTTCAGGAACTTTTCCGGAGAGACTCCCGACATATCGTTGCGTTGCATGTTCAACATGCTGTGGAGGGCGTGATTGACTTCGACGGTTTTCCCTTCGTGATTGATCCGCCAGTAGCCCTCGCGTGCTGTTCCGATCAACAACCGGTAGCGGGCTTCGTCCAGCCGAAGCGCCTCCTCCGCCTGCTTGCGCTTGGTGATGTCCATGACCACCGTGCGGCAGTATACTTCTCCATCGTCGGTTTGCTCGGGCGTGCTGGCCAACTGAGCGTGAATGGTCCGGCCGCCGTGGAAATGGAACTCCACTTCACACTGGGCGTCTTTACGCTCGTCGACTACCGTCCTCAGGTGCGCCAACAGGGTGTCGCGGTGCATCGGTATGATGCTGGTGACGAGGCGGGAGTCGATCAGACGGCCCCGTTCAGCGCCGAACAGCTTGGACGCGGTCAGGTTGACCTGGATGATCCGGGCGTCTCGATCAACGGTCAGGTAGGCGACGGGCGCGTAATGGTAGAGGTCGGAAAAGCGGGCAGAGGTGGCTTCCAGGCGGTTCTGGAGGTCCTTCAGCTCCTCGTTTTGCAGCTCCAGCTCGATCTGGTGGATGCGCAGCTCTTCGATCAGGTGGCGTGCATCGCTCAGGTCGTTTACCTCGGGTTCGACCTCCTCCCCTCGGTATACCTGCTCCGCACGCTCACGAATATTCGACATGTCTTCCGAAGACATAGACGTACTCCTGTAACCCCGTCACTCGGCGGGTGCTCCCCCACCCGCCAACCCGTTGTTGTCCCTCCCAGAACCTGTACCGGTTTTATTTATCGATCCGTTCTTTCATCGCAATGAAATGAGTGATTCTATCCGGGTGAAAAGGGGACTGTTACCTTTTCAAACCTTGCTGTCAGCTCACATTCACAACGATGTGTCCGAAAAGGTAACTGTACCACTTTTCACCGTTTGTTGTGGTTCCATGCAACCCACTGCCGGGGTTGTCAAAGAGGACGAACCTGTCTCCCAGGGTGCGCGCCAAACGGACGGCGCGTACCCTGGGCTATGGCAACGAACCACTGCCGTGGTTCTTTCGTCAACTATCCGGGTTCAGTCCTCGATCCGTTCTTTCATCGCAATGAAATGAGTGATTCTATCCGAATGGATCTTCACCGGCGAGATCAGGGCTCTTTCATTGTACAGCGAGCCATCTTTGCGCTTATTGATGAATTCGCCCCGCCAGGTCTCCCCGCCGGAAATGGTGTCCCAAAGTTGCTTGTAGAACTTTTTGGGATGTTTTCCCGATTGCAGAATACCGGGTGTCTTGCCAAGAACCTCGTCCCGGTTGTACCCGGTGATCTCGGTAAAGCGCAGGTTGACATATTCGATCCGGCCGCCGACGTCGGTGATCATGATGGCGTCCTGACTGTTTTCCACAGTTTCCGTCAGCAATTTCACCTGTTCCTGGGCGGCCTCCAGTTCTGTGATGTCCAGTCCGGCGCCGACGATCTGTTCTACGTTGCCGTCCTGGTCCAGCAGGATGCTGTTCCGCCAGGCGATCAATTTCCGGCCGCCATCCCTGGTCATCCAGTAGTTGACGTACGAGGAGGGGCTTTTACCGGCGGCCAGCTCCTTAAACGTGACCTCTACGCCTTCACGTTCCTCGGGCGGAATCAGCAGCTCCCAGAACTGTTTGCCGTAGACTTCCTCGAACGCGAACCCCGACACCTCTTCGCAGGCGCGGTTGAACCGGATGATGCGGGCGTCTTTGTCCAACACGATGACCAGAGAGTCGGTGGTGCTGAGGACTGTGGAGACCAGGTCTCGCTTGCGCCGCAGCACCTCCTCCGTCCGTTTCTTGTCCGTGACGTTGCGGGAAATCACGATCAGGCGGACATCCTCCGGCTCGCGGTCATACAACGCCGCCGTACACTCGAACCAGATGTATTGCCCGTTTTTGTGACGGAACCGCCACTCCTCCCGGCTTTCGCCGCCGCTCTTCAGCATCTTCTCGAAACGCTTCCGAGCGGTGGGGATATCCTCGGGATGCATCAAGTCTTCCGCTTTCGTCCCGAGCAGCTCGCCCGGCGTGTAGCCCAGGGCTTTTTCATACTGCGGATTGGCGTATTTGAACGTCACGTCTATGGTGTCAAATTCCGCCACCAGATCGTTCATGTTCTCGATCAACCTGCGGTGGTCGGCTTCACTCTCTTCGAGCGCCTGGCGCGCGCTTTTCTCTGTGGAAATATCCTCGATCACGGAGATCGTGTTGATCAGTTCGCCGTCTTCATGGAACTCCAGCACTCCGCGCTCATGCACCCAGACGTAACCGCCCTCTTTCTTCTTCAGCCGGTATTCGCAGGTGAACAGTTTCTGCTTGGCCTCCGCTTCCCGAAAACTTTTCTTCACCCGGTTCAAATCGTCGCGGTGGACATACTGCCAGCGGCTGTCGCCGTTCGAGCCCATCTCGTTCCGGCTGTACCCCAGGATCTGCGTGTACTTGCCCGACCAGACCACTTTGTCCTCGAAGACCTTGAATTCGTAGACGATCTGGCCCATGGCGTGAATCAGCGACTCGTAGCGGTGCAGCGATTTAGTCAGCAGCTCCTCGGACTGCTTCAGCTTGGTGATGTCCACAAAGGTGACCACGACGCCGTCGATGGTGTTATCCATGGTCCGGTAGGGCAGGATGCGCATCTGGTACCAGACGCCGTTCCGCATGCGGATCTCCACCTGCTTGGGCCTTAGTTCCAGCAACACCGACTCGATGTCGTGAATCAGGTCCGGGTAGTTGATGTCGGTGGAGAAATGATGAATCGGCCGTCCCAGGTCACGGTCCATCAGCGGGATGAAGTCGGTGATGGGCGGGGTGAACTTGCGGATATGCAGCCCGCGGTCCAGGAACAACGTGGCGATGCGGGTGCTGGTCAGGAAGTTGTTCATATCGTTGTTGAGGGCGGTCAACTCCTCGATCTTGTTCTGATACTCCGCGTTGACCGTGTACACCTCTTCATTGACCGACTGCAATTCTTCGTTGGTCGATTGCAGCTCTTCGTTGGCGCTCATCAACTCTTCGTTGGTCGCCTGCAGTTCCTCGTTGGAGGTTTCCAGCTCCTCGATGGTGGCTTGCAGGTTTTCACGCGTGTATTGCAGCTCCTGCTCGAGCTCGGAAATCCGCAGATCCCGGCTCTCGTCGTAATCAAAATCAGACTTGGCTGATGTCCCCGGTTTATCCGCTTTGTCCTGCTCCTGCTCCACGAATGAGACGATGTACAGGGTGTTCTTTGAACGGGTGTCGAAGAAGGGATCGATCACCACCTTCACGGTCTCCCGCTCTTCGCCGCGTTCATACACGATGTCGGAGTACACCGCACGTTTTTGACTCTTAATGGCGTTGTGCATGGCGGTGGAGAGCACCAGTGCGACGTTGGACGGCACCATTTTCAGCAGCGAGTTGGACAACTCTCCGATGGGCATGCGCAGGTAATTGCCGGCGTCGCGCAACACACCCTGCACCTCCATGGAATCGTTGATCAGCACACTGGGCGGGACCATCTCGGTGAGCAGTTTTTCGGTGGCCAGGTCGATTACCTTGGACTCGGGTTGCTGTACAGTCTCCTTGACGGCGGAGAACTGGGGGCGCTTGGGCCGGCGCAAGTGATCGATCTGGAAGGGGTGCATGTCTTTATATTGCGCGCCACCCATGTAACGGTAGATTTTCCACTTGTTGTCCAGCGAGGTGAACAGCGATTGCAGCTCGCCCACACTCTCGCTGGCCCCGAGAAACATGACACCTTCGGTTTTCAGGCTGAAAGCAAACATGCCCAAGATGCGGCGCTGCAGGTCCGAGCGCAGGTAAATCAGCAGGTTGCGGCAAGTAATGAGGTCGGTGCGGTTAAAGGGCGGATCCTTGAGCAGGTTGTGCTGAGCGAAAATGACCATCTTGCGAACCCGCTCAATGATCTGGTAGTTGTCGTCCTGTTTGAAGAAGTACTTGCCCAGCAGCCCCACGGGCACATCGGCGACAATGCTGGCGGGATAGCTGCCCGCGCTGGCGATTTCGATCGCCCGCTTGTCGATATCGGTGGCGAAAATCTTCACTTCCCGGGTGATCCTGTTCTGCTCCAGATACTCGTTGAGCATGATCGCCAGGGTATAGGCTTCCTCACCGGTGCTGCATCCCGCAACCCAGACACGGATCGGCGTCTGCTTGTCTGTCCGTTCCACCAACTCCGGGATGACCTTCTTTTTGATAGAGTCAAATGCGTCCTGGTCCCGGAAGAAACGGGTCACCCCGATCAGAATTTCCGTGTACAGCAGATTGACTTCGGACACATTCTTCGACATCAACTTGAGGTAATCAACCATGTCGTCGACATGGTTGATGCTCATACGGCGTTCGATTCTGCGAATGACGGTTGAGGGTTTATACTCGGAGAAGTCCATGCCCGTGATCGACCGGATGGTGGCCAGTACCTTGCTGAGGGTGTCTTCGTAGGTTTGGGGCTTTTCACCACCCCTGGACCGGCTGGCCAGGGGATGCTTGACAAATCTCAGCAGCTCTGCGGGCATTGCCGCCACGGGCAGAATGTAATCCACGAGACCGGTCTGGATGGCGTTTTTCGGCATACCGTCAAAACGAGCCGTGCCGCTGTCCTGCGCCATGATCATGCCGCCGGACTCCTTGATGGCGCGCACGCCCATGGTGCCGTCGGTACCCGTCCCCGACAGGATGATTCCTACCGCCTTCGAGCCCTGGTCGTGCGCCAGCGACCGCAGGAAGACGTCAATCGGAAGGTTGAGGCCGTGAGCATGACGCACCTGGTCGGTCAGCAGCAGCTTGCGGTGGAAAATGGTCAGGTTCTTCTTGGGCGGAATCAGATAGACGGTGTCGGGCTCAACTTCTTCGCCGTCCTCCGGGTGTTTGACCATCATGTTGGTATGTTTGGACAGCAATTCGACCATCATGCTCTGGTAATCGGGCGACAGGTGCTGAACAACCACGAAGGACAAGCCGCTGTCCACCGACATGTTGTCGAAGAACTCGTTGAGGACTTCCAGCCCGCCCGCCGATGCTCCAATGCCAACGATGAAGCCGTCCCGGTGATCGGTTGCTTTTAAGCTCGCCTCCGGCTCAGCCGCTACCTGCCTGGCGGTATCCATGATGTCCCGGGCCTCTTTCGCCTGCTCATTAGCCTCTTTGGAGATCGTACGTCCCTTTTCCACCGTCGCGCTTGCTTTCGTCTTCGCGCCTTTCGAGGCCGTTTTCTCCCGCGGCTTCGTTTTCTTCCCGGCCGACTTCTTCCCGGTCGAGGTCGAAGCCGACGCCCTGGTCGTTTTCTTTTTCGAAGCAGCCTTTCCGGGTGTCTTTTTCGATGTGCCGGAATCCGATTTCTTCGCCATAAACCCCACCTTGTCCTGTAGATAGCGTCTGTTTAAACCGCACCTTACAAAAATGCAGTTTTACAGTCTCCCGACCAGCAATCCACGGGGCGCCGACGGTTCGTTTCACAGCCTCTGGAATTGCTTCGTCCGATCGCTTCCAGAAATAAAATGTATTCCTCTTCAGAATAGGTGGCGAGTCCGATTTTACCCCTCCCCCGGTCTTCGAGAGCCGTTGCTTGATGCGCATTTCGCTACACGCGAGAAAATTTTGAAACAGTTTCAGACCCTTCCGGGTACGGGCTTCTGCCGACAGTTGTTCTCTTACTTTCAAAGGATTAGATCAATCCGGATCGGGTTGGGTTTCAGGGATTCCCTGATCCGGACCGGGCGGAAAATAAAACGCAGAGCAATCGAGGCTGTCCACCACCTTCTGGTCATGCGCAACCCAGAGCGCGGCTCGATGCTCCCGGGCAACCCAGGCCTTCACAAAGTCCACGATGTAGCGCACACTCTCCGGATCCAATCCGCTGGTGGGTTCGTCCAACAGGAGCATCGCTGGTCCCGGCAACAGCGCACGAAGCAACGCCACCCGCTGGCTTTCGCCTCCCGACAGGCGGTCCGCGCGCTGCTCCAGAAACGCCACGTCCAGCCCGACCTCGGCCAGCCCCTGGATCAACTTTTGATCCGAGGGAGCCGGAGAGGACACGGCTCCATACTGAAACGCCTGCAGCAGGTTGTCACGAACCGTACCCGGAAACATCACCGGCGTTTGCGGCAGGTAGGCGATGGTTCGGCGCAGTGTCGCGGGCGGCACGTTCTGGATGGCTTGGCCCTGGAAACGGATTTCCCCTTCCTCCAGCGGCGCGAGACGTACGATGGTCTTCAGCAGGGTGGATTTGCCCGCTCCGGACGGGCCGACCACGGGCAGCACACAACCGGCCTCAAGCTGCAGGGAGACCTGCCGGGCGAGCACATTCACCGGCAACGAGCCGGGTTTTTCCCGGTTCGGAGCGACGATGGTAATGTTGTCCAGATCCAGCAGGGGCGTCTTTGTGGCCATGCAAGCATTCCCGGTACAGGTTGCCCGCAATATACAACCCGCCGGGACGTTCTTCGACCGCTTCGGGCTAACCCGGATATTTCACGAGTAGTTCTTTTCTTTCAACGTAACCCGGTATATATACTTGTGTTGAGTATTTTCCGGTCTCCGTTGAGCTGTTTTCGGTATAAATGAAGGGACTACCGTTTGTCGCCGCCCCATACAACCCGCCGCCGGGTTGTCAAAGAGGGCGAAACTGTCGCCTGCCCGGGGCAAAAGGGAAGGATTACAGCTTCCCGAACTCATCCACTTCATCCGGCGATAATACCTCTTCCGGGCGGACGATATCGGTGTCGCCACCGTTCAGGGAACCGGCGCCGCGTCCAGCTTGCCTGTTCACAAATGCTGTGGGCTGAAGGGCTGCTGAGGCGCTGGGTCTCTGCCTGTGAAGCAGGGTAAAGCGTTGCAGCATCTTCTGAAGCTGGTCGGCCTGGTGGGCCAATGCTTCCGAGGCGGCGGCGCTCTCCTCTGCCGTGGTGGCGTTGGACTGAGTTACGTTATCCGCCTGGGTCAGGGAATCGTTGATCTGGTCGATCCCCTGGGCCTGTTCATCCGAGGCTGAGGCGATCTGGTTGACCAGGTCTGTGGTCTCCTGGATACGCGAGACGATATCCTGCAGGGCATCTGCGGTTTCCTGCGAGATCTCCGCCCCGTGCTGCACATTGGCCCTCGATCCCTCGATCAGTTCAGTGGTCTCCCGGGCGGCCTGGGCGCTGCGTTGGGCCAGGTTACGCACCTCGTCGGCCACCACTGCGAACCCCTTGCCGTGGACCCCCGCGCGCGCCGCTTCCACCGCCGCGTTCAATGCCAGCAGGTTGGTCTGGAACGCGATCTCGTCAATTACCTTGATGATACGGCTGATCTCGTCGGAGGAGGTGTTGATCGCGCCCATCGCCTCCAGCATGCCCGCCATGTGCCGGTTGCCCCGGGTGGCGGCCTCGCTGGCCTGGGTCACCAGCTTGCTGGCCGTCTGAGCGTTGTCGGCGTTGGTCTTGGTCTGCCCGCCGATCTCGGTCATCGACGCCCCGATCTCTTCCAGTGTGCTGGCCTGCTGCGTGGTGGTCTGGGAAAGGGTCTGGCTCGATTCCGACACGTCATCCGCCCCGGCGCGGACCTGCTCCACGGTATTGTTCACCTGCGCCAGGATCTCGTTGAACGCGTCCAGGCTGCGGTTGATCGCCTCCTTGATCAGCGTGTAATCGCCTCGGTAATCCCCGGTCATCCGCCGCGTCAGGTCGTTCTGCGCCATGGCGTGCAGCACCTGCGCCGCTTCCGAGATTGGCTCGGCGATGGCGTCCAGGCTGCGGTTCATCCCCTGGATAATGTCCCGGTATCCGCCCTGGTAGCCGGTTTCATCCACCCGCACCTTCAAGTCGCCGTCGGCGGTGGCGGAAGCCAGACGCGAGGCGTCGGATATCAGGTTCTGCAGGTTGTCCCTCACCTTTTGCAGGCTGTGGGTCAGGATGATCTGCTTTCCGGGGAGGGTGCGCATCACACGCGACAGGTTGCCTTCGGCATACTCGCCCAGGATGCCCAGGCCCTCGACCACGGGCAACGTGACCGCGTCGAGGGCGTCGTTGACACCGCGCAACAGGTCGGCGTACGCGCCCTCCAGGTTATCCGCCGCGCACCGGTTTTCAATGTCGCCGGCTTTCTGAGCTTCGATGGTGGCGGCCAACTGGGTCTGCATGGTCTGCAAGGCCGCCCGCATGGTCTGCATGGACTTGCCCAGCTCATCCTGATCCGACAGCACCTGGAACTCGTGGGACAGATCGCCCTTCGCGATGGCGGACGCCCCTTCCGCCTTACGCTGCAAGACCCGCTGCATGGCCTCCATCGCCGCCGCCAGTTGGCCGATCTCGTCCCGCTGCGTCACCTGCACCTCCTGATGCAGATCGCCCGTGCTGATGGCCTCGGCGACGGCGGTGACATGCCGGAGCGGCCGCACCAGGATCACCCGCAGCAGCGCAACGCTGGCGATGATCGCCAGCAGTAACGCCACGATTCCCACCGCCAGGGAGACCAGCAGATTGCCCGTGGTGGCGGAGTTCTGAAACTCCTTGGAAAAGGTCACTTCCACGTAGCCCACCAGCGTTCTCGACTGGTCCAATAAGGGATTCCAGGCTATCAGGCGGTCTTTCGTGTCTTGAAAGCTCAACTCATCCCCGGTCCACTCGCCGATGGAAGAGTCGTCATCGTGATGCAGGCCGGTGATGAGGATCTTGTTGTCGTCGAACACCCGTACACGTGTGACCTCGACCTTCGCGTCGCCGGTCTCGTCGTCAGTGGACAGCAGCGCCAGGGTTTCGTCCAGTGAAGCGCCATTGTCGATGATGACCAGCTGCATCCCCAGCGCCAGGTTTTCCGACAGCAGCTTGGTGATGAACCCGGCATAGGCCAACGCCATGTCGTCGCTGATGCGCTGGGTGCGGTACGGAGCATACACCGTCAGCAGCAGGAAGAACACGATAGCGACTCCTGCGATCAGGCCGATGACTTTGGCTTGCAACGAACGATTCAGCATGGTGACTCCAGTTCAATACAACCCGCTGCCGGAGTAGAAAGAGAGGCGAAACAGTCTCCCAGGGTGCGCGCCAAACGGACGGCGCGTACCTTGGGCTATGACAGCGAACCACTACCGTGGTTCATTCGCAAGTATCCGCGTTAACAGGCCATTTCCTTCTGCATTACGCTCTTGACATGCCTGCGGTGCTACGCTCAAACAGTCCTGCTGCAAAACGTACCGGACTTGCCTGCTGCGAACCGTTTCACTGCATCGCCTGGGCGATGCGCATGATCCCCGGGTTCCACTCCACACCGCATTCGGAACTGGCGGTCAGGTTCAGCAGAACCTTCGGCTTGCCGCCCTCCACACCGATGCCCAGCACAATGCCCTCCAGCAACTGGTCGGCCAGGCCGGTGTAACTCAAGACTTGATTGGTCCGGCAATACTGCGCCGCCTGGGCGATCATGCCTGAACTGCCCACGTAGAGGATATCCGGCGGCGAGCCCGGCAGTGCGGCGCCGCTGGTGACGCTTCCCAGAGTGGATGACCCGATGGCGTTGCCCTGCAATGCCTGCAACTCCGCCGCTACCGCCTCGTCGCCGATGACATGCACCGTCAACGCGCCCCCCTTTGTGGCCAGGTTCTTCTCCAGGGCGGTAAGCTTGACAATGAACACGGCGACAATGTTGGGCGGTGCGGTCTCGGCCAGCACCCGGCTTCCGGCCGCCATCCCCAACAGTATCATGATGATCACAAGGATCCTGACTGTCCGATGCATACCTGAACCTCCTGTACGCCGGCCTGCTCTTTCCTGCCGGACGCTGCTCTCAAGCCTGTTGCGTGCTGCGTTCTTCATGTCGACCTCCTTCGCTTGCACGCGATCAGTACGTGTACGTGAACCCGGCGAGGATCACCCGGCCGATGTCGTCGGCGAACCCATACTGCTTTTCGCCGTCGGTCAGCAGGTTCCGCGCGTTGACAAACACATCCATGCCGTCGAGCACCGTGTAGCTCAGACGGGTGTTGAGGTTCAGCCCGGCGTCCAGCGCCATCGTCCCCAGCACCCCCTGGAATTCCTGCTCGCCGGCGTACACGCCGTTGATGTTCAGGTTCAGTTTTGACATCGGTTTGTAGTTCAGCTCAAAGCCCCCGTACAGCGCCGGCATCGTCTCCACCTCGATGTTCAGCGCCGACCGGATGATCTCCTGCGCCTCGTCATCGTACTCCGTCTGCTGGAAGGAACCGAACAGCTTGATGAAGAAGGACCGGCTGAGGTCGTATTGCAGATCGACCGATCCGCCCACCTGTGTTGCGGTCATCTCGTAGTTGACGTACCCGTATTCGATCTCCAGGTTCGAGCCGCTGTTGTCCGTGCCGGCGTACAACAGGTCGCTGAAGTTGTTCAGGTAGGCGTAATAGCCCTCCAGGTCCACGGTCAGGTCCCGGGTCAGCTTGGTGCGGTAGCCCAGCTCCCAGGTGTCCATGGTCAGCGACGCCAGCTCTTTGTTCCCGGCGTAATGAATCGCCGACAAGTCCAGCGGGATGGTGTGGTCGATGTAGGTTTCCAGCATGCTGCAGGTGCGGTTGGATCGGCTGGCCACCACGCGCACCATGTTGTTCAAGTTGAAGTTGTAGGTGGCCGACGCCAGGTACGACGCATAGGCGTTGTCGGTGTGCTGGTACCGGTCGCCGCGCAGCGCACCCATGAGGCGCAGCTTCGAGGTCGGTTTGTAGTCGACCAGCAGCGAGGCGGACTCGTTGATGATCTGCTGCGAGCCGCCGATGAACGATCCGTCGTAGTTCGCCATCCGGTAGCTTACACCCGGCCGGAGGGTCAGCTTCTTCCAGTGGATGTCATGTTCGATCACCGCCTCGAACACGTTCAGCTCGTATTTCCAGTCCGGCATGCCCAGCGTCTCCTGGTCGCCGTCGATGTACGAGAGCTGCACCCGGGTATCCTTCTCTACCAAGAACTTCATATCGGCGTAGTTGGTATTGGACTCGTTGGTGGTCAAGGGGGTGATGTAGTTGTTGACATAGATCTTCTGCGTCTGCGACTCCTGCCTGCCGAAGCTCAGGTTCATCTCCGATTTTTCCGACAGTTTGTAGTGGTAAAACAGGTTGACGCCCACTCGTTCCAGCGCGCGGTCCTTTTCGGGATACCGGGTGTCCAGGTCGGTCAGGGCGTCGTCGGGTCGCATCATGGAGTGAAGCTGGTCGACGGTGACATAGGACCGCGTGGTCCACTGGTAATACTCCTCCATGTGGCGCGCGCGGGTATGGTAGTTCACCGACAGCACACCGTTCATGGTGCTTTTGTGCCGGAAACCGACAGCACCGTTGAGCAGCATGGTGTTCTCCGTGCCGCCCTGTACGTTCACATTGGCGTAAGTTCCCGGCATGTCCGGCTGTTTGGTGACGATGTTGATCACGCCGGCCACGGCGTTGGGGCCGTACAGCGCCGAACTCGGCCCTCGGATCACCTCGATGCGCTTCACATCGTGCAGCCCGATCGGGAGGGTCTCCCAGAAGGCGCCGCTGGCGAAGTAGTTGTAGACGATGCGGTAGTCGATCATCACCAGCGTCATGGCGTTGGCGGTGTAGGGCAGCATGGAGTTGACCGAAGCGTTGCCGAACCCGCGCACCTGCACATCGTAGACGCCGGGCGTCGGCTCGCGGACGAGCACTCCCGGAACCATCCGGAGCGCGTCGGGAATCGACGTCGCCCCGCTACGAAGAATCTCATCCTCGTTTACCACGGATACCGAGAGCGGCGCTTTGAACGCCTCCTCGGGATTCTTGGTGATCGCTTCGATGATCTTGATGTCGAGCAGGTCATCGAGCGACAGGTCCATCAGATCCATCTGCGCCGCGGTCCAGCCGGGAGCCAGCACCAGCAACGCCAGGCCCGCCGCCAACGCGATCCAACACGTATTGCCAAAGTTCCTCATGGTTCGCTCCACCTTTGTGCCTGAATCGTTTACGGCAACCGGCCGTTTTCATCCAGCCAGGACCAGCCCTCCAGCCAGAGGGTGGTTCCGAACGCGCCCACGTAATCCACCGTGGTGAAGAAGGGATCGTCGGGCGGATCCTCCACGTTGCTGAAGCAGGGGCCGCCCGCCTGGGGCAACGGGTTGATCGCTCCCATCGGGTTGGCCACGTCGGTCAGCAGAGGATCCACCTCCCGCACCGTCAGCAGCGTGTCCACATCCTCGTGCAACACGCCGTCGGGGCAGTTGAACAGGATGTTGCCGGGCGAGAAGTAGAGCGCGTTGGTGTTGCCGAAGTCCGGCGTCTGGGTGAGGATGGCGATGGTGGGGTCGTCGGATACCCTGAGCCCCACGCCGTTGCCGTTGAGGGCGATCAGGTTACGGAAGTCGCCGCCGGTACCCTCACGCAACCTCATGAGCTGGTCGCCGCCGTCGCCGTCCGGGCTGCCGCCGTTGGAACCCACGATGGTGACGTTGCAAAAGGCCGGGCGTGACCGCGGCTGAGCGTCCATGTTCCCGCCGTCGTTGTCCATCTCGAACCCGCGACCCGAAGCGTCCTGGCCCAGCAACGCGAACAGGAACTGGCCTTTGCCCTGGTAGCCCCAGTCGGAATCGAAGCAGTCGTCGCCGCAGAAGATGGCGGAAAGGTGTTTCACATTGACCGTGCCGCCGAAAAACTCGAAGCCGTCGTCGTTGTTAAACGCGACCTCGCAATGCTCCACCGTGGTGCCGCTGCCGACGCCGCCGAAGGTGATGCCGTTGATCTCGTTGCCCTCGCCGATGTTACGGCCGCCGTACCAGACCCGGACATAGCGGAGTACGCCGCTGTTGTCCTCGGGGTTGGTTCCGCCGAACGGAATGCCGGCGATACCTTCGATGTAATCCTCGCCGCCGCCGTGGTTGATGGGCGCGCTGCCCAGCAGGATCAGACCGCCCCAGAGCCCGCGTCGCGGCAATGTGGCGTCGTCAAACGCGGTGGTGAAGGTGATGGGACTGTCGGCGGTCCCGTCGGCGATGAGCTTGGCGCCACGTTCGACCACCAACACCGACGCGAGGCCGTTGCGATCATACGGCAACCCCTGGATGGTGGTCCCGGGCTCGATGGTCAGAGTGACGCCGGGTTTGACAAAGGTCTGCCCAGTGAGCAGGTAGTCCTCGTCGGCGGTCAACACCCGATCTTCGGTGATGGCGCCGGTGAGTTCCACCAGGTTGGCGTCGGACGGCCGGGTGGACTGCTCCACCTCGCAGCCGAGCCCGCCCAGCAATCCTACGACGAGCAGCAGACAGATGAGTCTTGAGTGCATGACCCCCCCTCGTAACAGGTCGTTATGACTGTATCTACATCTACACCGTTAACGCTTTCCAAACATAACACGCGCCCTGTTTCAAGTCAGGGCGACGCTGCATATTCTCAGATTCTTCCAATAGTGAAACCGGAACATTCCTGACGGCGTTGCAAGTATGGACGGATAGCGAGGCGTACATCGCGCCTTGTGGAACCGGTTGCCAACATGGGCAACGTGAACAGGAAAACACCAATCAGCATAATTTGCATTTGCTCACTCCCCGGAACATGTCTGCCAACCGTTGTAGTACAAACAGTTAGAAAAGTATGAGGGGGTTTGTTAGGGGCGTGTTAGGATTGTTAGAATCGGGCAAATCATGGAAAAAATGATGATCTCCAAGTAGATAAAAATACAACACCAAAAATTCTAAACAGTTAGCGTTTATGTTTCGAATCGAAGACAATACGGACAGACGCCGCTCGAGAGACATCCCGTGGCACAGGCGTGGGGTAAGACCGACGCCCTCGTCGGTATATGTGTTGCCGGATGCGGATTTTCCCAAGCGGATCGGCGCCAGTCGTAACGACGACGCAGTGCATCAGATCATCACTTTACCGACTCGCTTTGTGAAGGACGAATCCATGATTCTCGATTTGGATGGATCGGTACACAACCGGCTGACCGTGATTACGTCGACAGGCATGGAAACATTTATCGTAAACGAAGAATAGCTCTGGCTGACAAACCATGTCCTTGCGCACGGCGAAGGGCACAAAGTTACCTTTCTGGAAACCGTGCTGCCGATTAGGATGTAACAGAGCTATTTTACGAGTTCGCGCCGGTTGCAACGATAAACTACGATTTGAGGTATTCGTCGTCTTGGCCGTGCAACCCGTGTTGCATCGCGTAGCGCACAAGATCCGCGATAGAGGCGAACTCCATCTTCTTCATGATGTTTCCGCGATGGACCTGGATAGTCTTGGGCGACCGGTGCACTTCCTCAGCGATGGTGCGCACACTTTTCCCTTTTGCCAGCTCCAGGAACACGTTGAATTCAATGGCACTCAATCTGGCATGGGGGGCTTTGTCGGAATCAGCGTGGTTCAAGAGGGTGGTGACCAAAGGCAGCGGCAGGTACCTCTCACCGCGATGGACGGTACGAATTGCTTCCAGCAGCTCTTCCGTCGTGCAGGTTTTTTCCAGGTAGCCGTCCGCACCGGCTTGGAGGGTCCGTGCGCCAAACTCATCCGATCGTGCAAAGGTCAGCACCACAATTCCGGGGGGCGCTTGCAGGGCCTTCAGCCGGGGAATCAGGTGCAGGCCGCCCGCGCCCGGCATATTCAGGTCCAGCAGCAAAACATCGGGGGTGTGCCGCCGCACGGCTTCCATCGTTGCTTCCGTGTCGCCGGTTTCCGCAACGATGTCAATGTTCCGTTCTCCATCCAGCGCCTTCTTCAACCCTTCCCGCACGATAGTATGATCGTCGGCGATCACTACCCGAATCACGTATCTCTCCCCCACTGTGCCATGCCCGGTACATCCACCTGTATAGTGGACCCCTTTCCAGGCTGACTCGAGATGGTCACGATCCCGTTGAAGGGCCGCACACGTTGCTGCATCCCGAACAGCCCCAGCGAGCCGGACTCCGCCGCCAGGCTGGTGTCGAACCCGACTCCCTCGTCTTCCACAATCAACTGCAGCACATCGTCATCTTCCCAAAGGGAGACCCGCACCTCATCGGACTGGGCATATTTCTTCACATTGGAGAGTGCTTCCTGCAGGATACGGAAGATGGCGATTTCCACGTTCGTCTGCAACCTTGGGAGGCTCAAATCCACGGCGTGCTCCACTCGGAGCCCGGTATCTCGCTCAAAGGATTCGAGATAATGGTTCACCGCCGCGACCAGCCCGAACTTTTCCAGCACTGGCGGCTGAAGGTTGTAGCTGATGCGATGCGTCAGTTCCGCGCCCTGATCGATCAATTCTTGCAGATAGGTCAGCTTTCCCTCGGTTTCCGGATCGCCCACCGCATAGCCACGCTGGGTGTTCTCCAGGTAGCGCTTGATCGTTGAGAGCAGGCCGCCCATCTCGTCGTGCAGATCTTTGGCGATCCGCTGGCGTTCCTCTTCCTGGGCGGTGTGAGTTTTTGACAAAAGATCATTTAGTTGGCGGTTCAGTTTTTCCAGCTCATGGTGGCTCTCGGTGAGTTGGTCGTAGGCGTGTTTCAGCTCGCGCATATATTGCCGTCGCGCCCGGATGTAGCGCACGAGCATGACGATTCCGAAAGCGGCCACAGGCAGCACCAGCCCGGCCAGCAGCGCCCATCTCCATCGCCACACCCACCACTGATACCAGGGACGCTTGACCAGTTCGCCGACAAAGGCTTTTTCGTCGTCGTCGTACATCACGGCTACGACACGATTTTCACCGGTGTCCCGGTGTACGCGCTGCCGCCCGAAGGATCCCGGGAAACGGGCCACCACATTCAGATTCGCATCCAGCAGGAAGGTCCCGTGTTGGGTGGCGTTGAAGCGGTACAGGCTGTCTTCATAAGCGGGGTGTTTCAGGCGGAAGTCATAGGACATGAGAAAGGGGAACAACTTGCTGCGAAGCCGTTCTCCCTGGATGGAGTAGAGTGAAACCAGGGTTCCATTGGTCTCCATCTCCGTGCCGATCAGGTGCCCCACCCGGGCTGTAGCAGGATCGAAACACCCCCGGACATCGCCTGGAAGCATGCGTTTCTGGAGGACGGTTCCAGATGCTGCTTCCAGATGATACAGGTCGGTGATAAGCAGCGAATCATGCAGGGTATGCCAATTGTCCAGGCCGATCAGGGTGTCGCCATGGAAAGGGTGTACGCCCAGCTGGCTACCGCCGCCATGGGCTTCGAGGGTCGTCGACCACACAATCTTTCCGGTATGGTCCACCGCAAGGAAATAGCTGACGGTATCCGTGAAACCGTCTATTTGCCTGCCGTTGCAGGGATTTAAGGTGCTATAGAGGTACTCGTCCCGGCCATCCCCGTTGATATCCATGGCGGCACGGAACAGCCCGAGAGGGCTGGAGAAATCAAACTTCATAATCTCGGCGGGTGGGTTGAGGCGTTTCAGCACACGCTCCTGTCGAGGCAGCGGGACATACCCTGAGACATTGGCCACACCGAAAACCGGCGAGGGGTCTGTGGTTTCGGGGTAGCGCGCGTAGGTGTAGACATGAAAACGAAAATCGAAGATATAATCACGAGTTTCGGGTGGTTGCAGCAGGGAATCCAGCACCGAGAGGGCGCCGGTGCGAGCGTCGATTTCATACAAATACATCAGGGTATCGTTCTTCAGGGTAAAGTAGCATTCATCATCCCCGTCCAGATCCCCATCGACATGCCCGCAGACGAAGAATTCAGCGTTTTCGCCATCCGGAATCATCCGTCGCAAGTGGACAGGGGTCTGATTGATAAAACGGCCGTCGAGCGGATCCACCACTCGCGCGTAGAAATGCTCCAAGCCGTAAGGCCGTTGGAACTCCATGACCACGACACCATAGTCCCCCGCCAGGTTCAGGAGCGTGATATGCGAGGTGATAGAGGAAATGTTGTAGGTCGGTTTGGGCTGCACCGGATACGCCCGGGGATCTTCGGGATAATACTCACAGCCGGTAAACAGCGCGAGCCCGGCGACCAGCAGGATCACCGCGGTAAGAAGAGCCCGGCAACCTCCGCAGCAGCGGACACGAATTCGTTTGATTACTTTTGTACTCATCATGGCATGATTGTCCTCAAAGATGACCTGCCTGGCGGACCGTTTCACCCGAATTGAATGGTCCAAAGGGATTTGCCCGGGCAGCTTGACAAGAGACGCTTGGATACAAAATCACCATTGCTATGAACGAATCGCCCGTTTCTCTCACTCTCTTCTGGTCGCTGCCCGCTAGCGTTCAGGCGCTCCAAAAGTAAGGTATTTGAGGAGTTATACCAACCCCCACAAGCAAGGTGACGAAACAGGGTGCGATACTCGGGTATGGCAAACCAGTCCCAAAAGTAGATTGTATATTGTGGGATCTCCTCTTAACATACATATTCACAATCATCTGTTGCGACAGGCACATCTCTTGCTATTGATAGGGTAAAACAACACGCTGTTCTCATTGGATACACGACGATGAAGACTTTGCTGGTAAGCTCCGAACGTTTTGCTTTGCTGACGCAACCCATTGCCGGGACCGCTCCGGCTGAGCCGTTTGCCCTCCTGGCCAAGCGTGTGGGGGGTGATCTGTTGACGGTTGACGGCCTGTTTCGCCCTGTTGCCAATGGACGCGAATACGAAATGCTCACCGGGGCCGACATCAACCCGGCTCATCCAATCGACGGCCTTGCCGATACGGCCAATCGCCTGAGTGCGGACTATCGAACCGTCTATCTCGAAGGGGAGCCGCTTGCGGTCGCCCTGGGCAAGCGTTTCCTGAAAACCGGCAAGAGCGCTCAACTGGCGGTCATGGCGGCCAACCCACTGACCGGTGATTCCAAACGCGAAATGGAGCAGGTCGCGCCTCTGATTAACCGCATCTTTGTTTCCTCACCCCTGCATCAGCTTCAACTGGAGCTGGAGATCCCGATGTTGATGGGACGCATCCAACGGATTGATTTTGCGGTGGATCACCGGTTTTATCATCCGGCTGCGGTAGAGCGGGATCCCCGCTCCGTGATTTATATCGGCGGCGCCGACCGGGATCCGGGGGTATTGCTGAAGGCGGTGAAGACCGGCGAGTGGCGGCTGACCCTGCTCGACGTAGCGCCCGAAGAGCTCAAGGATCATTCATTGCCGGACGAAACGAAATTTGCGGGCAATGTGTCGCCTGCGGAACTGCGGCAGTTGTATCAACGCGCCAATGCTGTCGTGCTGCCGTTGATCGAAACCGACAACGCCTCGGGAATCAGGAGCGCGCTGGTGGCCATGGCCTGCGGCGCGCCGGTGATCATGACCCGCACACGCGGCAACCGGCATACCCTGATCAACGGCATCAACGGCCTCTATGTCGGCGTGGGCGAACACCAGACACTCCAGCAACTCCTGTTGCAGCTTCGTCACAACGATGGTCTGTTGAACAAGGTCTCCTCCAATGCCCGTTTCAGTATTGAGGAGACGGCCACGCTGGATCAATACGTGGAGCATGTCGCGCAACTGCTGGACGAGTTGGCCTGGCGGCAGCCGGAATAGGAGTGCCGTTCCGGCTGCTATCGGCAACCTCTGTGCTGGTTAAGCAACTGTTTCTGGTGGTGCTGCGAGCCGGCGCCGCTCTGTTTGACGCTTTTCGAGTTTCCCGCCTGAGGTGCTATCCCGCGACGAAGCGTATTTTCAATTTCACACCATTGGTCCATTGCACCAGCTATGGTTGGTTCTGCTTGTCTCGGGCGAGTTGAATGCCGGGCGGTTTCGCGCAGATGTAACGGCAACGCCGCAGGCAACCGCCTCGTGACAAGCCCAAAGGGAGCGCGTCTCATCGTCCATGGCTGGTGCAATGGATCACTATTGTTTCAAACACAACAGGGAGACAACCCATGTTGAAACGAACAGGTATAGTGCCGGTTGCGATTCTGGTGATTGCCGGTATCGCGAGCGCTCAGAATCCAGACAATCTGCGCTGGGGAGCCGGCTTGCATGGCGGCAATCATCTCTCCGGCATCGGCATCAACTACCAGGCTGCGTCCACAGTCGGCCTGATGGGCATTGTGGGTGTCAATCATGCGCCGCACCTGGCGTTCAAGCCGCGTGTCCGCTTCATCCAACGTGACAATGTCGGGGTGTATGGATGGGGCCTTGTCGGTCTCTGGGATCACGATCATCCCGTTGATGATGGTTTTGGCATGTACTTCGGTGGTGGCGCCGGAGTAGAATTTGACTGGCGCGAACTGGATCCCGTACTGCCCCCCATCGGGTGGTCGCTCGAAGCCGGCATCACAAGTTATTATGATTTTGTGATCGGCCTTGGTATCATGTGGTATTTCTAACCCATCGCCTGCACTGTCCTTCCGCACCGTAAATGTTGTATGTTCCAGCTACGAACCTGGAACACAACGAGAGAACCATGGAATTCTCCCAATTCCGAACACTGGTTGCACACACCCGCACCGTTCGGCGCTTCCGGCAGGCCGAACGTATCACCCTGAACAAACTGCATGACCTGGTCGCGCTGGCGCGCGTGACGCCCTCGGGCCGTAACGCGCAACCGTTGCGCTATATCCTGGTCACCGGCGAGTCCGCCTGCGCCGAGGTGTTCGCGGAAGTAGCCTGGGCGGGAGCGTTGAAGGACTGGAGCGGTCCCGAGGAAGGCGAACGTCCCGCGGCGTATATTGTCGTCCTGGAGGATACGACGGCGAAAGGAGCCACAGTCGGCGAAGATGTGGGCATTGCCGCACAAACCATGATGCTGGGAGCGCGCTGCCTGGGACTCGGCTGCTGCATGCTGGGGTCGGTCAAACGAGAGCGGCTGCGAAAAACCTGGCAGCTATCGGACCGGTATCGCATCCAACTGGTGCTGGCGTTGGGTGTTCCTGCTGAAGAGGTGGTCATCGAGCCCATGCCGGCGTCCGGGGATGTGGACTATTGGCGCGACCGCGACGGCATCCACCATGTTCCGAAACACTCGGTCAACGACCTGGTCCTCGACGAAAAAACACGGTGAGGCGCACCTCATGGCAAAACCGCTGATCTCCCCTCACGGGGGCAAACTGGTCGGCCTGCTGAAAGACAATGGCCGCGCGGAAGAGCTGAAGAAGGCATCCCTGGACTGGCCGGACTGGACCCTGACCACTCAGCAGTTGCGCGACCTGGAGCTGCTGGGCAACGGCGGCTATTCCCCCTTGACCGGTTTTTTGGGGAAAAAGGATTATGAGTCGGTGTTGTCTGAACTGCGGCTTGCGGATGGGACCCTGTGGCCGTTGCCGGTGATGTTGAGTGTCGGCGTGGAGGTGGCGCAGAAGCTGAAAGCCGGTACACGCCTTGCTCTGCGGGATTCAGAAGGCGCCATGCTCGCCGCTGTGACTGTCAACGAGGTCTGGCAGCCGGACCTGGCGAAAGAAGCCGAAGCGGTCTTCGGGTCGACGGACCCTACCACGCCGGGCGTGGAGAACTTTCTTGAGGCTACCGAAGAATGGTACGTCGATGGCGAGCTGGAGATGCTGCAGGAGCCGATCCATTATGATTACCTGCCGCACCGGTATCCGCCCGCAGAGCTCCGCAACCGGTTCAACCGGTTGGGATGGCGTCGCGTCGTAGCCTACCAGGCGCGCCGCCCCATGCATCGCGCTGAAGTCCGCATGTGCTTTCAGGCGTCGGAGCAAACCGCCGCCAACCTGTTGATCCACGCCATCGCGGATCGTCGCGAAGGCCTTGAACAGGAGCATTTCTCCCGTCTGCGGAGCATCCAGGCGGTAATGAACCGGTTTCCACGCGGCCTGGCCATGCTTTCATTGCTTCCGTACGCGATTCGGCAAGCCGACCTGCGTGAAACCCTCCTCAGCGGCATCGTCCACCAGAACTACGGCTGCACACACCTGGTCGTGAATGCTGCGTTCACCGGCGCTCCCAACGGCGACCCGGATGCTCTGGACCGGCACATGGAACAGCTCGCCGCCTACCGGGAGGACCTGGAGATCGACTTCCTGCCCATGCAGGAGATGGTGTATGTGCCGGAAGAAGGTCGTTTCAAAGAGGCGCACCTGGTCGGCGATGACGAAACCGCCCAGCGGATCAGCAATACGCAGCTTGTGGAGCGGTTGCGGCTGGACCGACATATCCCGGACTGGTTCTCCTACCGCGAGGTGCTCGACGAGCTGCGCCTGGTGCACCGACCCCGCTCACGCCAGGGCTTCACCGTGTTCTTCACCGGGCTGTCCGGCAGCGGGAAATCGACCCTGGCCAATGCATTGATGGTGAAGCTGATGCAACTGGGCAACCGGCCGGTGACCTTGCTCGACGGGGACATCGTGCGGCGCAACCTCTCCAGCGAACTGGGATTCTCGCGAGAACACCGGGATTTGAACATTCGGCGCATCG
Organism: uncultured bacterium; assembly: GCA_964648415.1. Classification (GTDB taxonomy): domain Bacteria; phylum Electryoneota; class Electryoneia; order Electryoneales; family Electryoneaceae. Next base: position 8,296 of record CAZYOC010000014.1, on the reverse strand, counting down.
GGTTTGTGGCGTCGGAGATTACAAAGAACGGCGGCGTGGCCTTGTGCGCGCCCATCGCGCCTTATGACGAGATTCGCCAGGACATCCGGCGGCTGATTGAATCGGTCGGCGGCTTCATCCTGATCCATGTCTCCACGCCGCTGGAAGAATGTGAAAAGCGGGACCGAAAAGGGCTCTATGCGAAGGCCCGCGCGGATATCATCAAGGAGTTCACCGGCATTTCAGATCCCTACGAGGAGCCTGAAGACGCCGAGCTGGTGATCGACACCACCGATCTCTCGCAGGTGGAAGCCACCCAGCGCATCATGTTGTATCTGGAACAGCAGGGTTATATTGCTCCCGAAGAACAAGGGTAATACATTACGGGAGATACCGGATGCAGCGCTATTCCACATACCTGGTCCTGGCGGCGATCGTTGTGTTACTGCTGGTCGGCTGCAACGTCGAACGGAAACCCAACGCCATCGAGGGCGACCAGGCGTTGGCGATCCTGATGGAAGGGCCTCACGCCAAGCCCCTGCGTCCGCTTCTGACCGAGGCTCTGGAACGCTCGATCCAGACGCCCCAAACCGAACCGCAGTTCGCCTTGCATTTCGCCGGCGAGGACAGCCTGGGCCGGTGGAGCCGCTGGGCCAATGTCCTGATGGTGGGACTGCTGGACGCCGATGATCCGGTCTCCCTGCGTGTCCGGAGCATGTTGCAGGGCGACGTGTTGGACGGGGTCAGGGCGGGAGAATATTCCGTCTTCCGTAAGCAGGATGTCTGGGCTGACAAGCAGACTGTGGTCTTCCTCGTCGCAGCTGATCTGGATCACCTGAAGGCATGGCTTGGGGACAATTCGACAGAGCTGTTCACCCTGTTCGACGAGGTCCGGGAGCAGCGCACCACCAAAGCCATGTACTCTCACAAGCCCCAGGACGACCTGTCCGACTCCCTGTTCAACGCACACGGCTGGTGGCTGGACATTCCCCACGATTACGCTGTGCTGGCTTCCCATAAACAGCCGAATTTCGTCCGCATCGGGCGTGAGCTGCCGGACCGCATTCTGACCGTGGCCTGGCGCGAGGGCGATCCCAGCGATGTCAACAAGGACACGCTGCTGGCCTGGCGTGACGAGATCGGGCGCTACTTCGCCGATTCGCTGCATGTCAACCCGGTCTGGATGCGAGAAAGCGATGTGACGATCGGGGATGTGCCTGCGGTGCGGGTGCGTGGATTGTGGGAGACGTACGGCATCCTTGGCGGCGGGCCGTTTACATCGTATATCTTCTACGACGATGGCGCGCTGTTCCTGCTCGACGCCATGGTGTACGCGCCCAGCAAAGAGAAAGCGGCCTTCCTCCGTCGGATGGAGATTGTGTTGAAAACGTTCCGAACGGACAGGCCGGAAGAATAACCGTCACATACGCAGCTTTCCCATGCAGATCCATCTCTCCATACCGTTGTTGGGCGGCTGGCTGGTCCTTGCGCTGCTGGCGCAGACCGGGCTGGACATGCTCTATACCCGCAAGATCCTGATTATGGCTTCCACCCGGAAAGCGTTGCTGCTGCTGGGCGCGTCCACTCTGGCGCTGGCGATCCTGGGGACCGGGCTGCGGTTTGCCTACCCATCACTGCAAGGGTTCCTGCGCTGGGCGCGTGACGACAGCGGTACGCTGGGGATCTGGGTGCTGGTGCTGGTGGCGGGATATGCCGTGCTGGGGTTCCTCTTTGCGCTGCTGCGCGCCGGGATGGTGAGCCTGGCGGTGCTCGACGAGGTCAGCAGGGAGAAACGGCAGGCCTGGTGGAGCTATGCGGTGGTGGGCAGCGTGGCGATGGTGCTGCTGGCCGCGCCGGTGTTCTTCATTTACCTGCTGCTTCCAGCGGTGCTGGGTGGGTGAATGCAAGTCCGACACCCCCGTCGGACAAGAGCAGACGTGTAGGTCCAAAACCCCTGGCAGGATGATACTTGTGGACCCGCCAGTTTGCCGGCGGAGGTATATTGTAGTTCAACTGTGCGAGTGTTGTGTCGCACACCTGTCCTCGGCGAACGAGAGACCTGCAAGCATGAAACCGTAAAAACGGACCCCGAGGTCTTCATTTCCACTTTTCAGACACAAACAAGTGGCCTCCGGGCGTATACCACCCGGAGGCCCCCAGATACAAATCTGGTATCATGCAATGATCACCCGACGCCGAGCTTTTCCTTGGCGTAGTCGCTCATCATGTTAACGTTCCAGGGCGGCTCGAAGGTCACCTCGATGAGGACGTCCTTCACACCCTCAAGATCCATGACCGCCTTCTCCGCGTCCTGCGCCAGCTTGTTGATCAGCGGGCAGCCGGGGGTGGTCACGGTCATCAGCACATGCACCTCGTTGCTGTCGTTGATCGACGCATTGTAGATCAAGCCCAGCTCGACGATGTTGATATGGATTTCCGGGTCGATCACGGTGCTCAGGGCATCCATGATTTTTTCTTCGGTCAGCTCTGCCATGTTGCTTCCTCTTCTCGAATCAAGTCACGTGTCAGTTCTCCGCGACGCTGACGAACTGACACAACGTTTGTTGGTTTTCTGTCCACTCCCGGACAAGCATGGCCGGGCTACTTATCCGCCAAAAAGGCGTGTCCGGGTTACTTGTCTTCCAGGCTGGTCCAGACCTTTTCCGCGATCTGGCGGAAGATATCTGCCAGTTCGCCTTCGCCTGCGGCGGGTGGTTTGCCGGCGTCGCTCCCTTCCCGGATTTCCGTCACCAGCGGCACCTCGCCCAGCAACGGCACCCTCAGGCGCAGCGCTTCTTTCTTCGCGCCGCCCGTGGAGAAGATATCGGTGCTTTCGCCACAGTGCGGACAACGAAAATAGCTCATATTTTCCACGAGTCCCAGCACTGGAACGTCCACTTTCTGGAACATGGAGGTTCCCTTGCGGGCGTCAAGCAGAGCCAGATTCTGCGGAGTGGTCACAATCACCGCGCCGTCCAACTTCACTTTCTGCGCCACGGTGAGCTGAATATCGCCGGTCCCCGGAGGCATGTCCAGCACCAGCACGTCCAGGTCGCCCCACTTGACGTCACGCAGCAACTGCTCCACCGCACTGGACACCATCGGGCCGCGCCATACCAGCGCGGTATCGGTTTCGATCAGCACACCCATGCTCATGGCCTTGATGCCGTGGGCCTCCATCGGGTGGATCTTCTTTTCACCTTCCACCGGCCTCGGTTCGTCCTTGAGCCCCAGCAGCATCTGCACCGAGGGACCGTAGATGTCGGCGTCCATCAGGCCAGCTTTCAGGCCCATGCGTCCCAGCGAGATCGCCAGGTTGGCCGCGATGGTGGATTTGCCCACGCCTCCCTTGCCCGAGGCGACCGCCACGATGTGCTTCACGCCCGGGGTCAGGTCCGGCTTCTCCTGCTTCTCTTTTTCTTTCGGATCCATTTTGTGCACATTGACGTCGACTTCCACCAGCCCGGCCTCGCCGAGCACCTTGCCGACATTTTCCGTCACTTCTCCGATGATCTCTTCCTTCGACGTGGAAAACTCCAGATCGACCGTGGCGTTCTCGCCCTCAACCTGGACGCTGCGCACAATCCCGAAGGAAACGATATCCCGGCTGTAGCCGGGGTATTTCACCTGCTTGAGCAGTTCAAACACTTGTTTCTCGTCCACTACGGACCTCCTCCTGCTATCGGAAGCGGGGTCTTTGACCCCGTTCAATCTCTCCTACGCGCCATCTCGTTTGGTGTTCCTAATTTCGGCGCACAGTGCGACAGGGAAAGTACGTTCTCCGAGAGCCGGATGTAAACCTGCCTCACACTCCCCGAGATCGTCTGGATTCCGTCATAAGTATCTTTTGCAGGCTCGCCGGCGATGTTGTATACTATCTTGTTAGTGTAATCGGGGAGACCACATGTGAAGGACCAAGTGGGCAGGAGCAACGTGGGCAGGAGCAACCAGCGCGCGTGGGTCAGCACCACCGACATTGATAATTTGCGGCATTCCTTTGTCTCCTGGTTGCTGGAGACATCCGCCGGGCATCTTGAGGGTTCCCCGGATCGGGATGACATTGCGGCCTGGGGGCACAAGCTGGCCGGCAACGGTGGGGTGTTCGGTTTCGACGAAATCACCCGGCTTGGTCGGTTACTTGAGACACAAATGGCACATCTGGACGACCATGACATCACCGAGCACCTGCAACGTATTCAAGCCATCGCACGGGAAGCGGGAGGTGGATCATGACAGCGCGAGAAGCGGACAACGGGAAACGTTACCTGCCGGAAAACCTGGTGGATCGTATCATCCTGGTCGTGGTGGGGTTGTGCCTGGTGCTGGCGGTGGGCGGCGTCTGGGCGGAATTCTTGAAGCCCGGTCAGCACCGCGAGAACACCGATGCGATTGTGCAGGACTCGCGGAGCATCATCGCGGCGGCGCAGAGGTGGTATCGCTCGTCTTCTGTGGTCGGCGGCGCACAACGATCTGGCTGGAGAAAGCTGAATTTCGCCAAGCTGGGCATGATTGACGACGCCGGAGGCAGTCCGTACACCATGACCAACGCCAACGCCCGGTTCACCATCCAGGTGGCGGAAGACGGGCGCTCGTTCGATCTGATTGCGGAAGGACGTTACGGGGCTACGGTGATCTACCGCGGGGTGACCGACGCGCCCCCTCCGGAACCGGAGATCCGATAGGAGCCGGGTTGTTCGCTTTCGGACCCTCCCCTATCTTTAGAGTCCATTTTCCGGTGACAACAAGTACAACAGAACATAGCGAGGTTGGGGGCGATGCAGAAAATCGTTGAATGCGTACCGAACATTTCCGAAGGACAGGATCAGGCGATCATCGACGCGTGTGCGAACGCGGCGGCGCAGGTAGATGGCTGCGAACTGCTCGATGTAGATCCCGGAGCCGACACCAACCGGACCGTGATCACCCTGGCCGGGGATCCGGAAGCCGTGCTGGAAGGCGCGTTTCAACTGATCGCCGCCTCTCACCGGCTGATCGACATGCGCAAGCACAAGGGCGAGCACCCGCGTGCCGGAGCAACCGATGTCTGCCCCTTTGTGCCCGTCGCCAACATGACCATGGACGAGTGCGTGGAGCTGGCAAACCGCCTGGGCAAGCGGGTCGGTGACGAACTCGATGTACCCGTCTACCTGTACGAGTTCGCCGCAAGCAAAGAAGAATGGCGCAATCTGGCCGTGGTCCGCAAGGGCGAATACGAAGCCCTGACCAAGAAGATGCAGGATCCGGAATGGAAGCCGGACTTCGGTCCCCACGAGTTCCGGCCCAGGTTCGGCGCGGTGCATATCAGCGCCCGGAAGTTCCTCATTGCCTACAACATCAACCTCAATTCCAAGAGCACGAAGATCGCCGGCGCCCTCGCGAAAGCCATCCGCGAGAAGGGCACCCTCTGGGAGGACGAGGACGGCAACTACGTGTACTGGCCCAACGGCAACCGGAAGATCATCCCGGGGCTGTTCGACCACTGCAAGGCCGCCGGCTGGTACCTGGACCAGATCCAGCAGTGCCAGGTGACGATGAACCTGACAGACATGGATGTCACGGCGCCGCATATCGTGTTCGACACCGTGTGCGATCTGGGGTCGGAGATGGGCGTACGAGTCACCGGCAGCGAGATTGTCGGCCTGATTCCTTTGCAGCCCATGCTGGAAGCCGGCCGGTATTTCCTGGAGAAGCAGGACCGTTCTGTCGCGGTGGACAACGACGAGCTGGTGCGCGTGGCGATCGAGTCCATGAACCTGACCGACGTGGCGGAGTTCGACCCACAGAAGAAGATCGTGGAGTACGCCATCGCGGCGCAGGACAAGCGGGCCAAGCTGGTGGACCTGACGTTGACCGGTTTCGACAACGAGCTGGCCAGCGAATCGCCGGCTCCGGGCGGCGGGAGTGTGGCGGCGCTGGCGGGCAGCCTGGCGGCGTCGCTGGCCGCCATGGTCACCAACCTCACCCACGGCAAGCCGGAATATTACTACGACTGGGAGGAGATGGAAGAGGCCGGTGTGGAGGGCCAGCAGTTGAAGGACGCGCTCCTCAAGGCGATTGATGATGACACCGACTCGTTCAATGCTGTAATGGACGCCATGCGGATGCCGAAGAAGACAAAAGAGGAGAAGCAGGCGCGCCTGGAAGCCATGGACGAGGCCAACAAACAGGCGACCCTGATCCCGTACAGTGTGGTCGAAAACTCGCTGAAGTGCTTCGACCTGCTCGATGTGGTGGCGGAACGGGGCAATCCGAACTCGATCTCGGATGTGGGTGTGGGAGCCTTGTGCGCTCATACGGCCGTGCATGGCGCCGCGCTGAATGTGAGGATTAACCTCCCGGGAATCAAGGACGAAGACTTCAAGCAGAAGATGCGCGAAGGTGTGAAAAAGATGACCTCTGAAGCGGATCAGCGGGTACGGGAGATTCTGGATAAAGTGAATTCCAAGTTGGACGAGTAGCAGAGAGCGGCCTATATTGACACGATAGCTATGATGCGAAGCGAACAATTCTGAAGGGGGATCGACGACAGGTTATTACAGAGAGAGCGGAGGGAGTATGCCGAACCGAGTCAGTTTCGAACAACAGGGGGATGTGGTCACGGTGACCCTGGCGGGCCGGATCCATGGGACCAATGCGGACGAGATGGACACCGCATTGACCCATGCTGCGTCTCAGGCCAAGCACCTCATCCTGCGCCTCAAGGATCTGGAGTTCGTTTCTTCATCGGGGTTGCGGACGTTTCTGAAGCTGCGCCGGGAAGCCATCACCAAGGGCGGCGAAGTCGTACTCGCCGAACCCACTGATGCCGTGCTGAAGATCTTGAAAGTGGCCAGTCTTGACCACCTGTTCACTGTTACCGCCTCGCTGGAGGAGGCGCAAAAGCAAGTGGCGGACAAGTAGCGAGACCAAGCGTTTTTTTGTATATACAAGGACCCGTGCGAGCGGGTCTTTCTTGTTCCCTGAGATTTCTTTCACAAACTTGCGAGGAGTGCTGTGAACGATCCGAGACATACCGACCTGGCGAAGTTGTTGGTGAACTATTCCTGTGAAATTCAACCCGGGGAAAAGGTGCTGATCGAGTGCTACGACACCCCGATTGAATTCGTAGAGAAGCTGGTCAAGGCGGTGTACGACGCGAAGGGCTATCCGGTCGTGGATATGAAGCACCAGCGCCTGGTGCGTGGGCTGGTGCGCGGCGCGACGAAGGAGAGCCTGGGTGTGATCGCCGACGCCGAGCTGCACCGCATGAAGCTGATGGACGCGTTCATCGGCGTGCGCGGCTATTACAACGCCAAGGAAATGAGTGACGTGCCTTCCGAGCAGCAGCAGATCATGGGCACCGAATGGTTCCAGCCGGTACACATGAACGAGCGTGTGCCCAACACCAAATGGGTCGTCCTCCGTTGGCCCACGCCGCAGATGGCGCAGATGTCCAGCATGGCCACAGAGGCGTTTGAGGATTATTACTTCAACGTGACTGCGGGCGTGGATTACAAAGCCATGTCCAAGGCGATGGATCCCGCCGCGGAGTTCCTCCGAAAGGCCGACAAGATCCACATCACCGGCCCCGGAACCGACCTCAGCTTCTCCATCAAAGATATCGGCGCGGTGAAGTGCGACGGCCACCGGAACATCCCGGACGGCGAAATCTATTCCTGCCCGGTCAGGGATACCGTCAACGGCGTCATCAGCTACAACACGCCGTCGTCGTACCACGGTTTCACCTTCAAGGACATCAAGCTGACCTTCAAGGACGGCAAGATCGTGGAAGCGGTCGCCAACGACACCGAGCGGGTCAACGCCATCTTCGACACCGACGAGGGCGCACGGTATATCGGCGAGTTCGCCCTCGGATGCAACCCGGAGATCACCTTTGCGATGGACGAGACGCTGTTCGACGAGAAGATCGGCGGGTCGTTCCACTTCACTCCGGGCAACGCGTACGACGATACGGACAACGGGAACCGGAGCGCGGTGCACTGGGACCTGGTCTGCATCCAGACGCCGGAATACGGCGGCGGCGAGATCCACATCGACGGCGAGCTGATCCGTAAGGACGGCCTCTTCGTCCATTCGGATTTCAAGGGTCTGAATCCGGACAACTTGCGCAAGTAGCGTTCGGATCAGACTGTATCAAAATGTCCAATGGATCTCATTCCCGCGAAGCAGACTGTATCACAATAAGAACAGCTCTCATTCCAGCGAAGGCTGGAATCCAGGCAAGGTGCAAGAATATAAACAGTTAGCAATCCAGCACCAGAGTAGTGTTCAAAAGGGTGTTTCCATAGTTAACATGTTGTAGTATATAGATATGTCT
>CAZYOC010000013.1:0-31810 GCA_964648415.1 uncultured bacterium | reverse complement strand
CGAAGTGTAGCTTGCGGTGTCCCGTAGTTTGGGACAGCCGTGAATCCAGTCATGTCTATATACTACAACATGTTAACTATGAAAACACCATGTTGGACACTACTCCGGCTTTGAGTTGCTAACTTATTATATTCTTGCACCTTGCCTGGATCCCCGCCTTCGCGGGAATGAGAGTGGTTCCCATTCTGCGACAGTCTGCTTCGCGGGAATGAGAGTGGTTCCTATTCTGCGACAGTCTGCTTCGCTGGAATGAGAGTGGTTCCTATTGTGCAACAGGCCCTATAAACCGATTCTATCGCAAGGGTTAAGTTGACGAAGCATGAATACTCGTGAAATATCCGAACTAAGCACCTCATTCCCTCGCCCGCCGGGTTGAATCGCACCTTTCCCGCCCCTACTTTCCAGAGTCCGGCCCAAGTGGACCGCTTCGAGAACCTTCACGATGGAGATACACATGACACAGCCCAACGTCCAGTTTGTCCCGTACCGTCAACACGGCGAACCGCCCCGCCGCGCCGCGCTTACGCCCGTCGAGTTTCCCATCGAGCACTTCAGCGACGAAGAGATCCAGGTGCTCGGCCACCTCGCCGACGCCGCCAACGCTATGAACACCATCTTCCGTGAACAGTACGAGCCCAAGACAAGCACCATCCGGCGCCTGCTGCACGCGCTCCTCGACATTGCCGAAGGAGACACCAGAGAAAAGCTGCACAATTACGCGGTGATGATCGACTTGCAGAACAGTCCCTACGCCCTGCTGCCGCGGAAGAACTGCCTGCTGGACGTGACGCTGGAGGAGCTGCGCGACCTTGCCGAAAAGGCCGGAGGAACAGCCCCCGCCGACCTGTTTGACGTCGGCATGCTGATGACCCAGCCCTACGCTACGCCCGATCTGGCGAACTTCTACCCGCGCGACTTCACCGACGAGGAATTCGTCTCCCTGGGCGAAGCGGGCAACACGGTCAACAGCCTGGTGATCCGTGACGAGACCGGCCTGGCGGTGGTGGCGAAGAACGAGGAGTGGTACGAGGACAAGCTCCGCCCCGCCCTGACCCACCTGAAAGCCGCGCGCGACATCACCTCCAGCCCCAGCTTCAAGCTCTACCTCGACGCGAAGATCGTGGAGCTGGAGACGGGCCTCGACGAAGCGCGCCGCCTCGCCGACTACACCTGGATCAAGCACACCAGCGACATCGACATCGTCATCAGCACCGCCCTCGAGGTCTACCTGGACAACTTCAAGAACGCTCGCGGCGCGGCCAGCGGCGGGGTGTATGTCATCAACCGCGAAGCCGAGGAACTCTTGCAGGCGCTGGTGGATCACGTGCAGGCGTGGGAAGCCAACGCCCCCTGGACCCACCGACGGGACACCATCGACCCCGACACCCTGCCCAAGCTGAAATTCGTGGACGTCCTCACCTGGGCGGGCGACTACGTCACCGGACCCTTCACCACCATCGCGCAGAGCCTGCCAAACGATGACTGGGTGATCCAGAACGTGGGCACGGTGAACATGGTGTACGTCAACACCGGACGCGCGGTGCATAAGGTAGCGGGCAGCCTGGCGGCGGAAGAATTCCTGACGAAGGACGAGTTTCAGTCGGTCAGGGATCTTCTGTTTGACGGCGGCCAGCTTCACTCCGCACTCCACGAGATCGGCCACACCACCGGCAAAATGGACCCCGACCACAGCAAGGGCCAGGCGCGGGACTACCTGGAAGACGAGTACTCCTGGCTGGAGGAGAGCCGTGCGGAACTGTTCGGCCTGTGGTCCTCGCAACTGCTGGTGGAGGACGGCGTGATCACGGAAGCGCAGCAACGCGCCTGCTACGATAACATGCTGATCAGCATGGTCACCAGCCTGAAGTTCGACCCGGTGCAGGCGCACAACATGGCGCGCAACGGTATGTTCCACCGTTTCCTCGAGCAGGGCGTGATCCGGCAGATCGAGGAGGACGGGAAGAGGAAGTTCGCATGGGACTTCGCCAGGGCGCACGATGCCGTGGCGGCGATGCTGAAGGAGGTGGCCGACCTGAAAGCGAGCGGCGACAAGGCGGGCGTGATCGCCCTGCGTGAAGCGCTGGTCTTCACCGACGACCTGAAGGGCGAGGTCGAACAGCGCACCTCCGACTTCCCGCTGGGCCGCGGCCTGATTTTCCCACGCTTCAAGAAAGCAGGCGGCAAGTATCTGAAGGAGCTGGAATACCCGGAGTCATTCATGGAGCAGGAAAAGTTCCTGGATTGAACTCGAATGCCCACAATTGTTTCATCTGCCTTTTGCCGGATCCTTGTTGGTCCGGTTTTTCTCTCGATGTGGTATATATTCTGACAGATGGATATCCGGCTCATTCCAGTAGTTCACTGGATCGCCAAGTGCAGGATCCGCCCTCTGTTGGTCGCAGGTAGCCCGGTCATGTATGTAGCACCGCCGCCCTCGTCGGTCGCAAACCTTCGGTCCTGTCGGTCGAGTAGCGCTTGCTTTAAGAAGGACCCGCTTCTGAACCGCAACCTGACCGTCGCTTTCCAACCGGCAGAAGCAGGTTCCCGAGGCTGCCGGCGAACCCGTCGCGTCCCAAGTGACCGTATGCCGTCCCGCATCCAGCCGACTGTCGACCAGCCGCGCCACTTCACGGCCCAGCACATCGTACACGGTCAGGCTGGCATGCCCGGCTCGCGGCAGCGTAAACGCCAACTGTGTGGCCGGGTTAAAAGGATTCGGCCAGGGGGAGGCAAACGTGAACTCGTACGCCAGCGAAGTGGCGTCGCTGACGGCGTCCTCCTGCCAGTCATCCATGAATCGCTGCCCGAACAGGCTGGAATTGATCATCTCGAAGGGGGCTTCCCGGCCTTTCAACCACACGGAGAAGAAACCTCCTTCCTCGTCAGGTACCGCCGCGAAGACACGATGATCGCTATCCTCCATACAATCGTTGTACCAGACCCGTCCAAACTGTTCTTCAAACTCGTTGGGTTCTGTGGCGTATTCGGGATGGAACCAAACTTCAATCTATAAAAAAATGCGTCGGCAGCAATTAGATTCAAAGGCGAATTGCTCATCTGGCGGCCGGCTAGTGCCCCCAATGCCCCTCTACTCCTCTCGGGTTTCGGCGTGGGCGGCAGCCTGCCGGATGGCTTCGATCAGGGCGGGCAGACGCTGGACCTGGTCGAGAGCTTTTTCCAGCTGCAGGTTGTTGATGTACTGCAGGGTGGCGGTACCGAAATGCTCCAGTTGCGGCATGTCGCTGTCGACGCCAAGCTGCTGCAGTTCGGTCGCGAGTTTGCGGGCGTCCTGCACCGAGAAGATGGTCAACAGTTTTTCCCACCTTCTGCGGATGGAGTTCTGGAGCTGATCCAGTACATCATTCACACTTTCGACGGCGTGGGCCGACAGGGGCTGCATCTGAAAACCGGTTTGACCGGCCTCCAACTGTCGTGTCGCCTTCTGTTCCGGTGTCTGCTCCACCACATCGTGCGGCAGGTGTTGGGCCAGCAGGTGCAGCAGTTCTGAGGCGGAGACGGGTTTGTGCAATAAGGCGTCCGCGCCCGCGTCGAAAATCTTGTCGCGTGTCGAGCCGAGGACACTGGCGGTGAGGGCGGCCACGGGAATCGGTTTCGTTGCGGCCTCTTCTTTCAGCCTCCGGATGGCGTCATACCCATCCATCACCGGCATGCGGACGTCCATAAGGATGAAGTCCGGCGTGTGGTCCTCGGCAAGTTTCAGGGCGCGCTCGCCGTCAGCGGCTTCCAGCACGGTGGTGTTGTGCTCCTTGAGATAGCCGGCAATCAAGCTGCGGTTGGTATCGACATCATCCACCACCAGGATGGTGGCGGGGTGAAGCCGGACCTGCCGGTCCGGTTCCTCATGCGGCTGCAGGCTGGACTCGTCGCTATCGGTGACCTCAACACCCGGCAGGAAGACGGTAAAGGTGCTGCCGTGGCCGGGTTGACTGGTCAGGCTGATCTCGCCGCCCATCATTTCCATCAGGCGTCTGGAGATGGTCAGGCCGAGGCCGGTCCCCCCGAAACGAGACGAGCTCTGGCCTTCCTGCTGATGGAAGGACTCGAAGATGCTTTCCTGCTGGTCGGGAGGAATCCCGATGCCGGTATCGGTCACGTCAATTTCCAGGTCAATGTACTGGCCGCCCCTTTCGCCCGGGAGCGCCTTGACCTTCAGGACAATCCACCCTTTGTCCGTAAACTTGATGGCGTTGCCGATCAGGTTGAGCAGCACCTGTCGCAGCCGGACTTCGTCGAGCATCAGAGCCGGCGGCAGATTGGGATCGCTCAACACGTCAAACTGCAGTCCCTTGTTCTGCACGGTGAACTGGAAGACCTGCTCCATCTCCAGGATGATGGATTTCAGGTTCACGCAACCGTATTCCAGGTTGAGTTTGCCCGCCTCCATCTTGGACAGGTCGAGCACATCGTTGATCAGGCGCAAGAGAGTTTTGCCGCTGGAAGAAATGGACGTGAGGTATTCCTTGTGCAGGGGCTGCTCAATGGTCTTTTCGAGGATCTCGGTGAAGCCCAGGATGGCGTTCATGGGGGTGCGAATTTCATGGCTCATGTTGGCGAGGAATTCAGACTTGATGCGGGCGGCGTGCTCGGCCTCTTCCTTTGCGGAGCGGAGCTGGTTCTCCACCCGTTTCTGTTCGGTAATGTCCTGTGTGGCGCCGTAGATCCGGGCGACCCGCCCGCCTCGTCCCACGTCCTTGCGAATACGGATCATCAGCTCACGGGTTTCATCGCCGGGGAGGGTAATGGTAGAATACGCCGTGAATTGTGCGCCGGGATTGGAGTCCTTTACCAGGCTTTTAATACTCCCGCGGATCTTCTCCATGCCTTCTGCGTCCCGGTAGCGTTCCGCGAACGCCGTGGCGGAAATCCGGTATGAGCCGAACTCGCGGGCCGATGTATGCAGGATATTGCGGAGAAAACTCTCGTTCAGGATGAATTCATCCAGGTGATAGTCATATTCCCAGTAGGCCAGCTTGGCCAGGGAGAGCGCTTCGGACAACTGGGTTTCACTCTGAAGCAGGACTTCCTGGTAATGCACCTGTTCATGAATGTCACGCGCCACGCCGACCATGTTGCGCAGCACCCCGTTTTCATCGAGCGCGCGCGATAGTGAGGCCCGCATCCATCGCCAGGCCCCGTCCGCACGTTTGATCCGGAAGATGATGTTGCGTTCGCCCGGTCGCTGCTCCAACAGGTTGTGTAGCGACGTTGTCACTCCGTTCAGATCTGCGGGATGAATCGTTTCGGTGAAATGCTGGTGGGCCAGTTCCTCGGGCGCATACCCGAGCACAGAAGTAATGGAGGGAGCGACATAGGTATAGTGCCCGCCGGGATCCAGCGTGAAGACGATTTCGCTGATGTTCTCCAGGATGGAGCGTAATTGTTCTTCCCGCTCATCGAGGGTCTGCTGCAAGCGTTTCTGGTCGGTAATGTCATGCACTGTGCCGACCACTCTCGCCAGCTCGCCCTGATCGTTTGTAATGCCGTATGCGCTGGTGCGGATGGTGCGCCGCTCGCCGTCCTTGAAAAGAACCCTCAGATCCACTTCCACCGGTTCTTTCTCATTGAACAGGAGGTTCATGGCGTCTTCAAAATCTCTCCGACTTTCCGTGTCCAGCAGCTCGACCACATCATCGAGGGTGAAGGTGGGATCATCAGGCTCACGCCGGAAGAGGCGGTAGCTCTCCTCAGACCATTCGACATCGCTCGAATCCATCGAGAACGAAAAGCTGCCGATTCGTGCGATCCGCTGGACGTCGGCCAGGCGTTTCTGTCCCACACGCAGGGCTTTTTCCGCACGTTTTCGGTCGGTCACATTCCGCATCAATACGGCAGCGGCGTAGACATCGCCCGACGAGGACCGGACCGGCGACACCACGGATTCGCTGTACACCTTGCCGTCGGGCAAGACATCTTCATCGGCGAAATACAAAATGGTTTGCTGATCGAACACGTCCCGCACCCGTTCCATCCACTTTTCCATAAACTGCGGGACATGAGCGAGCCCGTTGTGCATGGGGCCGCCCTCTTGCTTACCGGGGTCCAGCCCCACGAGCGCCATGGCGGCCTTGTTGACATACAGGGCCTGGTAGCTTTTGTCCAGCACCGCAATGGCGTCGTCGGTGGACTCGAACACGGCTTGCAGAAGGTCTTCGGTTTGGCGGCGCTGCCGGGCGGCTTCACGGTCGGCGGTGCGATCAATAAACAGCCCTTCCAGACAGGTTCCTGCGGGATCTGCGACCAAGTTGAACTCGATCCACCGCACTTCGCCGTTCCGGCTGAGCATGGCGACCTGGTGCTGATCGATACGGCCCTGTTCCTCCAAGGCTTTGCGGATGCCCCGCCGGTCTTCTTCGTTGGCGTACAGCGTGGCGGGTACAGCGCTCTGCTTCAACTCCTCAATGGAATCATAGCCGAAAATGCGTGCGGCTGTCCGGTTGGCGTCGAGAACCCGTTGGCCGTCAAAGGAGATTTTGAAATACCCAAGCAGGGGAGAGTCGAGCAACGTTTGCGGGACGGCGGAGTTCGGCGGGGCGGGCGGAGAAGACTGGTCATGTTCAGGCAGCCGCTCCCGCAGGTCGCGAAGCTCCTTGATCAATTGCGCCTTGGTTTTACGTGCATCCTGCATATGGGGGGTCGGGTTTTCGTTCATGGTTGTATGCGTCTGAAGGTAAAACGGGCGAGGCTGATGAGAATAGCTGAGGTCCAGGGAAATGTGATACTTCAGAGACTCGGGACGGGAGCAAGCCCGGGCATTCTGTCTCCCGGTCCGCAGCCGGCCTGGATTTACGCTTGAAAACGGTGACCATTCACTATATTCTTAAGCAGAAGCGTTATTTTTCAACCAATTCGCTCAAAGTTCAGGTGTCCTAACGCAACAGTTCAGCAACCCATTCGAGTACGAAATGGATAAAAAAACCACACAAACAACGCACCGTCCCCTGGTTTTTGGGGAAGTGCTTTTCGACGTTTTCTCCGGCGGGCGCGAGGTGTTGGGCGGAGCACCGTTCAACGTCGCCTACCACTTGGCGGCCCTGGGTGAGGACCCCCTGTTCATCAGCGCCGTGGGAACCGACGAGCGCGGCGACAGGATCGCCAACGCCATGCAGCGTATGGGGATGGACCTCTCCGGGCTGCAACGCGATCCGGACCATCCCACCGGAACGGTGGAAGTGTCGCTGGCCAACGGTCAGCCCAGCTATGTCATCCACAAGGATGTCGCCTGGGACTTTATTCAGCAGGTGGACGAATCCCTTGTCCAGCCCTCAGAGGATGAAGCCCGCATGCTGATCCACGGGACCCTGGCGCAACGTTGCGAACATACCCGGGCGACGCTGCAACGCCTGCGCGAACCGGCCGGCATCCAGCCCCTCGTGGATCTCAACCTGCGAGAGCCTTATGATACGAGCGGTGTGATCCGGGACAGCCTGGCGCATACCCGGTGGCTGAAACTGAACCGCTTCGAGCTGGAGCAGGTGGCGGGCTATGCCTTTCGCGATGATTCCCACATGCTCGACTATGCGCGTTATCTCATTGAACGGCATGCGTTTGAGGCGATCCTGATCACCCATGGCGAATACGGCGCTCACGCTCTGCACGAAGAGGGTTTGACTTTTCTGGAAACTCCGCCGAAGGTGGACAACCTTGCGGACACGGTAGGCGCGGGCGACGCGTTTACCGCGGTCGCGGCGATCGGTTTGTTGCGCGAGTGGCCGCTCCGGTGGATCCTGGATCGCGCCATCCGGTTCGCTGCACGGATCTGTACCATCCAGGGGGCGTTACCGGACGACGACGACTTCTACCACGAGACCCTTTCAAACTGGAGTGACTGAGACCATGCAGGACAACAATCTACAGGAAGGCAGTGAGGACGCCGCCTCTTCTTCCACCTCGGGGGGCGAGCAGAAAGAACGCGGATTGTACATTATGATGCTCTCGATCCACGGCCTGGTCCGTGGCGAGGAGCCCGAGCTGGGGCGTGACCCGGATACAGGCGGGCAGGTCTTGTACGTGCTCGATCTCGCCCGCGCCCTGGGCGAACGGGATGATGTGGAGCAGGTGGACCTGGTGACGCGGCGCATTCCGGACAGAAAAGTCGCCGACATCTACGCGCAACGCTACGAGGAGTTGAACGACAAGGCGCGCATAGTCCGCTTCCATTTCGGCCCCAGGCGCTACCTGCGCAAGGAGCGGCTCTGGCCCTACCTCGACGCCATGACCGACCGGATCGTGCAGTACATCCGTGAGCAGGGACGGATTCCCGACATCATTCACGGCCACTACGCGGACGCGGGTTACGTGGGGGGTCAGCTCGCGCGTATGCTGGGGGCGCCGTTCGTGTTCACCGGCCACTCGCTGGGGCGTGAAAAACGCCGCCGCCTGCTCGACCAGGGCAAATCGGCGGATTCCATTGAAAAGACCTACAACATGAAGCGCCGGATCGAGGCGGAGGAATATGCGCTGGAGACGGCTGCGCTGGTGGTCACCTCCACCCGGCAGGAGCAGGACAAGCAGTATTCCAGATATGAACACTATCTGCCGAAGCAGATGCGCATCATCCCGCCCGGCGTGGATCTGAGCCGTTTCCAGCCGCCGGGCAAGGGCTCGGGTAATGTGCCGTTCAAGCATGAGATCAACCGGTTCCTGCGCGACCCGAAGAAGCCGATGATCCTGGCGATCAGCCGAGCGGACGAGCGCAAGAACCTGGAGACATTGCTGGAGGCTTACGGCGGCAGCCGGGAATTGCAGCGTAAGGCTAACCTGGTGGTCATCGCAGGCAACCGGGAGGACATCAACGACCTGGAACCGGGTGCGCGGCGAGTGATCAACCGGCTGTTGCATCAGGTGGACCTGTATGATTTATATGGTGAGGCGGCGTATCCGAAGGAACACGATCCGGACGACATCCCGGACATCTACCGTTTGGCGGCGCGGACACGCGGTGTGTTTATCAACCCGGCGCTGACAGAACCCTTCGGGTTGACGTTGCTGGAGGCCGCGGCCTCCGGGCTGCCCATTGTCGCCACCAACGACGGCGGCCCGAGGGACATCCTGAACAACTGCAAGAACGGCCGCCTGATCGACCCGCTGGACGTGGAGGACATCCGCGCGAAGCTGCTGGACAGCCTGAATGACCGCTACCGCTGGCGCCGCTGGTCGAAGAATGGGGTGAAGAATGTCCATAAGTATTATGCCTGGCGGCGGCATGTGGAAGCGTACCTGAAGGAAGTAAGGCGTATCATGCGGGGCGCACGGTTGCGCAAGGTCTACCTGCCCCGGAAGAGCGTCCTTCCCCTGGCGGACCGGCTGTTGATTTCGGATATCGACGGCACCCTGCTGGGCGACAAAAAAGCCCTCAGGGAGCTGATGGAACGTATCAACGAGCAGCATGGCAGAACAGGCTTCGGGATCGCCACGGGAAGGCGGGTGGATTCCGCCCTCAACGTGTTGAAGAAGCATGGTGTACGGACGCCGGATGTGTTGATCTCCTGTGTCGGCGCCGAGATCTATTACGCCTCCAGGAAGGTGCGGGACCTGAGCTGGGTGACCCGCCTGGACTACAAGTGGAATCCGGATAAGATCCAGTCGGTCCTCGCCGATGTCGAGGGTCTCGAACTGCAGAAGGCGAGTGAGCAACGGCACTTCAAGATCAGTTACAACATCGTGTCGAAAAAAGCGCCGAACAAGCAGACGCTGTATCGCCTGCTGCGTAACCAGGGGCTGTCGGTGACGGTGATCTATTCCCACGGCGCTTATGTGGACATTCTGCCGCAACGGGCCTCGAAGGGCATGGCGGTGCGGCATATCGCCTTCAAATGGGGTATTCCCCTGGAGCGCATTCTGGTGGCGGGCGATTCGGGCAACGACGCCGAGATGCTGGGCGGTGACGTGCTGGGCGTGGTCGTCGGTAACCACAGCCCGGAGCTGGAAGAGCTGAGAGGCTGGAGCCGGGTCCGCTTCACCGAGGGCAAATACGCCGCGGGCGTCCTGGAAGGACTGGATCATTACGACTTCTTCGGGAACATTCAAACACGGGATCAAAACGATGATTGAAGGGTTGAACACCACCATCGAGAAGCACCGCAGCAGCGTATTCCTCTTCTTCCGGAAACTGGTGGATCTGAACCGGGCGTTTATTCTCCACTCTGATGTTCAGGACGCCTTCGATGAATTCAGCGAATCGGAAGCGGGCAAGATCCTGATGGATACCCCGTTTGAAGAGACCATCCGCCGGGCGCAGGAAGTCGTGGTGCAGTTCCCGTGGATCCACATGTCCGTCCGTAAGGCGATCGGCAAGTGGGAATACTACCGCTTCCACGTGGAAGACCCGATGGTGGAGATCATTCCGGTGAACACCTTTCTGAAGCAGAAAGAGCGCATCATCGAGCCGGTGCTGGACCGTAACGACTGGGCGCTGGAGCTCGACCTGGCGCCGTTCACGCGGGAGTTTCCCCGGATCAAGCGGACACGCAACATCGGGCATGGCGTGGAATTCCTGAACCGCCACCTGTCGGGCCGGCTGTTTCATTCCAAGGGCAACGGCAGCCAGTTGTTGTTCGAGTTCCTGAAAGTCCATGAATATCGTGGTCGACACCTGATGCTCAATGGCAAGATCAAGGATATGCACCAATTGGAGGAGAGTGTCCGCAAGGCGTTGAAATACCTGGATTCGGTCACGGCGGATACACCCTGGGCGGAGCTTGAACCGACTTTGCGCGGGTTCGGTTTCGAGGCCGGCTGGGGGGACATTGCACGGCGGGTGGAGCACACCATGAGCCTGCTGTGGGACATCCTGGAAGCGCCCACACCCGACAACCTGCAAGATTTCCTGGTGCGCATCCCCATGATCTTCAGCGTGGCGATCCTCTCGCCTCACGGATATTTCGGCCAGGCGAACGTGCTGGGACTGCCCGACACCGGCGGCCAGATTGTCTATATTCTCGACCAGGTGCGGGCGTTGGAACACGAGATGGGTGAACGCATCCAGAAGGCGGGCCTGGACATCCAGCCCAGCGTCGTCGTGATCTCACGCCTGATCCCCGACTCCGCCGGCACCTCCTGCAACCAGCGTGTCGAGGCGATTAACGGGACCGACAACGCCTTTATCCTGCGTGTGCCCTTCCGGCGCGAAAACGGGGAAATTGTCCCGTACTGGATCAGCCGGTTCAAGGTGTGGCCGTACCTGGAGCGTTTCGCCAATGAGGCGGAAAAAGAACTGGCGGCGGAGTTAAGCGACCGTCCCGATCTCATCATCGGCAACTACTCCGACGGCAACCTGGTGGCCAGCCTGATGGCGCAGAGCATGGGCGTCACCCAGTGCAACATCGCCCACGCCCTGGAAAAGGCCAAGTACCTCTATTCCGCGGAATACTGGAAGGAAAACGAGAACTCCTATCACTTCAGCTCGCAGTTCACCGCGGACCTGATCTCCATGAATTACGCCGACTTCATTATCACCAGCACCTACCAGGAGATCGCCGGCAACGACTATTCTCCCGGCCAATACGAGAGCTACCAGGCGTTTACCATGCCGGACCTGTACCGGGTGGTCAACGGGGTGGACGTGTTCGATCCCAAGTTCAACATCGTGTCGCCCGGAGCCGACCCGCGCATGCACTTCCCGTACACCGAAGAGGATAAACGCTTCACCGAGTTGCATCCCCTGCTCAAGGATTTGATATACAAGGAAGGCGAAGAGGGGACGCGCGGACAATTTGCCGATCCGGACAAGCCGATCATCTTTCTGATGAGCCGGCTGGACAAAATCAAGAACGCCACCGGGTTCACGGAATGGTACGGTCAAAGCGACCGGCTGCGTGAGCTGGCCAATCTTCTGGTTGTAGCGGGTTCAGTCAAACCCGAAGACAGCCACGATGAGGAAGAGATCGCCCAGATCCACCGGATGCACGAGCTGATGGACGAGTACGACCTGGATGAGCAGGTGCGTTGGGTGGGACGGCAGGACAAGTACAACGGCGCGGAGATGTACCGTCTCGCCGCGGATACACGCGGCGTGTTCGTACAGCCGGCGCTGTTTGAGGCGTTCGGACTGACCGTGATCGAGGCCATGGTGTCCGGACTGCCCACCTTTGCCACGCAGTTCGGCGGCCCGCTGGAGATCATCGTGGAAGGCGAGTCCGGTTTCCACATCGACCCCAACGACGGTGAAGAGACCACCGACAAGCTGGTGAAGTTCCTCGAGAAATGCCGGAAAGAAGAGGGGTATTGGGAGAAACTGGCGCAGGGCGGCCTGAAGCGGGTGAAGGAGAATTACACGTGGACTCTGTACGCCGGACGGCTGATGGACCTGGCGCGGATCTACGGGTTCTGGAAATTCATGACCAACCTGGAACGGCAGGAGACACGGCGCTACCTGGAGATGTTCTATGCCCTCCAGTACCGGCCTTATGCGCGGCGGATCCAGGCGTGACAGGTGGATAACATCTCGGTCCCTTTCCGTCTTTTCGACCGGATGGGCAAGGCCGTATTACAACATTCACCTGTGACAAAATCGGCCATGCGTTTGTATCCACCACCAGGTCGAGATCCTGGCAAGGTAAACGTGGAGCCGCTTAGAAAATCGCGTAAATGAACGGCGCGACCGCTGATCCCTGCGCCAGAACGAGCAACATGCTGATCACCAGCAGGAACAGGATGATCGGGGTAAGCCACCACTTTTTCCGGACTTTCAGGAAGCCCCAGATCTGCCCCAGTTTCGACGCCATGACTCTATCTCCGCTTGTGTTTTCGTCTGTTCGATGCCAGCCTCATTATGCTTCAGATAATGCCTGGTCCCTGTCAATAGGGCTTATCCGGACGGCTGGACGGCCCTTCCGGATCCACTTTCAACCAATAACTCGCTGCACTCTTGTTGAGCTTGAGCGACAGCAGATCTTTCCCGAAGAGCCGCAGCATCAGGCCCATCGGCGTCATGACCAGGAAGAATGTTAAGGTGACAATGACGTATGTCATGACAATGCCCAGCACATGGGCGAATTTCATCCAGACCCATTCGATGGGCCGGAGCACCCGGGGCAGGATCAGGCCAAACACCAGGAAGAAGCCGCTGATGCCCGCGAGAATCTGCCAGGCAGGCTCATGTCCGCGCCAGAAGGTGATGGCCGCAATGATCGCAAAGCCCACCGCCATGACCGCGCCGAATTTCCGAAGGTCTGTGTTGCTCGGTTTGGTTGTATCGCTCATCGTATTTCCTAATCCAACTCGTACATGTCGCGCCAGTTCTCGTCGTCCTTCAACGGTTCCTGCTCTTCCTTGTACAGGATCAAATCCTCCAGCACCAGAATGTCCATCTCGGTGCGCATGAAGCAGAGGTAAGCGTCCTGAGGCGTGCAGACAATCGGCTCCCCACGCACGTTAAAACTGGTGTTGACAATGATCCCGTAGCCGGTCTTCTCCTTGAACTTGCTGATCAGCTTATGGTAGTGAGGGTTGTCCAGCTTGTCCACAGTCTGCACACGTGCGCTGTAGTCCACATGCGTGATCGCCGGGATGTCCGAGCGCGGCACATTCAGCATCTTGATGCCGAAGTAGCTGCGTTGTTCTTCGTTCATCTCCCTGCGGCGTTCTTTTTTCACCGGCGCGACCAGCAGCATGTAGGGCGATTCACGGTCCAACTCGAAGAACTCGCTGACGTCCTCCACCAGGCAACTGGGCGCAAAGGGACGGAACGATTCTCGGTACTTGATCTTCAGGTTCATCACCGACTGCATCTTGGGGCTGCGTGCATCGCCGATGATGGACCTTGCGCCCAACGCCCGGGGGCCGAACTCCATGCGGCCATTGAAAAAGCCCACCACCTTCTCTTCCGTCATTGCCGTTGCGGCGATGTCCAGCGTCTCGTCGCGGT
This sequence comes from uncultured bacterium, assembly GCA_964648415.1. Taxonomy (GTDB): domain Bacteria; phylum Electryoneota; class Electryoneia; order Electryoneales; family Electryoneaceae. The sequence continues at coordinate 17,925 of CAZYOC010000013.1, read as the reverse complement.
CGAAGCGATGGTACTTGTACCCCTTCTTCTTCAACCACGCTTCGATCTTCTCCGGTTTCCAACCTGGACCGAGATAGGAGCCATGCTGCGAATCACGGCCATCGCCTGTTACAGTGCGGGGCTTCTTTTCGTGCTGATGCCAGGTAAACAGCGCCGCACCCAGCGCCCCGCCCGCATCGCCTGCGGCCGGTTGAATCCAGACATTATCGAAAATGTTCTCGCGCAGGATTTTCCCGTTGCCCACGCAGTTCAGCGCCACCCCGCCAGCCAGGCACAGGTTCTTCTCGCCCGTCTCCTTGCGCACATGCCTCGCCCAGCGCATCATCACCATTTCGGTGACATCCTGCACCGAGCGAGCCAGGTCCATCTCCTTTTGCGACAGGTCGGTTTCCGGTTTACGTGGCGGTCCGCCGAACAGGTCATGAAACTTGTTCGACGTCATGGTGAGACCCTGGCAGTAATTAAAGTACTTCATGTCCATCCGGAAGCTGCCGTCCTCGCGCAGGTCCATCAGGTTGTCCAGGATCTTGTCCACATACTTAGGTTCTCCATAAGGCGCCAGTCCCATCACCTTGTATTCGCCAGAGTTGACACGAAACCCGGTATAGTAGGTGAAGGCCGTATACAGCAGACCCAGGCTGTGCGGAAAATGGAGTTCGTATTTCAGGTCGACGTGGTTGCCTTTACCGACCCCCCACGATGCAGTCGCCCACTCGCCGACACCGTCCATGGTGATGAAGGCGGCGCTCTCAAAGGGGCTGGGGAAAAAGGCCGAAGCGGCGTGCGACTGGTGGTGCTCCGGATGCAGGACTTCGCCCTGATAGCCTTCGAGCCGTTTCTTGATCAGGTCGCCCATCCAGAGTTTTTCTTTGAGCCAGAGGGGCATGGCTTTCAGGAACGACGATAATCCTTGCGGCGCGAAAGCAAGATAGGTCTCAAGCAGGCGCTCGAACTTAATCCACGGCTTGTCATAAAACGCCACATGATCCAGGTCGGCAGGGGTAATCCCACCCTCCTTCAGACAATACTCGATGGCGCGGGAAGGAAACCGGTGGTCATGCTTCTTCCTGGTAAACCGTTCCTCTTGCGCGGCGGCGACGATGACGCCATCCCGCACCAGGCATGCGGCGGAATCGTGGTAAAAGGCAGACAGGCCAAGGATGTTCATATCGGATCAATGCTCACGTTAATCTGCGTGCAAAATAACAAGATTGTGAATATAAAACGACGCAACTCACAATGCAACAACTAGCAGTTCCCGGCGATCCGGCATCGAGTTGGCCTTTTTCACAAGTTGCTCTTTTGCGCATTCAAGGCAGAAGCTTTTTTGACCTATTGTGTTCATACGAGAAGGTGCGTTCTACAGTGAGTGTGGGGCTCAATACTATGTTTTAAACGATTTCCGGGACAAAGATATTCAGTCATCTTTGAGGATGTCTAAGTTTTCATTAAGAGTTTTTGCAACATAATAGTGTCCTAATGGTGTCCAGTGACGATTATTAGGGAAATACAGTAGTTTTTCTTCTCTTTTTTCTGCCTCTAGCAGTGGATTATAAAGATCTACGTAGGAGATATCGTTGTCTTCTGCAAGAATACGAATTGACTCTTCAAATCCTCCCATTGCTAACGGACTATCTATCCTTGCGAGTTGACCGCCAATTAGTCCACCTCCACATGCCTCAAGCGATAAATCCATGGGTAATGGAATAGTTGTAAGAACCAATTCTACATTATTTTGAGCAAGATACTGGTTCATCAATAATATATATTTTTCAGTTAGTTCATACGACCTTTTTGTCTCTACATTCCATTCTGACATAGGTCTCCTGATAGCCAACTGCCCATATAACAAATCTACAACAACATTAGCGTAATTATTATTATTATAATAATTATAGTATTCCTCCGCTACTTGTCTTGAAGGAACATGCATAATTGATGCAACCTTATCAGGACTCATCAATGGCTTATATCTAATTTCATAGATCATATCTGCTAACCTATTGAAACCTTTAAAAGATACCTTACTAATCTTCAGGTTGAATAGTGTACTATGAATTATTTTCTTCACTAATTCAACACCATCTGGCTTTTTATTTGATGTATCTTCCTGAACATCAAACGATACCGGGTATCCCTCATCATCAAAATTAGTAACAGCTGTGTAAACACTATCACCACGATGATAACGTGGTGATAAGTCATTATCACAAATAAATAATACAACTACATCAGGTTGTAAATTCATTCCAGTTTTTATCAGCCAGTTAAGCTCTAACAGTGGACTCCAGCTAGACATGCCATGCGATAGTACTGATATTAAATTTGATTCAACCATCTCCCCCAAGAATGATGCAGTAGTAGAGTCATAAGGAACTTGGACAGCCTCAATAAATGAATCACCAACTAATAAAATTCGTTTTTCGTTAGCTTTCTTTGGTGGAATCTCAGGGCCACGAATTGCCAGCGAATTAATAACTGACTTTACCGTATGACCACCATCATCAGGATGTAACTTATGAAAAATCGTTGATGACGGAATATAATTATGGTGATAACGGGCTGTTTTCGCATATCCAGTAGAAGCATCGTCCTTCAAAAAGATCCTTAGCAAAATTTCTGTAACAAATAACATAATAATTATAGTTATAACCAAAGTAATTAAGCCTATTGGATTAATATGTTTTGACTTAACGAGCATCAAAAGGCTTAACGGAAAACTTAACGATATCATTCCAACTAAGACAAAAATACTGAATGAATAATTCACCTTAAACAAAAGAATTATTGATAACATGCAAACAAATAGTAAAATAACACCAAAAACAACATTGAAAATAAACATCCAGTTTTTTTGCAAATCTTTCACCGCTACACCTCAAAATTAGGTTTACTCTTCCGCCTTTACAAAGTATAGCTGCTTTTTGCTACTTTTTAAAAGTTATAATAAGCTTGAAGAATTTTTCTATTGTAGATACGACGATTTTGTATTTTGGTTAAAGATTCGTACTATTTAAAACGCAACAGAAAACTTGATTAATCGAAGGCAAAAAACGAGTATAAGATAGTTGAAATTCATGTTATTATTAAATAAGCATTTAAAAATACTATAATCAAATAAATTTATGTGAAAGATACATTAGGTTTCAAAATCAAATTAAAACTCATCCTAAGATGACATTATTATTAAAACAAGTACACCACGCTTATCTATTGACATAACATTTGTCTCTTTAATTCATATAGCCATTCCCATTATTAATCCGTCATACGCTCAGAAGCAATTTGTTCCATCCTGCTGGGGTGAAAATACTTTGACTCAGTCTCCCCACAGGGACTACACCGACACTCTAGACCGCTGCCTCTCTGCCAAGGAAGATGACGGATTTAATTCGAGAATGACTATAAGTATTAGTTATAGACTTCTGGTTATTGAAGGTTGCAAATTTTGCATTTATTCGCATAAGAGCCAGAGAGGCCGCGTAAGATGGTTTAGCATTTGATTTTACACACTTCGCGCGAGTAAAATAGATCACACATTGTGAGGAAGCAAGAGCAACACTTGAAGATCGGCTCTCATCTAGAAGCCCGGATGTTTCACGAAAGAACTACAGAAGTGGTTCGTTAGCATAGCCCAGATGGTTTAGCATTTGATTTTACACACTTCGCGCGAGTAAAATAGATCACACATTGTGAGGAAGCAAGAGCAACACTTGAAGATCGGCTCTCATCTAGAAGCCCGGATGTTTCACGAAAGAACTACAGAAGTGGTTCGTTAGCATAGCCCAGACAAGCGGTATATAAGTCAATACTTGGGAGTCAAGGGGAAGACGGGATTTCCCCGAGCCCTTCGATTCTTCGCTGAATCGGAGCGATGCGCCAACATCTTTACCGCGTCTTCGCTCGTGACCTTTGTTGCTCCCATGCGCGGAGCCCGTCAAGGATGGACCTTGCGGCCAGCTCTGGGTTCCAGCGGCCGCCAGGTGCGCCGCCGCGATCACTCCCCCGGTCTTTCGCTTTTTTCGAGTTTTACCATACATTGCAACAGACACGCAGGCAAAACAAAAACGGGCTGGATCTTGCGCACAATACGATCACCTCATCATGCTATCTGGTTGTGCTTGCCGATCCTGATGCTGCTCTGTTCAGGCTGCGGCAGCGAGGACTGGGATCCGGGGGCGATTGTCCTTGAGGGAGTGGTGGCCACAACCGCCAACAGCGTGACCCTCGCCTGGACTCGAACGCCATTTGACGAATTCTACGCTTACCATATCGCCTATTCAACTACCCCCAACTTCGAACGCCGCTTCGCGGAGGATCTGGAAATCCTTGACCGCAATGTGACTCGCAGCACGGTCACCGGCCTCGAGCCGGAACAGACCTACTATTTCCGGATCTACGTCGAGGACGATGACGGCGAATACTCCCCGCCCTCCAACGAAATCAGCGCAGTGACCTCGTTCCGGCCCCAGGCGGTTTTCATGAAGCAGCCGGTCCGGCTGACTCCCACATCAATTCTTGTCACCTGGAACCCCTCCACCCTGGACCGGTTCTCGACCTACGAGATCGCCTGGAGCACCCAGCAGCAATTCGACCTGGAGTCAGCGCAGCACCTGACCATCCATGAACGCGACTCCACCTCACTGATCATTGACAACCTTACTCCCAACACGATCTATTTCTTCAGGGGATACGTGTACGATACAGACGGCTTCCTGTCCAACTCCTCCAACTTGGTGTCTGAACCGACCTGGACCTGGACGGAAGAAACCCGGCTCAGTGTACCGGGCGCGCCTGTGGATGTCGCCATCAACGAGGATGGCGCCCGCGGCTATGTGCTTTCCCGTGACAGCAGCGAGATTACCCGGTTCGACCCCGCGGACCGAACGCTTGGCGACACGTATTCTTTCGACGCCGGCCGCCCGGTTTCGATCCTGCTGAACGACGCGCGCAACGAACTCTACATCTGCGATCTGGATTCCAATGAAGTGATCGTCCTGTCCAGCGTCACTCACGATGAGAAGGAGCGTGTTCCGGTGGGAAACGGTCCCTCGTTCATGTCGCTGCACCCGAATGCCGACACACTGTATGTCGCCAGTGTGCGCGACAGCGGCTTGACGCGCATCGACCTGGGGAAAGCGGAGACCGACTTCTTTTCGTTGGACAAGACTCCCGGTGGCATCGCCATCAACCCGGCAGGGACGGCGATCTACTACTCCGGAACCCTGGATCCGCAAATCCATGTCTTCTCACTGACGACCTACGAACGCACGGAACACTATGAAGTCGGGGCCGACCCGAGCGGCGTGGCGCTGAATTACGCAGGTAGTTATCTATTCAGCGCAAACTATGCGGACGGGACGGTGTCGGTGCTCTCCACCTTCGGCCAGAGCATCATCGCCACGATTGAGGTCGGTGATCTTCCACGCCGGGTTGCATACTCGCATGATGAACGGCAGGTGTATATCACTTTGGAAGGCGACAGGAAGGTTGCGGTCGTCTCCCCCACCGCCTGCCTGTTGACTGAGCTGATCGATATTCCCGGCGCGGATCCCGCCGGAATCGCGGTACCGCCGCTCGCGCCGGATATCTGGGTGTGCCTGCCCGATGCGAATGAGTTATTGTGTATCCGACGGTCTCCCATGTAGCCTTGACTTTCGGTCTCAAGCGATAGACCCGGACCACATCACGGATCCGGGTCATCTTCCTGCACAACTCGCTGTTCATTCAGCACCAATCTATCACCTGTTGCGCCAGTTTTTCGATGCCTTGGGCTACGTCGGAGACACCGGGGCCGAGCATGAAGGCGGGTGTGGAGACAACCTTGTGGTTCTCGTCCACAGCGATCTCGTCCACGTTGCAATTGACATGTTCAGCGCCCATGGCTTCGATGGCGGCGGCGGTTTCCGGATCGGTACCGATGGTCAAGCGTACTTTTTTGCCTTTCCCGCCAAGAACCCGTGCGACAGCAGCTGGAGCGATACACATCGGCGCGATGGGTTTGTTGACATCGTTGAACTCCTCGATGATACGCCGCACCTCCGGGTCAACATCACATTCCGCGCCTTTTACTGCGAAATCACACAGGTTCTTGGCCGCGCCGAAACCACCGGGAATCACCAGCGCATCGAAGTGCTCCGCTTTCAGCTCGCTGAGAGGTTGAATGGGGCCGCGCGAAATCCGGGCCGCCTCGACCAGCACATTCCGGGTGTCGTTCTCATCCGGCTCCCCCTTGGCGTGGTTGATCACATGCATCTGATCCTTGTCGGGCGCGAAACACTTGTACGCTCCGCCCTTGGTTTCCAGAAAGTACAGCGTCAGCACGGCCTCGTGCAGTTCGCTGCCGTCAAAGACGCCGGCTCCTGCAAGGATGACTGCAATTTTCTTCATGATGGACCTCCGTCGCTTCGGTGTTGGGTTGCGGTTTCGTGCAAAACGTAATGGCGAAGCTATGCGGAGTCAAGCGATGTCTCGCTGTCTACAACGGATAAGCTGAGCGCCGGCGTGAATCCGCGGGCTGTTCGTGTGGCTTTTTCACGGGTGCGTAACTACCTTACATATATGGAAACACGGGACGCAGGGCGACCGTTACGGCTGGTTCGAGGAGGTGATTGGGCGCTCCTGGTCATCCTGCTGCTGTTGTCCGGCGCGGTGACGGCCGTCTCCGCGGTCTGGTTGACCGAACAGGGCGCACGTGCGGTGGTGCTGGTTGACGGCCGTGTGGAGGCGGTGCTGCAACTCGAGGACGTGGGGCGGCGCGTCACGGTATCCGGTCCGCTCGGCGACACCATCATCGAGGTGACCGAGGCGGGCGTGCGGATTGTGGACTCCGCCTGCCCGCGCCATACCTGTGTGAAGATGGGTGTGGTTCGCCGGACCGGACGCATGGTCATCTGCGTACCCAACCGCGTGGTCGTGCGAATCGAGGGGCCGAAGGCGGACCGGATCGACGGGGTGACGGGATGAGCGACACCTTCTCTCCCGCCTCCCGTTTGCGCACATTGCAGGGGTATCGCCTGCTGGCGCGTATTGTCCTGTGGACCGCCGTGGGGATGACGCTGGCAGGGTTGGATCATTTGATTCCCCGCCCTCTCCCCTGGCTGAAGCTGGGACTGGCCAACGGCGCGGCGGTGCTGGCCCTGTTTACCTTGGGCTTCAGGGCGGCGCTGGCGGTCAACCTGCTGCGTGTGGCCGGGGTGTCGTTTCTGCTGGGAACCTGGGCGTCCCCAACCATCGTATTGTCTGCGGGCGGCGCGGTGATTGCGGTCGCCGGTATGGGTTTGACCAGAAAACTGGCGGGCGACTCTTTCGGGCCTGTCGGCATATCCGCCCTGGGAGGCTGGCTGCACATGGCGACACAGTTTGCGCTGGCTGCCTGGCTGTTCGCCCGTCACGGCGGCATCCTGGTGATGGCTGGTCCCAGCCTGCTGGCCGCTGTCGCCAGCGGCGCCCTGATTGGGATGCTGGCGCAAACCATCTTGAGCAGGATTGACAAACAACGTGTCATTTCGGAGTAAGAGGTTGCCATGATCGGTACGCGACGGTTGACTGTGGTTTCCATTCTGTTCAGTGCGTTGTTTGCGCTTAGTCTTGGTATAGGGGTTGTCTGTGATTCCGGCGGGCCGAGTGTTGGACCATCGACAAGCTCGTACACGGTCAGCATTGAACCGGCTCGCGACCTGATTGAAGCGGGCGAATCGACCTATTTTACCGTGAACCTGATCAATCCAAACGGAGCTCGGCAGGACAATGCATTGCTGTATTTTTCACTGATGAACCGAACCAATCCCGGCGAAGCGATCGGTTATCTGAATTTGACTCAAGCCTATACCGACACGATTAACCCGCGCGGCATGGGGACCAATGTTATTTTTACTTCGGAGACGGAGGGAACTGCGGTCATTGTAGCTGAGTACCGGGATGGGTTTGGAAACCTGCAGGACAGCGCCTCCACTGAAGTACGCGTGGAATGGTCACTGCATAACCTGAATCTCAATGTTTACAATAACCAACCCAATGTGGGTGAACAGGTGCAATTGTTCTGCATAGTGTTCCAGGGAACCCAGGACGCACCGCGAAGTGTGAGCGGAGCGCAAATCCATTTCGAGGCGTACCCGCCCCATCAACCGGATACACCGTTTGGTGAGTTTTACCCGGATTACCCGGCGACATCGGATTCTACCACCTCGCACGGTTTGACTGAACCGTACTACTTCTGGTCGGAAGTCGAAGGTGCGTGTATCATCCGGGCCTACTACGAGAATGCGTTGGGCGAAGTAGCGGCCGAAGATACCACTAACATTGTCGTCGGCGGCGCCAACCAGCTACAGCTGTAAGCACGAAGGACAAGGAGGCGAACGTGAAGCAATCCAGAACGTCACTGCAACAGGGCATGCTGCTCCTGTTGGTCACAAGCCTGGCCTTGCTCGCCCTGCAGTGCGGCCCCTCGCTGAAGCCTCCCCAGCCATACTTCGAGGAAGGCAACTACGAAGCCGCAGTGCTGCAGGGTGAAAGCTGGCTGACGGCGCATCCCGAGGATATGAACGCCATGCTGGTCGTCGCAAAAGCGGCCTACCTGATGGGCGATACGACTCAGGCCTGGGAATACTTCGAGGGACTCCTCGACACCTCGCTGGCGGGCGATGAACGGTCCATGTACATCAACGCCGCCATGCACACCGGACATCTTTCCCATGCCAAGCACATGCTGCTGCAGGAAATCCGCAAGGGAACCGGCCTGGAGAATGTCAACAGCCGGCTGGCCAACATTGAGAGCCGAATCCAGGAAGCGCGGTTTGCGGAGATGAACGGCGACGAGCATTTCGCCGCTCAGAAATGGATCCAGGCGTTGCAAGAGTATAAAAAGGCCACAATCGCGTACGCAGGCAACGACATTCTGCAGGCCAAACTGCTGCTGACTCGCGCCGAGATGAATGTGGCCGGGCAAGGTGTTGAAGGCGCGCAACGTTCCTATGGGATGATCGAACAGGCCCATGCCCTCTGGCCGGAAAGCGCGCTGGTCTGGTGGGTGCATGGCGATGTGGCCTGGCGTGTGGGCGATGAGGACCTGGCGCGTTCTTCCTTTGAACTGGCTCTCGATCTCGACATCGGGCCGCCTTTTCGTGATAAGGCGCGCATGATCGTCAACAGTCCGGATTCCTTTTAATGAACGTTGCTCATAGATTAAGTGGTTATGCAGGATTTGCCCCGGGAAGCTTGCTGTGAGCTGCTTGGATACATATTCACCATAGCTATGAACGAATCGCTGACGCAGGTCACCGTTTTACACTCGCTGCCCGGGTTTATAGTAAAACTGTAACCAGTTGCTGATTTTTAGTTTAGACCCGGGCAGCGATGAACTACCCTTACGTAAACGCTGGCTTGAGTTCATCGTTGGGAGCGATGTGAAGCCCTGCTGCTCACCACAAGCTGCCCGGGGCGGATATCGCTCATTACGGAGGCAACAGTCTACTGGAAACGTGGCACAGCCATGAGGCTCTCGAAATCCACCAAACGGTTTCTCGTGTACTTCGCCGCCGCAGTGGCCGTGGTGGCGGGCTTCGAGGCGGGTGAAACCCTCTGCCGCCCCCTGGTGGAGCGCTTCGGAATCCCCTTCAGCTTTTTCGCACTGCTGCTCGTTGTACTGATGACCTTCGTCCTCATCGGCATCCGGAACCTGTCCATCCGGCTGCTGCACCGCGAGGACTTCATCATCGCCGATGAACTGCGCGACCGGCTCACCAGCCTGCGTGAACTGGCGACCCACTCCTCCGACGTCCTCGACCTGAGCCGCGCCATCCTGGAGGAAGTCCGCCGGTTGATCAACGTGTCCGACTTGCAGCTATCCCTCTACTACGACGAGACCGAAGTCCTGGAGGTCACCCACATCCGCCTGACCGGTGAAAAACTCTATTCCGTCGTGGAACGCATCCGTGAGGACGACCACCCGATGACCACGTTCGACGCCCGCACGATGACCTCCGAAGTGGCGAGGGAGATTGTGCCGCTGACGTTCCGGGAACGGCTGGTCGGTCTGCTGCTGCTGGGGCCGAAAATCGACGGCGAGCCGTATGATCAACAGGACCGGGAGATCCTGGTGGACCTCGCGCCGGTGATCGCGGTGACGGTGGACAACCTGGTGATGCTGCGCCATACTCAGGACGTACGGCAGCGGCTGTTCGAAAGCGAAAAACTGGCCTCGGTGGGGCAACTCGCCAGCGGAATCGCCCATGAGATCCGCAACCCGCTCTCCAGCGTGAAGATGAACCTGCAGGGACTGAGCCGTTTCGACAGCCTGGACAAACGCAACCGCCGGCGGGTGGAGATCAGCCTGGAGGCGATCGAACGGGTGGACAGCACCATCGGCGAGATGATGCACCTGGCGCGCCGGACACGGCTCGAAGTTCACGACACCACTGCTGAAGAACTGTTCAAGGCCGCCATGGCGGTCGTGAGTGCTGAGGTGGAGAACCGCAACATCAACGTGGTGTATGATATTCCCGACGGTCTCCCGGTGATCAAGGCCGATCCCTCCCGGATGACCACCACACTCTCGAACCTGATCCTGAACGCCGCCCAGGCGATCGAGGAGGATGGCGAGATCCGGCTGCGGGCGGAGACCTATGGCCGCGGACTGGAACTGATCGTGAAAGACAACGGCCCGGGCATTCCTGAAGAGTTGCGCCGGGACATTTTTCATCCCTTCTTTACGACAAAAGCGAACGGTACCGGGTTGGGCCTGCCCAACGCCTTGAAGTCGGTGCAGGAACACGGGGGCGAGCTGGAATGCTCTTCGGAGCCGGGGAAGGGGACGGTGTTCTATATCCGTCTGCCGGAAGCCCCGCCCGGCCGCCTCGATGATCCCTCTGCACTGCGAGTCATGCCGACGTGATGGGAAGAATTCTTAACAGGATGGTAAGGATATTCAGGATATCAAGGATAACTGATTAATTAAGAATTAATGTGCTCGACATTTGAAGCTGAAGTCAACAGTCGCTCTGATCATTGTATCGCTACGTATCTGTATCTGTATCTGTTTCTGTTTCTGTTTCTGTTTCTGTTTCTGTTTCTGTTTCTTTTTCTGTTTCTTTTTCTTTTTCTTTTTCTTTTTCTTTTTTCACTTTTTTCACTTTCTTTACTTTCTTTACTTGTCCTTATCCTTATCATCCTAGTTATCCTAAGTATCCTGTTAAGAATTACTACTTCCTGACGAGTGCGAGCGAAGGAGAGCCGGTGATGGCGAAGATCCTGTTGGTCGACGACGACGAAAAACTGTGTGAATCCATCGAGTTGAACGTGGGCGAAGACCGCTACGAGTGGGTGGTGGCGCACACGGGAGAGAACGGCCTCAAACTCGTCGAAACCGAGGAGCCCGACCTGATCCTCTGCGACATTCGCATGCCGAAGATGGACGGTATCACCTTCCTGGGCCATGTCAAGAGCGCCCGCCCCGAACTGCCGGTCATCATGATCACCGCCTACGAGGACATGGAAACCACCATCAGGGCCATGCAGCTCGGCGCGTTCGAGTACGTCCGCAAGCCCATCGACACCACCGAGATGGAGATGACCATCGACCGTGCGCTTAATACCGTGCAGCGCGAGCGCCATTACAAGCAGATGGTCAAGGAAATCACCGAGAAGTACAAGATGAACAACGTGGTCGGCTCCACCCCGGCCATGCAGGAGATCTTCAAGACCATCGGGCAGGTGACCACCAGCCGCGTCAGTGTGCTCATCACCGGCGAGTCCGGCACAGGCAAGGAGCTGATCGCCAAGGCCATCCATTACAACAGCCCGATGAAGGACCAGCCGTTTGTCGCCATCAACTGCAGCGCCATCCCGGAAGGGTTGATCGAGAGCGAACTGTTCGGCCACGAGAAAGGCGCGTTCACCGGCGCGGTGGCGACCACACGCGGCAAGTTCGAGGTGGCCGCCGGCGGTACGCTGTTCCTCGACGAGATCGGCGACATCCCCTTGAGTATGCAGGCCAAACTGCTGCGCGTCTTGCAGGAGAAGGAGTTCAACCGTGTGGGCGGGACGAAACGCATCGAGTTCAACGCCCGCGTGATGGCCGCCACCCACCGTGACCTGAAGACAATGGTGAAGGAAGGGACCTTCCGCGAGGATCTCTACTACCGGCTGGCGGTAGTGAGCATTGAGGCGCCGCCGCTGAGGGAGCGTCGCGCCGACATCCCGCGCCTGGCCGAGTTCCTCATGGACAAGATCAACAGCGACCTGGGCTGCGAGATCCGCGCGCTGGACCCGGAAACCGTGGACCTGCTGAAGCAGCACGACTACCCCGGTAACGTCCGCGAGCTGGAGAACATCCTGCGCCACGCGGCGGTGATGGCCAAGGGCGACGTGCTGATGCCGGAATACCTGCCGCCGATGGTGCACGGCGAGCCGGACGAGGGCCAGGGGGGCGGCGCCGGCGAGGGCTTCCTGTTCCCGCGCGAGCTGGCGCCGTTGGACGAGGTGGAACGACGCTACATCCTCCACGCCCTGCAAGTCACCGGCTGGAAAAAGAAACAGACCTGCGAAGAATTGAATATCGCCCGGACCACGCTTGACCGGAAGATCGAGCAGTACGATATTAAGATGCCGGGGAAAAGCTGATTGTTTGGAGGATTTCATGGATGCTAAAGAGGCTGTCAAAATCGCTGTTGACTTTGTTCAAGATACTTTCAGGGAAACAGAGTACAATGACCTGACGTTGGAGGAAATCGAATTCGACGACGAGAACAACATTTGGAATGTCACGTTAGGATTGATACGTGAACAAAACCCTTTATTGATGCTTTCGGGTGGTCATGGTCAGCACCAGCGCGATTATAAAATCTTCAAAATTGATAATGACACTGGCATTGTCAAATCCATGCGTTTTAGAAACCCAAGCCAACAACCACAATGAGAAGATACACAAAAAGACTAATTAACAAGTACAATAATAAGGGCATATTGATTGATACCAATATCCTTTTATTGCATTTTATAGGAAACTACGATCCAAACTATATTCCACTATTCAAAAACACTTCGAAATATGTTCCAAACGATTACAAGACATTACAGGTTTTATTTGGAATGTTTTCACAGGTCTATACGACACCCAATATCCTTACTGAAGTCAGCAATCTTGCCGGACAACTTGAATCTTCGCGGCGCAAGAAAGTATTTCAAGACATGCAAGATTCTATTAGAATATTAAAAGAAGAATACGTGCAAAGTAAAGAAGTAACGACAGATCCCTATTTTGCAACGATTGGATTAACCGATTCCGGGATTAAAGCATTATCAGAAAAAGGCATTTTGATCCTTACAGACGATTTTCGTCTATCACAAATTCTACAAAGCCAAAAACTAGACGTTATCAACTTTAACCATATAAAGGTCTATAACTGGCTATATTAGGCTCGTTTCTGGCGGAAGCAATACTTGGATCCATAATGAAGTCACTGCAAAGGCAATCACAACAAACAGTATTCATGGCACTTTTCCGGCTCCCGCCTCCCAATAACCCGCCACTTGATTTCCAAAACTTTGCCCGAGGTTGTTGCATTTTGTAAGGTTGGGAGTGCAACTTCCTTTCTTGCCAAATCTGGTTTGACTACCATTGGGGAGGATCATGGGTCGAGGGGCAGAGCTGTTGCGGGATGACCGGGGGGTGTTTCCGTTGAGCGAGCTGACGGCTCGCGGGGCGCGGGATTTCGGGGAACGGCCCGCCATGCGGTCGTGGAACGGCAAGCAGTACGTCGAGATCACCTATAACGAGCTGCACCGGCGGACGAAGGCCATCGCCCGCTGGCTGATTGCGGAAGGCGTCAAGCCCGGCGATCACATCGCGATTCTGGGCGACAACAGCCCGCAGTGGGAGATGAGTTATCTCGGCATCCAGATGGCCGGGGCGGTGTGTATCCCGGTGGATCGTCTCCTGCCGCCCTCGGGCATGCGGCATGTTCTGACCGATTCCGGTTCGAGAATGCTCTTCGCCGGCGCTTCCTACCTCGAGACGCTGGAAGAAGTCGCCAAGATGAAATGCGTGGAGAAACTGATCTGCACGGTCGGGAAGGCTCCGGCGGACGTGGTCCCCCTCAATGAGGTCATCAAGCGCGGCGACAAGCTGAAGCACGAGCTGCCCAGGCGCAGCCTCGACGAGCTGGCGGCTATCCTCTACACCTCCGGGACCACCGGCCACAGCAAAGGCGTGATGCTCACCCAGCGCAACCTGGTGTCCAACACCGCCTCGGCGTCACGCATTTTCCCCGTCGGCCCGGACGATGTCTTCCTGTCCGTGTTGCCGGTGCATCACAGTTTCGAGGCCACTACCGGCTTCCTGCTGGCCCTTTACTGCGGTAGTTCGATCACCTTCGCCATCAGCCTCAAGAGCAACGACATCATCAGCGGCATCAAGGACACCGGCGTGACCATTATGATCGGCGTACCCCTGCTGTATGAGAAGATGATGCAGGGCATACAGCGCGGCATCAAGAAAAAGGGCAAGGAGAAGCTGGTTAACACGCTGATGCGCGTGGTGAAGATGGGCAAAAAAATCGGCTTGAGCCTGGGCGGGAAGCTGTTCAAGGGGTTGCGCGAAAAGGCCGGCTTCAGCACCATCCGGTTCTTCGTGTCCGGCGGCGGGCCGCTGGATCCTGAAGTGGCGCTGTTTTTCAACCGGTTGGGTATGACGATGTTGCAGGGCTACGGCCTGACCGAGACCTCGCCGGTAACTCACGCCGTCCGTCCCAACGCACTCAACAACGTCACTGTCGGCCCGCCTATCCCCGGTGTCGAGCACATGATACTCGACCCCAACGACCAGGGTGTGGGCGAAATCTGCATCAAGGGACCGAACGTCTTCAAAGGGTACTACAAGAAGGATGACGCCACCCGTGAAGTGTTCACCGACGATGGCTGGTTCAAAACCGGCGACCTGGGCCTGGTGCATCCGGACAACAGCTTGCAGATCACCGGCAGGAAGAAGGCCATGCTGGTAACCGG
Source organism: uncultured bacterium (assembly GCA_964648415.1). Lineage (GTDB taxonomy): Bacteria > Electryoneota > Electryoneia > Electryoneales > Electryoneaceae. Next base: position 2,925 of record CAZYOC010000013.1, on the reverse strand, counting down.
CGGCGGGAAGAATGTTTACCCGGAAGAGATCGAGTTCTACCTGAACCGGAGCCACTACATTGCCGAGTCGGTGGTGCTGGGCATCCCGCGCGCCAAGGGCATGGGCGACGAGGTCGGGGCGCTGATCCATCCCGACTACGAGCAGGTGGACCTCTATTTCGAACAGAAGGGCATTGCCGCGCCGATGCACGAGGACGTGCATGAGCTGATCAAGAAAGAGATCCGGGAAACGCAGAAAAACCTGGCCGATTACAAGCGGATCCGCACGTTTCGGGTCTTCGAGGAGGAATTCCAGAAGACCACCAAGCGGACCATCAAGCGCTTCCTGTATTCGCATGAAATGCTGGACGTCAACGGGGGGAGAGTCTGATGCGGAACACTCGTGGGGGGCGGTGGCCGGTTGCGCTGGTGGTGGTGCTGTTGGGGGTGAGCGTTTGTTTTGGGGCCACGGGTCGGCTGGACCCGGGCGTGGCGGATTCCCTGGCGGCGTTGAGCGACGATCCGCTGGAGCAGGCGGACCTGTACAGCGATTCCTGGCAGCCTCAGAAGGCGATTGATGTGCTGGACGCCTCGGGCGGTGAGGACGCCGAAACGCTGTGGCGGCTGGCGCGGTCTCGGATCGACAAGGGCGAGAATCTGGGCGAGGATCAGGAAGACGCCGCGCTGCGTTTGTATGAACAGGCCAAGGCCGAAGCCGAGCAGGCGGTCGCGATGGATTCCTCCAACGCCCTCGCCCACCAGACGCTGGCCATCGCCTGCGGACGAGTGGCGTTGTTCAAAGGCGTGTTCGCCTCCATCGGCCTGGTGAAGCAGGTGCGTGAATCCTGCCTGAACGCCATCGCCAAAAGCGATTCCATCCCCATCGCGCTGTATGTTTACGGGCGCACCCACAAAAAGCTGATCGAGAAGTCGGCGTTTGTACGTGTCCCCATGGGGCTTGGCTGGGCGAAGGAGGACAGCGTGGAGTATTACTTCGACCGCGCACTGGAGGTCTCCGGCGGAAACATGATCCAGTGCAAGGTGGAATACGCCGACTTCCTGCTGGAAGAGAAACGCGACAAGGACAAGGCGAGACAATTTCTGATCGAGGTACAGGAGATGCCCCTGCGCGACGAGCAGGATTACAAGGCGGTGGAATTGGCGCGGGAGTTAATCCGTGAACATTTCGGGGATTAAGGTGGTGTATTATACATAGAAACGAACATCATTCCTTTGGAAAAGACAGTCACAGATTGGAAAAGACAGTCACAGAGTAGAAACTACTCTCATCCCAGCGCAGGCTGGGATCCAGACAAGGTGCAAGAATATAACACGTCAGCACAGAGGAACCATGTCTGTTCCGCGTTGGTTTTCGTTCCTGGCCATCACTGCGGTGGTTCCTGCATCGGGCATATCATCGCCGGGATGATCGACGCTGTCTGGCAGTTATTCGAGACCGACCGGCAGTGGCGCAGGAAGACGTGATTACGCCAGAAGCCCGGATATTTTCACGAAACATGCTGCATGGCCCGGTTTGCTGTGCGCTTGAGTGTGGTCTGAAATCACAATCAGCGATGGATAATGCCGGACAAATCTGCGGTTATCGTATTCGAGCAAGCCGGCGTGAACCACTACTGTGGTTCCTCGTGAAATATTCGGGCTGGATGTTGTAAGGATCGCAAGAGGAGAGCACCGTGCTGATCAGGCAGCTTGATTTGAAAGGAATTTTGTCGTTTGGCCCGGAATCACCACCATTGCCATTACAAAACCTGAACGTCCTCATCGGTCCAAATGGATCAGGGAAGTCCAATCTGATAGAAGCCATTGGTTTTCTTCGATCTTCTGCGAAAAACCTGACTGCATCTCTGCGTGGCAAGGGTGGCGGCGTAGGCGAATGGATATGGAAGGGTGCGGATAATGACACTGCCAAGGTTGACGCTATTTTAGAAAACAAGCAGGGGGCAATTTCTCTGAGACATATGATTGAGTTTACTGAAACAAGCTCACAATTCGATTTGGTTGACGAGCTAATTGCAAACGAGCAACCTTATTGTGGGTATGAAGAGAAAGGATCTTTAATCTACTATCATTATCAACAAGGACGACCCGTTCTATATATGAAGCGCGAGGATCAAGAAAGCGAGAAAAGGCATCTGCACCGCGAAGATGTCGCTCCTGACGAGTCAATCCTCTCCCAACGAAAAGACCCTGATCTTTATCCAGAATTGACGTATCTGGCTAACCAGTATGCCAAAATACGTCTCTACAGGGAATGGTCGTTTGGTCGTTCCTCCGTGTTTCGTCTTCCTCAATCGGCTGATTTACCCAGTGATCGTCTGGAAGAGGATTTTTCAAATCTCGGGCTTTTTCTGAATCATCTGCGTGGAATTCCAAAAGTAAAGAAACTTATACTTGATCATTTATCGGAATTGTACGATGGTCTCACCGATTTTGATGTACGAATCCAAGGCGGCACTGTAGAGGTGTTTCTTACGGAAAGTGATTTTATCATTCCCGCCAGTCGTCTTTCGGATGGAACATTACGCTATCTCTGCTTACTCGCTATCCTGTGTGATCCTGACCCGCCACCCCTCATCTGTATCGAAGAACCGGAGCTTGGGCTACACCCGGACATGCTTCCCAAAATCGCTTCCTTGTTGGAGGCGGCTTCTGAGCGAACTCAACTTATTGTTACAACACACTCTGATATCCTGATTGACGCACTCACGGACAACCCGGAAGCAGTGGTTGTTGTAGAGAAGCATCAGAACTCCACAGTAGCAAAACGTCTGGAAAACAACCAGGAACTGAAAGAAATGGTGGAAGACTATCGGCTAGGCCAGCTTTGGCTTCAGGGCGAAATCGGAGGGGTTCGCTGGTGAGAGCAACAGTCAGAACTGTCCGGTTCATATGTTCAGTCTTCTTGATCGTGTTTTCGCAATCTCG
>CAZYOC010000012.1:0-31936 GCA_964648415.1 uncultured bacterium | reverse complement strand
GAAGCCCTGATACTACTCGCTACTCATACCACATAAACGCATAAACCGAGTATAAGTTACCCGCAGACCTGTCCGGCGTCATCCATCGCTGTTTGTGATTTCAGGCCGCCCGCAAGCGCACAGCAAACCGGGCTATGCCGTCAAAGCCAGTGGACCGTCTCAGCTGAAGTGATGGATTCATTAGAAGCCCCGGCGGGGCGTAATGTGGATAGCGCGGGGCGTCAGCCCAGTGAAACAGTGAGCCCACCTGCTTTATGATGAACCCTGGAAGGGTGACACAATCCGGGATGATCAGTATCAGACTTTGTGTGACCCTTCCAGGGTCGATAAGATGGCGGAATCGACCCAATCGCGGCGCTTACGCATAGCGCTATCCACATGGTTCCCTTCCAGGGAACTCTATTCGCTCTGGTATTGACTCTACAACCCAGCATCCGTCACTTCACGTGAAACGCGCCACTAATGCGCCTTGGCTTCCGCAAGGCCTTCCTCCTTGTGCAGCACCGGCAGGTAGTTGGCCAGCACCTTGTAACCCACGAAGATGATCGCAACAATCATGCTGGAGACAAGCACCTCCCAGATCGTCGGGAAATAGCTCCAGCCGTCGTAGGCCTGCAATGCGAACAGGTACACGTTGAACCGGTTCAGAATCAGCCCGGCGATGACCATCCAGGAGATCCAGAACAGGTATTTCGGATCCCTCCGGAACGCCTTGAACGACAGCAGGAAGACCGGAACCATGCCGAACAGCAGGATTTCCGCCCACCAGAGCAGCCCCCACCAGCTCGTGAACAGCATCGGAAATTCACCGGCCCAGATCAGGTCCATGAATTTCACGATGACATAGAGCCCGAGGAAAGCGATGCTGCGCTTGGCCAGACCGGACAGCAACGGCATCTCGATACGCCTTCCGAACGCCTTCGCGCTGATCTGGCTCTCCACGATGACCACGTGCATGCCCACCGCAATGGCGCTCAACAGGAACAACAGCGGCAGCCAGGGGGTGAACCACAACGCGTGCAGACGGTGGCTCATCAGCAGCATGATCGAGCCCAGCGAACTCTGGTGCAACGTGGAAATCACCACGCCCAGGATGATGAACAGAATCATCACCTTTTCCAGGAAGGGCCGGATTTTTACAAGGAAACGCTTCAGGCCGCTGTCCGGGTTGGTGGAGACCTTGTCAATCACGGTTGGCGTGAACTCGATAACCAGCACCAGCAGGTAGCTCATGACACAGAGGGCGACTTCAAACAGCGCCGACGCGCCCTGCCAGTGCCAGGGCAACACCGGGTTGTACACCTGCCACCAGCGGCCGATGTCGATGAACACGCCGAACCCCGCCATGGCGTAGCCCAGCAGCGCCGTCAGCAGCGCCGGACGCACCAGCGGGGAATACTTACCCAGGTTGAAGATGTACACCATCGCCGCGGTGACAAAGCCGCCCGCCGCGAGGGCAATGCCTACCACAACGTCAAATGCGATCCACAACCCCCAGGGGAAGCCCTGGGACAGGTTGGTGATGGACCCCAGTCCGAAAATAAACCGGATGAGGAGCAGGATCGCACCCACCACAATCAGCGCAACACCCGTCTTGAAGGCTGGCGTCCACAGGGGCTTCTCCTGGGGCGACCGGGGAAATTTCTCCCAGACATCCTCATATTTCTGGATGTCTTCCTTCGTCGGCAGGTGAGGCTTCGGCTTACGAAATCTTGGTTCGTCCATGCCTCACTCCTCAATGCAGTCTTCGTCATCCGGATCACATTGCATGTTCGCAATCCGTGTCAGTCCCAACAGCCCGAACAGCGCGATCGGGGCGACGAAATACTTGAAGATGCCGTGCTGGATGTTTTCCGCCAGCTCCGGCAGGGGCTCGTCGCCGAAGTCACGCAGGCCCAGCTTTTCAAACGGCACTCCAGCGAGGTACAACACCGATGTTCCCCCGGCCACCGTCTCGCCGTAGACCTCGTCCACGTATTTGTCCGGATCGGCCTCGATGCGGCGGTGGGCTTCGGCGAGTATCTCCTCGCGCGTCCCGAAACTGATCGCGCCGGTGGGACATACGATCTCGCACACGGGTTCCTCGCCCTGTGTGACCCGGTCATAACAGAAAGTACACTTCTGGATCACGGGCGTCGCTTTGTCGTATTCAAAACGCGGGACGTTGAACGGACAAGCGACCATGCAATACCGGCAGCCGATGCAGGCGTCGGGATCGTAGGTGATCGCCCCGTTTTCCTGTTTTTTCAGAGCCGCTACCGGGCAGGCCGAGACACAAGAGGGGTGGTTGCAGTGCATGCACTGCCGTTTGATATAGGCCTGTTCGTCGCCTTCCCTGTACTGCTTGATGACCGTGTAGTTGGCCGCGGAGAGCCCGCCCGGCGTATCGATCCCTTCCGTAGGGCCGATCTGTTCCAGGTCGTAATAGCTTTTGCAGGCGCTCTGGCATGCCCGGCACCCGACACATTTCGTCAGGTCGTTCAGCATGGCGATGTTCCGGGAGAACTCGTCCTGCTTCTTTCCGGGTGACGCGAGCGCTACTTCTGTCGCCAGGAGACAGCCCCCCGCAGCTCCGGCGGACATTCTTAAAAATGCACGGCGATCAACCGCCATCGCATCCTCCTTTCGGCTCAGGATTCCGTGTCTGCTTCGGAGTCCTGCTCCTGTTTCTTCCGTCGTGACGACGCCAGGCCGACTCCCACCGCGACACCCGCGCCCGCGCCCACCACGCCGGTGATCCCAGCCCATGTGCCGCTGTTGCGATCCGACACGATCGGCGGCACATCGCCCGGCGACGGTTCATTCGGCCGGAGCGGAACCAGGATGGACTGCTCGAACGGGAAGCCCGGTTCAACGCACCCGATACAGGGACTCCCGCTGCCGATACACCAGCTCACCGCGTTGTTCCACTTGCGGTGCGGGCAGTCGGCATATGTTGACGGTCCCCGGCAGCCGAGCGAATACAGGCAGCCCTCCTCGCCGAAATCCTGCGCCAGGCGGCCGTCGTCGTACTGCCCGCGGTACTGGCAGTTGTCGTGGATCTTGCCGCTGTAGAACGTCTTCAGGCGGCCGTGTTCATCCAAATCCAGCGCCTCCAGTCCGCCCAGCAGCACCGTGGCCACCGTCCCGATGAACCAGTCCGGATGCGGCGGGCAGCCGGGCACATTCACCACCGGCGTGCTGATGCCGTTCTCCGCCAGGACCGTGCTTACCGGCTTGATCCCGGTCGGGTTGGGGGCCGCCATGGGAATGCCGCCGTACGCCGAGCAGGCGCCCATGTTGATCACCGCCATCGCGTTCGGGGCCAGCTCCTTGACATGCTGCAACAACGGGATACCATGCCCGTCCTTCTCGCCCACCTCGCAATAGATCCCGCCGTCCCTGGTGGACACAGACCCCTCGATCACCAGCACAAACGGGTCGTTGCCCTGCTTGTACTTGTCGATCACTTCCATGGCGCCGTGTCCCTGACCGGCCATCACGGTGGGGTGAAACGCCAGGCTGATGTGCTGGCCGGGCACCACTTCGTCCAGAAGCAGGTCCTGGATGGTGGGGCTGACCGCGTTCAGCAACGACACCGAGCAGCCGGTGCAGGATCCGGCTTGCAACCAGACCACCGGCACTTGCGCTACCGCCTGGGCGAACAGCTTCTGAAACCCCGGGATCCCCAGCAGGTTCAATCCCACAATGCCTGCGGTCCCCTGACCGATCAGGTTGAGGAAATCCCGGCGCGTGAATTCTTTATTGTTACTCACAAGAACCTCCTGTCTTTTCAAGACTTGCCTCCGTCCGGCGCAGCGTTGCCACCTGCATGTCGATCTCGTCGGTGACTTTGTCGACCAGCAGGTCCAGCTTCGCTTCCACGGCTTCCGTGAGGGTTAACCCCCAGTCCACTTCGCCGGGTTGCACTCCGAAGATCACTGTCTCCTCCGGCGCACGTCCCAGCAAAGCCGCCATCTGTAACGTTTCCAGCAAGCCCACCTGATGCAGGGATTGGGCGGGAATCAGGTCGTCCACCATGTCCGCCGGGGTGAAACGGAACAGCGTTCCGGCTTCCATGCCCGCGTCCACGGCGTCGATCACGATCATCCGGCGACAGCCCTCGATGATGGAGAGCAGGTCGACGCCCAGAATGCCGCCGTCCACCACTTCCACCTCGTCGGGCAGGTCCAGAGCCATGAGACGATTCGCCACATGCACTCCGACTCCGTCGTCCATCTGGATCGTGTTGCCGACTCCCAAAACCAGCACCGGCTTCTTGTCTGAAAAGGAAACGTCCATGGGTTATCCGATCACGAATTTCGCCATCTCCGCGCCCTTGGCGTTCACCACGTGAATCGCGCAGGCAAGGCAGGGATCAAACGAACGCACGATACGGACCAGCTCGAACGGGTTCTTCGGATCCCGCACCCGGGTTCCCTCCATGGCCTGCTCGAACGGTCCCGGTTGGTCCTTGTCGTCGCGCGGGCTGCCGTTCCACGTCGTCGGCACCACGCACTGGTAGTTGCCGATGTTCTTGTTCTTGATGGTGATCCAGTGGCCCAACGCGCCGCGCGGCGCTTCCGTCAACCCCATCCCCTGCGATGATTCAGGGATCTCGAACCTGGCGTGTACCGGCTCGCCCGGCTTCAACTGCAAGACCCAATCGGCCATCTGATCGGCGACGATCTTCGTTTCCAGTGCGCGAGCGGCGTGACGTCCGCACACGGACACCAGCGCCGACGGCCCCGCACGGAAATGCGCCAGCGTCTGATCCACCAGCTCCTTCGTCGGTCCGAACCCGCGCACATAGGCGTTGAGCTGCCGCGCCAACGGACCCACTTCGTAGACCTCGCCGTCGTACCTTGGCGACTTCAGCCAGGAGTACGCGCCGTTTTTCTCACGGTCCGGCGCCGTTTCACCATTGGATGGATGCAGGTTTGTGCCTGACTTGTACCAGGAGTGCTTCACCTGTTCGGTGATCTTGGAGGGATCGACCGGTTGCGGTTTCAGATCCGCCGCTGAGACACGGCCCATGGGCAGCAGCCGTTTCCGCCTGGTCAGATCCGGCTCACTGTCCAGCTCGAAGCAGCCGTAGCTGAGGTAGTTGCCCACACCGCCGCCGATGCCGAAATAGTCATCATACACACCCGCCACCGCCACTACATCCGGGATGTAGGTGTTGTCGATGAACTCACGCAGCTTCTGCAACCGCCACCGGAAATCGGCGATCTTGTCCACTGTGGGATTCTCGGTCACTCCGCCGGGCATCATCGCCATGTTGTGCGGCATGTGTCCGCCCCAGATGGCCAGGCACTCCTGCGCCAGCCGCCGCATGTTGAGCGCCTCGACGTAGTGCTTCACTGCGGCGATGTTCACCTTCTTCGGCAGCCGGTAATCGCCCTCGTACCTGGGTACGAAGGGAGCCAGCGAGCCCTGCTTGATGAAACGGGCCACCTGCTTCAGGTCCGGATCCCCGCCGTCATACCCCGCCACCGCTGTCACGTCGACATAGTCGAGCGCCGCCAGGTGGTAGAAGTGCAAAATGTGGGACTGGATGAAGTTGCTGCCGAGGATGAGGTTGCGGATGATGCGGCCGTTGTCGGGGATCTTGTCGTTGACCCCCAGCGCCGAATCAAGGTTGAGGGTTGAAGCTGTAGCGTGGCCGGTGGGACACACCCCGCAGATGCGTTGTGTGATCCGTTGAGCGTCCAGTGGATTTCGACCGGCCAGGATCTGTTCGATCCCACGCCACAGCATCCCGGAGCTTTTCGCCTCCTTTACCCGGCCACCATCGACTACCGCTTCGATCTTCAGGTGACCTTCGATGCGTGTGACGGGATCGACTACGATGTGTTGAGCCATCGTCACTCTCCCGTTATGCTGTTTCTCGTGGTCCGTTGCACCAGCTATGAATGGTTCTGAGCTGACGCCTGTTTTCCATAGCGGGTGCAACGGACCCTAATATCTGTCTCCAGGCTGACTCCGTGGTTGAATTCCCGTTGCTGTCGATCAAGTGAAACAAGTGCCAGGAAAGGCGTATGAATATCAATCTAGCAGGAAGAGAAAAAGCTGTGCAACGTAACTTCAAAAGAAATAGAATATTATTTTTCAGTAATTCGTAATACTGAATAAGGAACGCCCCATTGTTTACTTGTTGTTCCTCAAATACATCGGTGCGTTATTGGATGTCCGGGTTTCTTATTGTGAGGTGTATTCGAACGCCAACTGCCCCGGGAGAGACGGGTGTGATCCAATACCCGACTTGGGTTAGGCCTGGTTAACAAATCAAGTTGAGGGGTAAGACAATGAAAAGTCGTGTGTTGGTTCAAGGCCGGGGAATTGTGACCCCTTATGGGCTGCGACGGCTTTCAGCCGTTTCAGATGGCGTAACAGGCGTCGAGCATGAGACTTATGGCAACCCCGTTCAGCTCGCGATTTCATAAAACTGATGGCATGGCCCGATTTGCCGTGCGGGTGTGTTCGTGGACGGTCTACTGGCGCAATGCTTGGAATAAAGGAACGTGCTCGATCCGCAAACCAGCCATATCACCACAAAGCGCATGGCCCGATTTGCCGTGCGGGTGTGTTCGTGGACGGTCTACAGGTGCAATGCTTGGAATAAAGGAACCTGCGCGATCCGGTTGTGGGGCAAGTCGGGACGCGAGCAGATGGAACGTGCGATTCAGGCTCCCGGCTTGCTTACTTACGCTGACTTGTGGATGGCCTTCTCGTTCATTGGGATCAGCAACCCGTATACATCTGTGAGCGATCCGCAAACCGGGCCATGCCTGTTATACGTACGCAGCCGCGAGCGATCCGCAAACCGGGCCATGCCTGTCATGCTTACGCAGCCGTGAGCGCCCCGCGAACCGGGCCATGCCATCTGTTCCGAGAAGTATCTGGATCAGGAATCTTGTGCTTCCTCGTCATGTTCACGTTCCTCTTCACCTCGCGCTGAGATGATGCGACGCAGAAAGTGCCGATAGGTCGCTTCTCCGGCGAAGCAGAGCGCCACTATGATCGCCAGGATAATCAATGTTTGCAGGGAGTGGCCGATCTCGTAGATGGTCAGCACGATGAAGGTGGCGATGCAGCCCAGCAGGCCGAACCAGATCACGAAGGCATTGCCATTGGTTTCCTTGCGGAGCCGGAGGTGGGCGGCGTTGACCGCGCCGTAAACGATCAGGAACGCCGCGCTGCCCAGCATGGCGATCCCGGACAGGTCGATCAGATTGGCGATTACCAGCACCAGGCCGGCGGTAATAAACAAGCCTTCCCGGGCGCGATCCCAGACTTTGCGGGCGAAGATCGGCGGCAAGCTGCCATAACGGGAGATAATGTAGCTGACATTCGCGCCGCCGTACAGGGTGGCGTTGATGGCTGATGCCGTGGAAAACACCGCTGCGATGGCGACAATGGTGAATCCAGTTTTGCCAAGGAAGGGTTCGGCGGCCGCCGCCAGAGCGTATTCTTTCGCTTCCACCACCTTTTCTACCGGCAGGTTGCCCAGCACCACCAGGACCACTCCGATATAAATCACCATGGTGATGATTACGCTCAGCAGGAGCGCGCGCGGCAGATTCTTATGCACATGCTTCATATCCGCTCCGGCATTGGTGATCAACCCGAAGCCCTCATAGGCCAGGAATACGATCCCGGCTCCGTAGAGAATACTGGCCGGTTCAGAGTCGGGCTTCATGGCGACGGGTTTTACAAACGCCGCCCCGACGCCGATGAACAGCAGGAGGATGGCCACTTTAATGGCGACGATGGTGAACTCGGATTTGCCCACCGCCTCCGCGCCGAGGAAGTTGATCATGGTGAACAGGACAATCACACCGGAGGCCAGGATGTGTCGCCAGAGCAGAGTGTTTTCCACATGCAGCAGTTCTGTGCCGTAGGCGCCGAATGCCCGGGCATAGAGCGCCAGAGCGAAAATGTAGCCGATCCACAGCAGGATGTTGAAACCGCCGGCGAAGGTTCCATCGCCGAAGCCGCGCACGAGGAACTCCACCGGACCGCCGGCGGTGGGATAGGTGGCGCCGAGACGGCCAAACGAATAGGCGCAGGCCAGAGCCACAATCCCGGCGAGGGCGAAGGATATGGTGGCGCAGGTTCCGGCGATCTGGCCGGCGATGCCGAGTACGACCTGCTGTTGGTAGACTGGCTGACTCGGCCTGTCTGGCAGGTTGTTTGGTTGGCGCGACAGTTTTCTGTCGGGTTTCAAGACCAACGAGTCAACCTGAACAGAGTCGGCACGAATTTAACCGACAAGAAGAGAACCCGGGGTTGTGCTTGTGGACTGGGGTGATACCGATGACTACCTTGCGGCAGGAAACACTCCAGGGGCGCGCGAATGGCGACTGCGACAACGACAGGAACGAAACAGGTAGTGCGATGGGGCGGCTATATCGCCCTGTTGACGGCCTCGATCGTTTGCGCGCTGTTCGCCGCCGAGATCCTGTTTCGCCTGTTTTGCCCTCAGCCGCTGCTGAAGGAGAATGTCCGCTATGCCGCCGCCGACAGCGGACAGTACTTCGAGCTGGCCCCCAACCAGGCCACCACGGTGCAAACGCTCGACGGCGGCTACTCCTTTACCACCTCCTCGCACGGCAACCGTGGCGGCGATCCCGAACCGGACGCGCCGGACTCCTCGCACACACGCATTCTCTTCTGCGGGGACTCCTTCTGTTTCGGCATCGGGCTGGATGACGACGAGACCATTCCTCAGCGTGTCGAGCACCACCTGCCCCCGCTTGTTGACAGCAATCGCACGGTTGAGGCCTTCAACATCGGCCAGCCCGGTTACAGCCCCGCGCAGACCGTATCGCGGCTGGAAGAGTGGCTCGATGACTACCACGCCGACCTGGTGGTGTTCCTGTTGTTCGCAGGCAATGATTTCGTGGATGGCGTGCCTGAGCGGCTGCACTCGTTGCGGGTCGACGAGAACGGCGTTATTCATGTGGGCCACGAACGCTCGGGCAATGCGCTGCACAACCTGCTGCACCCGGTGAAACGCCGGCTGTGGAGCCATAGCATGGTGTACAGCCTGGTGCGGCGGTCCCTGGCCGATTACCGTCGCCCCAACCAGTTCGCCTACTCGCTGTTCCAGGCGCCGCTCAACGAGGTGACCTTCCCCGACCTGGTATACGTGGAAAACGCGCTCCTGCGGATGCAACGGGTCACTGCTGCCCACGACACCCGCCTGGCAATCGTGGCCCTGCCGGCGCTGAGCCAGATGGACGACGGCTGGTGGGAAGCGTTCGAAGGCGACCGCAGCCTGGACCGCTTTGCCCCGCAAGAGTGGCTGCAATCCTTCTGCACCGGCCACGGCATCCCATTGTACGACATCAGCCCCGTGATTCGTCCCCTCGCCCGCGACGCTTACCTCCCCACTGACCGGCACTTCACGCCCGACGCGGCGGACCGGGTGGCGAATACGCTTGCATCATGGATCAAGAAAGAGGACTTGCTGAAGGACAATACGCAGTAACCAGGTTGGCTTGCGCTACTTGTACGCATGATCAGTATACAGCACTTTTCTCGTTGACCATGACAAGATATGGTCGGCTTGCCATCATCCACAAGGAGATACCCATGCCAGAGATGACAAAGAAACAGGAATTGATGTACCGCTTTTTCAGGGGGCCAATTCGAGATATTTTGCGATCTGTGGATGGGAATAGTCAGCTAGGAGCATTCATATTAGCGTTGGTAACAGTTGACTACCTCACGTACCTTATCAAACCTGATAGAAACCATAATAACAATAATTATCATTACAAAGAGGCATTAAATCATTTTGAAGATATCAACAGTAATTATGAGGATGATTCAATTAAAAGTGCAATTTATGAACTTAGAAATATGCTTATTCATGCGTATGGCTCATCAGGAAAAAATCGCAACAACTCTTTTTGCATAAGCCATGACAAAGAAGAAACACATTTAGAATATAAGAACGGAGATATAATTGCTATAAATAGTACTGTATTTATATCGGAGTTAATATTAGTTTCTCTCTTAATATTAAACAATATGGATGAGGATAAATGTGCTTGTATTTTAAGTAATCACTTTAAATCTTCTAATACTCAAATTGATAATGATTTAAAAAACCTCAATAGTCATAGTTTTCAATCAATTATTAAAAATCTTCATCCAATTTATGAAGAAATTGATTTTATGATTTTAAATAACGATAATAATGCAAAACTTATTGATAAACTTAGAGATGAAATATTTAAACGTTATGATATGGCGAATAAATCAATATCTATATCTTAATTGTCATCTTTATGATCCCCTGTACCCACTTGGTTAATCTTTATCTTTTTTGATACAAGCTCGTAGTCGTCAGATCTTTCTCCTTGAAGTCATATTCCTCACGATCACTGGTGAAGCGGATGCGGTCATCAATGACATCATCTTCGATCAAGGCATTGATCAGGCAGGCACGGGATACTCGTACCGGTTTCGATCCAGTTTGAGTGTTGAATCACAGTTTATTGGTTGTTTGGCTCGATAGTTTACTGTCGCGTTTCAAGACGAACGAGTCAACTGGATCTCAAGTGGCACTACAATTTCGGGCTGAAATCTCGGGTTGACAAAACAGGCCGACCCGAAAGATCGGATCGGCCTGTAGGTTGTTCAGGACTGTCGTCCGCTTGAATTATTTCATCAAAACAACCTTGCGCGTCTCGTGCAGCGGCCCGGCGTCGAAGCGGACGAAGTAGATGCCGCTCGCCATGTCATGGCCCTGGAACGGGACCTGATGATGGCCGGCGCGCATGGCCCGGTTCGCCAGGACCTTCACCTGCTGGCCGAGTACGTTGAACACGCGAAGCTGAACAGTTGTCGCTTCCTTCAGTGTGAACGCCACCGTGGTGGAGGGGTTGAACGGGTTCGGGTACGCACCGTCGAACGCCCATTCCAGCGGCATGGTTTCGCTGTCGTCCTCTTCGCCGATCACTGTCGGCACGACCAGGGTCACGTGGCTGATGTCGTTGAACTCGATGCATGCGCTGTGATCGAAGTTCAAATACATCTCGTAGTCACGGGAAGCCATGTTGTTGGCGCTGAGGATGATGTCGTACGCCAGCGAATCGTCGCCCTCGATGTACCCTTCCGGGTCGGCGATTTCGAGCCAGGGCTCGTTCAGGCCGGCGTTCCAGAGCTGGATCCCGTCAAAGTCTCCCCCGTCCATGATGGACGCGATGGTCCAGATCTGCGGGTTCCAGGCGTTGGTGAGGCTCGCGCCTGCCGGGATGAAGCTGTTGTCGAAGGTCGCCAGGCTGATATGTTCGCCGGTGGTCGGGTTGAACTTCAGGATCTGGCCTTCGTCGTCACCCATGTTCCGGGCGATCATGTACAGGTTATACCCGTCGGGATCGTCCGCCACCCAGGTGGCGCCGCGGGGATGAAAACCCTGGCCGAACTCGGCGAGAACATCCGCGCTGTCGGGGTGCGCCACGCGGATCTCGGTGCCATAGTCGCCCACGTAGAAGATGTTGGTTTCGGGGTCCACCGTCAGATACCGGCAGGGCGGGTTGACGGGCAGCTCGTAGGTTTCCAGCGCCACCCACTCGTTTGCGCTCTCGTCGAACTGCATCTTGTACACGATGGAGCCGTCCGCGCCGTACAGGTACTCGCCGTCCCAATCCAGGCCGTAGAAACCCTGGGAGCTTCGATCCTCTGCCGGTACCGGCTGGTCGAACGTGGCGACGTATTCGCCGCGATACGTGTACTGGTACAGCTTGTTCGGGCCGGAGACATCGTAGTTGTTCGAGCCGCTCACCCAGAAGTATTCACCGTCGAACGCGACACCGCGATGGTGATACTCGTAATCCTCGAGCTGGGCGTTGTACACGGGCGCCCAGAACCGGTTGACGCCATCTTCCTCCACGCCGCCGTACTCAAAGGTGAACGCTGCATCGGCGGGATCCTGGTAGCCGACATAGGTCGAGAACGTCATCGGCCCGTTGCCCGGATTGTACACCATCAGGGACTGTGTCGTCTGGTCATCGCCGATCAACTCTTCGGTCAGTTCCTCCGGTTGAATGTCAAACTCGGGGTGAGTCATCTCGAGATCGACCATCAGAGTTTCCGACTCGATGATGGTCACCGGGAGGTCGTACTGGTCGTTGTAACAATCGACATTGACATCCAGCTCCCATTCACCGATCACGAAGTTCTCGATAAAGTAGTAACCGTCCGAATCGGACACCGCTTCAAACAGGTAATCGGCTGTATGAATGTGGGCGCCCACGATGGGGTCGCCGGTTTCCAGGTCGGTAACCCGGCCGGATACATGGCCGACGATCATCGGGATGTTGGTGGTGAACAGGATGGCGGATTCTTCTTCAATTTCCGCCGCGCCGGGCGCATAGTCGTTCCAATACGCGATCAGTATGCCGTCATCCTGCATGTAGTTTTCAATGCCGGTGGTCCAGTAGGGGATGTCATATTGCATGACATCGCTCCCGTAATGGTTGACCGTATGGTACTGGAACAGGATATCGTTGTCGCCTGTCCAGGTGGGGCGCGCGGACTGGTCGTAAATAATCACCTGGAACGTGTTCCGGTTGTTGCTGTTATGCTTCATCTTCGACCATTCCACGATGAACCGTCCGTTCTGCTGGTCGTGGTAGTACAGGATGCGGGACTGGTTGTCGGTGCGCAATTCATCCCAATACGGGGCGATCATGTAGTTTGGACCGATGGGAGACGGGATGGTCCAGTTCCGGTTGTTCGGGATGTTGGACTGGTCGCCCATCGCCAGGAAACCGTTGGTGCTTACGGTGATCGTGTCGAACGTTTCCCCGTAATACTGCACGCTGAACGGCAACACGACCCAGGCGGCTTCGTCATCGTTCTCGGTGGGATCCTGTATGTCAATCTCGTTGCCGACGAAATCATACCCGTTTACATCGTCGTCGATCTCCACCCAGTCATAAGTGGGTGCGAAATCTTCGTAGTCGGTGTCTGTCTCGTCAAATGCGAAGTAACCGTACCTGTCTGGCCCGGCCGGATCGGTGGTAGTCCGGTTGCCGACGGTGATCGGCACGAAGATCGTGTCCGTCGTGCCGTTGTTGCCGTTCATGGCCAATTTGAGAATCGCACGGTAGCCGGGCAGCGCATCTTCGTGCCCTTGAATCATGAAGGCGCCGGTGGCCGTACCGCCGGGATTGATCCCGTTGTAGGTCGCTTCTCCGTCCACAATCCGCACATAGGGATCCCGGCTGAGCAGGTCGCAGGAGCCGCCGGTGAAGACGCTGCCGCCCACATTTTCGACCTCAATGGAGAGGCTGCGCGTGGTTCCCGGATCCAGACTCCCGGCCAGATCCGCCTCGACCAGCGCGAAGTGTGGGGCTTGTACGGTGATCTGCGCGCCGTCGGTAAACGTACCGGCGTCGGTGTCAGCTTCCAGATCCAGCTCAATCAACCAGTCATGCTGCGCGGACGGGTCGATTTCCACCAGGATCACGCCATCGGCGGTCGTTTGTGCGTTGGCCGCCAGCGATGTAACTGTGGCTGAGCCGGAAACGCTGTTGACCCACTCGTCTTCAGATGTGCCGGAGAACGAAATGTTCGTGACGGTGATGTTGCCCCAGTTTTTCACGGTCAGTTCGAGGCCGACGGTTTCCCCGGCTTCCGGGATGCCGTCACCGTCGCCGTCCGTGCCCTCGCTGCCGTCATCCACGTAGCTGATGTCCACATAGCCCACGCGGCTGGTGGGGTCGACAACATCCACTTCCATGATGTAGGGGACATGGTGCTGGCGGGTGACGGTGAGGGTGGCTTCGCCGGCGTACCGCACCGGGGCGTCCAGCGTCACTTCACCGTTTTCGTCGGTGTACTTGGTAACGACGATTTCTTCGTCATCGTCCACCTTGTAGAAGGTAACCCAGGCGTTTTCCACCGGTCCTTCGTCACCAGTAACTGAGACCGAATAGCTGTTCTGGCCCAGTTCGATGGAGGCGTCGGCTTCGGCGTCCATATCCTGCGGGATGCCGGTCCACAGCATCACTGTGGGGTCGCCCATCTGGTTATACCATGTGTTGAAGTTATTCAAGCCACCGTCATCGTGGCCATGGTAGTTTTTCCACCCGTTGACTTTGGCGGCCAGCATCATGTCGCCCATGTGGGGCATCTGAAGCTGGAGCATGGCCCAGCCGGACGCGCCGGCGAGGACGTGGTTGAATTCCGGGTTGGTCGCCGAGGTCGCCATGGACATGCCGCCGATTCCGCCACGCGGAATCGACGCCGTACCGGCGCGCATGTAGCATTCGTTGATACCTTCCCCGCCGGACCAGTTACCCGTACCGCAGGTTACATCAATCACCATCGGTGTCTTGTAATCGTTGTTCAGATTGTTGATCGCGCCGCAGAGGAGACCGGTGCCGATGTATCCCCGCGCGCCGTAAAAGCTGACGCCGTTGTTGATGGCTGAGGTGGCTGTGCCGTTGCCCACGCCCCAGGAGGTATCCACCTGGGTGAAGCCGAGCTGGCGCAACATGACGTTGCGCCACCAGCGCAACAGGAAGATTTTGGAAACGCCCTGGTAGTTATCACTGCGGTTCACCATACCCCGCAGATACCAGTCGGTATCATCCATGTACGGTTCTTTTTCATAATTGAAGACCTTGTTGCGGTAGACTGTGACATCGGTGTTGTTCATGACGGAAATACGTCCCAGGCCGACATCGGCAAGATTGTCGTTGCCCGCAACGCAGGAATAGAGATGGTCGCCGTTGTAGGAGCCCATGCCGCCGGACCCGGCGGGCACCGGCCAGCTCCCCTGGTCGTCGCCGATAATCACGATGTAGTCGTACTTGACTTCGGCCTCATCCCAGCGGTCCTGCAGTTCGTTGCGAATCGAGTTGGCGCTCCAGCTACCCACATCGTCGTCGGTGAGGAATTCCAACGTCCAGCCCTTCTGCTGCTTCCACTCGATCCAGGACGCCAGCATGGTCCAGAGCACCGGGTCGTCTTCCATGACCACGATCACATTGCCGCGATACAGCACATAATCGTCGAGCTCCTCGTCGTCCCAGTCCATAAACTGGCGATAGAGCGGGAGACGGGCTTCGCTGATCCGGGTGGGCCAGTGGTCCAACGCGTTGCGTTCGTCCACGCCCTCGTAGCGAATCTGGACATTGATGCGATTGTAGACGCGCACTTCGTTACGTGCCGTATTGACCTGGACGGGATAGGTTTTCAGGTTGGCGACCCGAAAGTCTCCGAAGATGGCGGGCGAGCCGACCTCGGCGAGTGTGCCGGGAAACCACTCGTCGACCACTTCTTCGGGCGGACCGAGATGGTCCAGCTCACCGCTGCCGTAATAGGCTGCGTATTCGACATTTGTATAGGTGGTATAATCCGCTTCCAGGACTTCCACGACCACTCCGCTGCGCGGCGGGATCCGGAACAGGCTGGATGCGATGGGGACAGCCGGTTGGCCGACCGTGTTCAGTTTGCCGCTCAAGGGAAACTCGGCCACCTCAAGCGGATTTGCCTCGTCACCGGCTGTCAACCACAGGGGCTCGTCGATGGCCAGCGTAGCGGTCACACCGGCGTTGGTCACTACTTTCTGCTGGATACTCAGCGGATCGAGGCGAGCGGTTTGTTCGGACAGTTGCGCGGCAAACAGGGCGCCTGCCAGCAGGCTGACAAGGAGAAACGTCAACGCAAAGCGTCTCATGGGTCCTACCTCCGTACAGGGATGCGGTATCAAAAAAAACGAACTATCAATCCAAGTGCTAACCAATTGTTCCTTGCAAAGGTCACGCCAACAACAGAGAGTCCCGCGGCAGTTCCTGAATCAACACACGAGGTGTGAACAGGTGGGTATCGGATATGCACCGCTTGCACAGCCATTGGGTTCGTTCTCGGTGCGCTCCCCGGGCTGAAAATGAGCCCCACGCGTGCAGAACAGGTGTTCTGCCGGAGCAATTGGATACTATATGGTAAACAACAAGCCGGCGCAACGGGTTCCCTCGAAAAAAAGAGAATTCACATGGAGGAGAGGCGATTTCAGGAAAAAGGCTGCAATCTCGAAAAAAAGCTCGAAAACGTCCCTCCTCCGATTGTAC
Source organism: uncultured bacterium (assembly GCA_964648415.1). Classification (GTDB taxonomy): domain Bacteria; phylum Electryoneota; class Electryoneia; order Electryoneales; family Electryoneaceae. The sequence goes on along the minus strand of CAZYOC010000012.1, from coordinate 15,860 downwards.
TTTACGCTGTTGGACTGATTCCCGGCGCTATGGTTCACAGGGGATGTACGAGATCCACGTTGTTCCGTAGGAAGCGCGCCAGGTGTGAACACCATGTCTACCTCGAGGGTGAATTATGATGCAACGCTTCCATCCCGTCCTTCGCACCGTTGGTGTGTGGCTGATTTTCCTCCTGAGTTTGCTTGCTGGCTGCGAACCCGCCAACCAGGTGCGTGTGGAACGCATTACTCCTGAAAATCCGGTCCCACGCGAAAGCAACCTGACCATCCAGTTCTCGCAAGACATGGTCCTGCCGGACCGGGTCGATCAACCGTTTGATTCCGCGGCTCTCAATCTCGACCCCCCGCATCCCGGCTGGTTCCGATGGATTGACACACGTTCGCTGCAATTCATGCCGACACGGCCTTTCCTGCCTTCCACACGCTATACTCTCAGCATTGAGCCGGAAATCGTTGAACTGCCTGAGCTGCATCTGGGCGGGCAGCGCCGGTTCGACCTCCAAACCGCCACCTTCAGCTTGCTGGCGATTCACCCGCTGGTGCGCCCCTCGCGCACCGACCCCAATCGCTCCATCGTCACCCTGCGGCTCCAGTTCTCCGAAGAAGTCGCCCCGGAAGCCGTGCTGGAGCATGTCCGGATCTACCGGGAAGATATCAACAGGGCGGTGGACTATAGCCTGACCGATCATGGCGTCACCCGGGAATTCACCCTGGTCACCGGGGAGATCCCGCGTCCGGAAAAAGAAGATGTCGATATCCGAATTGAAGTCGATGCTGCGTTGCAGTGCGTTTCCGGTAACATCCCTCTGGGGGGATCCCGTGTGGAAACGATCACCCTCGACAAGCTCGACGAGCTGAAAGTCAATCGCATCGCCCCGAACCAGCAGGACAACGAATTCTCCATCGCGATCACCCTGTCCATCCCGGTCGACCCCAGCGAAGTCAAAGATTATATCGAATTGTCGCCGGAGCAGGAATACGAGGTTATGTCCGGCTATTCAAACCAGGTGATCATCAGCGGGGATTTTGAGCAGAACGAATCCGTGAGGGTGACGCTGAAACAGGGCCTGCCTGCTTTGAACGGGAAAACACTGATTAAAGAATTCACCCGGCAGGTCACCTTCCCCCAGTTGCGCCCCGCGGTCAATTTCAGCTCGCCCGGGATGTACCTGGCGCGAAGCGGGCTGCGAAATGTGCAGCTCGATGTGATCAACCTCGACTCCATTCGGGTGGAGATCGCAAAGATTTATCCGAACAACCTGGTCGCGTTTCTCCACGACGGTCCCTACTATTACCAGCTTAACAAGTACGGGACCACACTGCACAACGAGAGCATCCGGATTGAATCCCCCGATGGCGGCGCGCTGGAAGTGCCCACACCAGTGACCGTCAACTTCGCATCCCTGTTGCGGGAGCACTCCACCGGCCTGTTCTATATGACCGTCCGCGACGACAAACAATACTGGCGAAAAGACTCCCGTACGATCCTGCTCACCGACATCGGCCTGATCGCCAAGCAGTCCGACGACGATCTGCATATCTGGGCGCTGTCCACCACGTCACTGGACCCGATCTCCGGCGTCAGTCTGCGTCTCTACAGTTACAACAACCAGGTGATGGGGCGCGCGACCACCGACGCGTCCGGGCGGGCCGTCATCACCGGCCTCAACCGGCAGAGCAACGAATTCACGCCCTTCGTTATCACCGCGGAGAAGGGCGCCGACTATTCCTTCCTGAATCTCAACGAGCAGGCGATTGTCGCCACCCATTTCGACGTGGGCGGCATGCCGGTCAAGACGGAGGGCTTCGACGCCTGGCTATACGGCGACCGTGATGTCTACCGTCCCGGCGAAACCGCTCACATCGCGGCCGTGGTGCGGGCCGTCCGGGGAGCGACGCCGGACAATTTCCCGGTAACGCTGAAAATCACCGATCCCTCGGGCCGTACCGTCTTCAACCAGAAGGGACGCCTGAACAGCGAGGGGATGGTGGCGTTTGACGTAAGCCTCGACGCCTTCGCCCGCACCGGACGCTATTCTGCTGCGCTGTACACCTCCGGAGACAGGCCCGATGACGACTACAGTTTCCTCGTGGAAGAGTTCATGCCCGACCGGATCAAGGCGGAGCTGGAGCTGAACAGCGCCAAATTAGAGCCGGGCGATACTTTGCGCGCCACGGTGACCGGCACGATGCTGTTCGGTCCGCCGGCGGCGGGACGTCGCAGTGAGGTCACCATCGACCTGAACACCTCCAGCTTCGCCCCGGAAAAGTGGAGCGACTACTCCTTCGGCGACCCCGACCGCGAGTTCAGCAGCGTAACGGAGAAGCTGGGCGAGGAGGAGCTGGACGAGGAAGGGCGGGCGACGTACGAATACGTCGTGCCGTCGTCGCTGCGTCCACCGGCGGCGTTGCAGGGAACCGTACAGGCCACCGTCTACGAAACCGGTGGGCGGGCGGTCAGCACACGCGAGGCGGTCACCGTTTACCCCTACCCGAACTACATCGGCATAAAGCGGCAGAACAACGGGCATGCCGAACCCAACCGCAAGGAGACCTTCCAGGTGGTCGTGGTGGATCCGGATGGGGAAGCAGCCGACAAACGCAGCCTGTCCGTCCGCTATATCAAGTACCGCTGGCAGACGACCCTGAGGCAGGGACGGCGTGGGAATTATCGCTACGGTTCGGAGCGCATCGCCGAGACTCTCAGCCGTGAGGAGCTGGCCTTCTCCGGTTCGCCCGCCACTATCGCTTTTACACCTCCCACCTGGGGGCAGTATGCGGTTGAGATCACCGACAGCCGCAGCGGGGCGATCACCACGGTCCGTTTCTACGCCGGCGGCTGGGGATACAGCCCCTGGGCCATGCAGCACCCCGACCGCATTGAACTGGAGCTCGACCGGGACAGCTACCAGGTCGGCCAGAACGTCAAAGTGCTGGTCAAAGCGCCGTTCTCCGGCAAGCTGCTGCTGACGGTCGAGCGTGACAAGGTGCTGTATTCCCGGCAGGTCTCCCTGGAGGAGAACACCGCCGAGATCACCCTCCCGGTGCGCCGTGAGTTTCAACCCAACGCCTATGTGATCGCCACATTGGTTCGTTCCGGCCGCGAGGTCGATCCGCAAGCGCCCATGCGCGCCTACGGCGCGGTTCCGCTGATGCTGGACATGAGTGGGTACCGTCTTGGTCTCGCCATCTCCGCGCCGGAGACCATGCGGCCCAACAACCCGCTGGAGGTCACCGTAACCGCACGAGGCGGGGCCAATGGCATGATTACGCTGGCGGCGGTGGATGAAGGCATCCTCCAGCTCACCAACTACAAGACCCCTGATCCGCATAACCACTTCTACGGGAAAAAGCAGCTCGATGTCCTCACCTTCGACCTGTTCCAGAGCCTGCTGCCGGAAGCCGAGAAGGCCCTGATCCACTCGTCGCCGTCAGGAGGCAAAAGCGCGGCGGACATGGGGCATGTGTCGGCGCTCTCGCAGCACCGTGTCAAACCGGTAGCACTCTGGTCGGGCCTCGTATCCATGCGGAATGGCCGCGCGAAGGTCACACTGGACGTACCCGAGTTCAACGGCCGCCTGAGATTAATGGCGGTGGCGGTTGACGGTGACCGGTACGACAACGCCCACTGCTTCGTACAGGTGCGCGACCCCATCGTGCTCACCCCGACCCTGCCGCGCTTTGCCGCCGGAGGCGATGAGTTCGAGGTTCCGGTCAACGTGTTCAACGGCCTCGGCAAAGCCACCGACATCACGGTCGATATGAGCCTGGACGGCCCGCTTTCCGCCGAAGGCGACACAAAACACAAGGTCCGTGTCGAGCCGGACAGGGAGGGCCGCGTGGTGTTCCGGGTAAAGGCGGAACGCGCCCACGATCTGGCCACGGTGACCTTCACCGCCAAGGGCGGCGGGGTCAGCGTCACCAGCGAGACCACGCTGCCGGTACGTCCGCCGACGCAACCGGAAAGCCGCACCGGAAGCGGCATGGCGCAAGCCGGAAAACCCTTCACAGTCACCATGCCGGGCGATCTGGTCAGCGGAACCGACTCGTACACCCTGCACGCCATGTCGTTGCCGACGCTGCAATACGCCGGCGGGCTGGAGTACCTGCTGAGGTATCCCCACGGCTGCCTGGAGCAGACCACCTCCGGCGCGATGCCGCTGCTCTATTTCAACACCCTGGCGCGGCAGATCGCCCCGGACCGTTTCGACGACAACGCCCCGGAATACTACGTGCAGGAAGCGATCAACCGCATCATCAGCATGCAGCTTCGCAACGGCGGCTTCGACTTCTGGCCGGGCTCGCAGGCGCACCGTGTCAACGCCTGGGCGTCCATTTACGCCGGCCATTTTCTCGTCGAGGCCGCGCAACTGGGCTACAATGTGCCGCACGATGTGCTGAAGGATCTCCGCCGTTTCCTGCAGGATGTTACCGACGGGGACCACGATTACGACAACTCATGGTACAAGGAGTTTTATCGCGGAAGCCGTTACTCCCGGACGGAAAAGTACAACCTGCGGATCCGCGCCTACGCCCTCTTCGTGCTGGCGTTGATGGAAGAGCCCGAACGAGGCGCGATGAACCGTTTCAAGCGGGACAAACTGACAGACTGTCCGGAAGATGCAAAAGCGTTGCTGGCCGGCGCGTTCGCCCTTTCCGGCGATCAGGCCGCCGCCACCGACCTGCTGCCGGACAAGGCATTTTCCCCCACGAGACAGCCACGCGAGAGCGGCTACACCTTCGCCAGCGATACCCGTGTGGACGCGGTCACGCTTTACATCCTGGCGCGTTTCGAGAAGTACAGCCCGGTGATTCCGGCGCTGGTTCAGCGACTGAACGAAAGCATGGACCGGGGCCGGTGGTATACCACGCAGGACAACGCCTGGGCGCTGCTGGCGCTGGGACGGCTGTACCACGAGAGCGAACAGGCCGACTACACCGGCAAGCTGCTGGTGGACGGCAAGCCTGTTGGAAAAGCCTTCGACGAATCGCCCTATACCTTCAGTGATCCGGAGTTGGCGGGCAAGGAAGTCGCTGTCGAGATCGAGGGCAAGGGCGCCTGCTATGTGTACTGGGAGGCGCGCGGGTTGCCGCAATCGCCTCAGTTCGAAGAGATTCACCAGGGTGTCGAGGTGCGCCGCAGCTACAAGAGCTACGAGGGCGCATCCATCTCGCTCGAGCAGATCGAGCAGGGCGACCTGGTGGTGGTGGAGCTGAGGATCAAGAACACAGGCAGCGAACGGGCGTTGTTCAACCTGCTGGTCGATGACATGCTGCCCGCGGGGCTGGAGGTCGAAAACCCACGGCTGGCGTCGCGTGAACGCCTGACCTGGATTCCGAGCAAAGGCGTCCTCAACCCGGCGTCCATGGACATCCGCGATGATCGGGTGCTCCTCTATCTGGATCTCTACGGGCACGACGAGGAGACGTTCTACTACTCGGCGCGCGCGGTAACCCGGGGACGGTTTACTGTTCCGCCGGTGCAGGCGGAGGCGATGTACGACCCGACCATCCGCTCCATCAGTTCGAGTGGGATCATGATGGTGACACCGCGAGAATAATCATAATTTGCCCGGGCAGATGACCTGAGCACGCGTCCGTAGCACGGGCGTCTCGCCCATTGGAAAAATGGGACTGTTACCTTTTTGTGTGAACAGTTTCAAAGCTTGTATAGGGTGGATCAAAAAGGTAACTGTCCCTATTTTTTCCGAACCACTCTGATAATCCTGGCGGGAGCGGCGGGCAACGGTCCCCATTGTTCCCATTTTTTGGCTTCATGGTGGTTGCAAAGAACGTGAAAAGTGGTACAGTTACCTTTTCGGAGACAGGATCAAAATTATCAACCAATGGTGCGTTTTGAAAAGGTAACAGTCCCCTTTTCACGATTGAGGATCCTTTTGACGATAGCGTTAAGAACAGAACCGAGGAAAAATGGGACTGTTACCTTTTTGTGTGAGCAGTTTCAAAGCTTGTATAGGGTGGATCAAAAAGGTAACTGTCCCTATTTTTTCCGAACCACCCTGATAATCCTGGCGGGAGCGGCGGGGTTGTTCCTGCTGGCGCTGCTCGCGATTCCCATGCCTGACAACGCCCTCGATCCGCCCGCTTCCACCGTAATACAGGACCGCCAGGGCCGCATCCTGCGCGTCTACCTGTCTCGTGACGACAGCTACCTCATCCCGGTCGAGCTGGAAGAAGTCTCGCCGCACCTCACGGCCGCGTTCATCACCTACGAAGACCGTTTCTTCCGGTGGCATCCCGGCCTGAATCCCGTGGCAATCCTGAGGGCGGCGCGGCTCAACCTGCAAGCGGGACGGATTGTCAGCGGCGGCTCGACCATCACCCAGCAGCTTGCCCGCATGATCGATCCACGGCCCCGGACCTTCGGCGCGAAACTGATCGAAGCCTTCCGTGCGCTGCAACTGGAACTGCGGTGCAGCAAGGACGAGATCCTGGCGGCATATTTGAACCGGGCGCCGTTCGGCGGCAACGTGCTCGGTGTGGCGGCGGCGTCTCGGATCTACTTCGGCAAACCGGCGATCGAGCTCGGCCCGGGCGAAGCGGCGCTGCTGGCGGCGATTCCCAAATCGCCGGAAACCCTTCGGCCCGACCGTTTCCCGGACAACACGAAGCAACGTCGCGACGAAGTCCTGAGCCGTATGCTGGCACACGGAGCGATTACGCAGGAGCAGCACGACCGGGCGCGCGCCGAATCCGCCGCTCACGGCTGGAAACCGTTTCCCCTCCACGCGCCGCATCTTTCGGATGACCTCGCCGCTCGCAGCGCCGGCGGACGCCTGATTACCACCATTGACCTCGACCTGCAGGAGACCGCGCGCCTCATGCTGGAGCGCCATGTCAACGGCCTCCGTGGCCGGCACATCAGCAACGGCGCGGTGGTCATCCTCGAGAACCGGACCGGTGCGGTACGCGCGCTCGTGGGGTCGGCGGACTATTTCGACGAGCGCAACGACGGCCAGGTCAACGGAGCGCTGGCGGTTCGTTCCCCCGGCTCGACGCTCAAACCCTTTGTCTACGCCCTTGCGCTGGACCAGGGGCTCCTCACACCCCACAACCTGCTCGAGGACATCCCGGTCAATTACAGCGGCTATTCGCCGGAGAACTACGACCAGACCTTTCACGGCATGGTGACACTGCGCTACGCGCTCACGCATTCGCTGAACGTGCCGGCGGTCAATACGCTGCACCGGGTCGGCCTCACCGATGTCATGCACCTGCTGAAACAGAGCGGATTGCGTACCCTGGAGCAAGGCGCAGAGCATTACGGGCTCGCGTTGATCCTGGGAGGCGCGGGAGTCCGGCTGGTAGAGATGACCAACCTCTACGCGACGCTGGCTCGCGAGGGGGAATACATCCCCTATCGCCTTCTGGACACCCGGCCGGTGCTGGAGGGCGAGCCGCTGCTGTCGCCCGGAGCCGCCTGGCTGATCACGGACATGCTGACCGAAGTCGAGCGTCCCGACTTTCCCGCCGTGTGGGAGAGCACGGTGAACCTGCCCAAGATCGCCTGGAAGACCGGGACGTCCTATGGCCACCGGGACGCCTGGAGCATCGGCTACAACCCGCGCTACACCATCGGCGTGTGGATCGGGAACTTCAACGGCGAGGGCGCCACGGCGCTGGTGGGGGCCGACGCCGCCGGGCCATTGCTGTTTGACCTGTTCAACACCATCGGCGGCGACGAGGACGGCTGGTTCCAGCAACCGGTAACCGTGGGCGAACATGAGGTGTGTGTGCTGTCCGGCATGCCGCCGGGGCCGAGCTGCGAACAGACCGCGCTCGCGCCCTACCTGGTGGACCGTTCGCCGAACCGGACCTGTACGCTGCACACGGAGTACACCATCGACGCCACCACCGGTTACCGTCTTTGTCCGGTCTGCAAACCGGGCCGTTCGTCGCATGTCGTCACCCTGGTGACCTGGCCTCCGCGGGTGGCGTCCTGGCGGCGTGAGAACGGGTTGCCGCTGGACGTCATCCCCCGGCATCTGCCCGATTGCCCTCGAGTCGTCGTCGAGGGACGCCCCCAGATCCGGTCGCCTGAAGAGGATGTCACCTATGTCATCCGCAAGTTCGCGCCCCTGGAAGACCAGCAGATTCTGCTCGACGCGGCGGTGGCGGCCGATGTGGCCACCATCTACTGGTTCGTGGACAACACGCTGGTCTATGAGGGTTCACCGGACAAAAAAGTGTTCTGGAAACCGGTTGCGGGCGCGCATGAGGTGGTCTGCATGGATGATGAGGGCCGCAAGGCGGCGCGGAAACTGGTGGTGCAGTAGAACATGAGGAATCCCGTTGAATGGATGAAAAAGAAGCCGACCAGCAAGCTGGTCGGCTTGAGCGGCGGATTTCTCTCTGAAATCCGCTATCGCAAGGTGCTCCTTAGCCGGTAGGAAGGCGCAGGAAACCCCCGGCGAAAGGGCGTTTGCGTACGTCACTATCATCTTCCATCTATAGTATCGTCAGTTCGCTGTCCATCTTCAGTCGCATCCCCGGTGAACTTCGCACTTTGACCGCCCCGCCAAAGGATCACACACCACCTTCCACGAGTTCCCTGTGTGCCGGCTTCAAGCAATGTAATACGGGCTCCCGGAGCAAGTTCAAGTAGCCGACCAACACTAAAGCGTGTATTATCAAATAATTGGCAAGATAAACTTAAGGTTGGTATTACGGAATACATCGAGTATCTGTTGTACAATGATCTTGCTATCGCCTGAGGAAAACAGGAAGCGGAGACGAAACCTTTGCCATGCCGTTTCCCGTTATGACGTCCCAACAAGAAATTGGTAGAGAAACTGCCAGAGGATTTGCAAGGCTGAAGGCCACTATTTACAAGATAATTGCGGATTTCGCCAGTATTGTTATCAACTTCTTGTTGAAAGCCAAGAATAATATATAGTTAGCTCTTTGGTGTTTATGCAACATTGCAGGCATCATGTGCAGGTTGGGATTCCGGTTCGCTGGGTGCTCACTTGAAGTTTCACTTTGTACCCTCTCCGGGACGCAGCCGGTTTGTCCTGCATTTGCATTCTACCAAATGGATTCCTATTGTGCAGACCAACACAGGAGGCATACCGTATGGCAGAGACAATGCAGGGGCAGACAGCCATTGTAACCGGGGCGAGCCGGGGAATCGGCAGGGCCATCGCGATCCAGTTGGGCGAGCTGGGAATGAATGTGGTCCTCACTGCCCGAGATGAAAACGCTCTCCAGGAAACGGCAGAACATTTCGCAACCATTCCGGGAAACGCCTTAGTGCATCCCGCCGATGTGACCAGGGCGGAGGAGGTTGCGGCGCTTTTCGAGGCTGCGTTGCAACCATCCTCCTCCATCGACCTGGTTGTCAATAACGCCGGCAGCCTGGCGGCGTTGGGACCGCTCTGGGCGACTGAAGCCGACGCCTGGCTTCAAGATATCGTGGTCAACCTGCAAGGCGTGTATCTCTGCTGCCGTGAGGCCTTACAACACATGCTGCCGCGCAATCGGGGGCGGATCATCAACATGACCGGCGGCGGCGCGGGGGGACCGTTTCCCTTTGCCGCAGCGTATGCGACCAGCAAGGCCGGGGTGGTACGGCTCACCGAAACCCTCGCCGCCGAACTCCAGGAGACCCATCCCGATTCGCAGGTCAAGGTGTTCACCATGAGCCCCGGTTTCGTACGGACCGCCATGACAGAACAGTTCGCTCAAACCGACACCGGCCGCAAATGGATGCACCGCCTGGCGGCCCGCCTGGATCGTGGCGAAAGCGCCCCGCCGGAATTTGCCGCCGAGTTGGTTGCGGAATTGGCGTCGGGACGGATGGACTTCCTTCACGGCCGCTACATTCACGCTGAAGCAGACCGTGACACATGGAATGACTTGAAACGCCGCGCCGAAGAGATTCAAGAGAGTGATGCACGCACACTCAGGTTGGCGTAATGCATTGCCCCACCCGATCGTCCCGGGAAACCCGGGATGGATACCGGCCGAACCCGTCGTGCTCAACTCCACCGTCTCGAACACTATTGCAGGTCCATCCACTGTTGGCCTTCAATACTGCATTTTTCAGCGCATTAGCCCGGTGTGTCAGCGCGGCGGAATTGCGGCGCAAGATGCGAGAAGTCCTGAACGGAGTGGAGGTGACAGGCGTCCCGGTCCAGATCGAGCGCCGCGGCAAGGTCGCGGGCGTGCTGGTCTCACGCGAAGACTTCGAGCTGTACCAGTCCTGGGTCGATCAGGGTGACGTCCGGGCGGCGCGTGAAGCGATGAACGAACCGGGCGAGTCCATTCCGTTGGATGAGATGCGGAAACGCCTGGGGCTGTAATGGCGACGTGGGAACTCGTGTTCAGGCCGGTGGTGGAGAATGACCTGCGGAAAATCCCCCGTGAAGTACGTGAAGCGGATCTTTGATCAGATTGAAAGGTTACGTCAGGAACCTTCACATGCAGAGCATGTTTTCAAGAGACAATATTAATGTCCCATTGATGAAAATAAAGTTTGTTTTCAACAGTTAAAGACCATTCTAGTACTGATTCATAAAGTGATATTATGTCATAGTATCTATAAAGCCTATTGATACTACTTTTAAACATATATCTCATATTATTATCGCGTCGCATATTTCTATAGGGGGTATATCTGGAATTAATAAGTATCATGTCTGGATCCATTTTGCCATCTGTCAATTTCGCAATGCTTCCAAAGACTGATTCAATGATTATTTCGTACTTTGTCACCAATACAGTTCCTGAACTATGAAATGACCAGGATGGATATATAATATAAGTAATATCGTCGCAATATGTTTTTTCTATATAGTTTAGATAGTTGTTAATCTCTTCCCATTTCAATAAATTATAAAAAGGAAGGTTTCTTTCGTTAGAAAACGACTCGTACTTCGATTTTAATGCACATCGTACAGTCCAGCCCCAAGGAGCGTCTGTCCATGGTTCTCTTGGCAGTTCACTCGGGTTTGTCAAGAAAATCCACCTCGGCCTTGGAAGGTCAAATTCGTCAATTTGCTTAAGACCGAATAGCTTACCTTTCACGTGCAAGAGGTGCCTTTCACTTGTTGAAACCGCCTCTTCATGGCTATCGCGCCAAGTTCTTGTGTGTCATGACATTCGGAAACAACCCATGCTGAGATGTCTAATGAAGCTAAAGCCTCGGACAAATGTTCTGGCTTAGGATAATACGGAACAGAATTATTAAATAAATCATCCTTTTCAGCAAAGTTTACTGATTCACCATAAGCTCTATGACGAATCTCGCCACCATCTCCATATTCCATGGGTGTAATATGAAAATGCAATTGGTTTCGGAGGTTCTCGCGCAAACTATCTATAGTTGTCTTTACATTATTTTGTATACTAGCTACAGTATCATATTTTTCTCCATCTTTCTTAAGTCGTGCATGCAAATGACCATAATCTATACATGGTATATTACATTTTAAATTATTACACATGTTAATTATTTCATCGTAATTTCCTAATTGATTAATCTTACCTGCTGTTTCAGGATAAATATATATGTTATCTGGGAGATAGTTCTTTTCAAAATGACGCATATTTCTTATAAAATTATCTAAGGCCTTAAATCTATCGTTTCGAGCTGTCCCCGGGTGCAATATAATTCTATTGACATGCATTATTTCAGCAAGCCTGCATGTCTTTTCAAGTGTTTCGTATGATCTACTTATGGTATCAGGATTGTCGCTAGTTAACACAATAAAATAACTGGCATGAATAGATAGTTTTATATCATATATTTCACTATTATCTCTAAGTATTTTAGCGTTATCTTCCTTCATCCTTGGGCCATATGTCATTTGAACCTCTAATAAATCTATATCAATTTGATTTAGCCACTTAGGTCCCAATAAGCGATCTTTATATCCAGCTTTCCAGAAAGCAGGTGGATATCCGGCAACTCCAAATAGCACATTTTTCGCTTTCATGCTTCTTGAACCTCATTCTCCATCAATTCTATTCCTATTTTGTTTAATATCCCAAAAGCACTTAAATAACCTGACCATATTGCTTGTGTATATCCACGCGACCAACCTCTAATGTCGCCTGCAACGTAAAAGTTTTGCATACTGCATTCACCATATTTATCACATTGTATGTGGGGCCAATACCTATCTATGGCTGGCGAATACACACGTACAGATTCTAGTGGTATGGAATAGCATTTTAAAAAGTCCATAGAAAGCATTTTTATGTAATTATAGGAGTCATTATCTAATAGTTTGTCAATTCGAGCATTAACCGCAGAGATAGATGGTTTATATTGCTTATCATCACGATTTACACCGTGGTAAAAGCCGATAAAATTTTGTGTAAAAGGTATGTTACCCTTCGATAAAGATGCAATGAACCGCTTTGTCATTATGACGTGATCAAAGCATCCGTAATATTTACGATGCATTATTGCTATGTTAGCCATATTAGTTGCTTTATCAGAAAAGTTGCCGTCAACGTTAATGCCATTGAAAGCCTTATTAATAGCTAAAGTGCCGCCCCAGTTCATACAAAAAGTTCTTACATCGCTATTATTATCAATAATATATTTGATCTTAGGGTCTATAGCTCCAAATGGAATATGTGAATGATGAGATATTGGAAATTCAAGCCTTATTCCTAAATCTACAGCCTGTTCATCATATTCAATATTTATATTATTAAACAATATTTTTGTTGATTCAATGTTGCTGCGCCCAGTGGCATATATAACGAAATCATAATTACGTGAAATAATAGTGTTATCAATAGAAGTTATGTCTAATACCCAAGATTTCCTTTCTCTATGAATATTTGATACGGTATGGCTTGTTAACAATTTAACCTTATTGGATAAGCAACTTAAATAATATAATATTAATTCTTTTATGTCACTCTTGTAATATATAGTGGAATTATATTCTTTGTATTGATAATAATAGGGTATTACGCTGCTAATCTTGGTATTATTGCTAATCTGTAAAAGTGAATCGCAATTAATTAAGTGATTAATGATATCATCATTATTATCAAAATCAAACAAGCCTGATCCAGCTGGGTAATGGCAAAGTTTCCCACCATTTATAGTAGCTGCACCTCCAACACCTTGTAAGAATGTGCATTTATTGCATTGCATACATATGTTTCTAGTAGTATTAAAGTGACAGAACCGTCTACCAAAATGAGGACCTGCTTCATATATATCGATAGTACTGAAATGATTATTATAACAAGATAAGGTTTTGGCGGCGCTTAAGCCTGCCAGGCCTGCCCCAATAATTGCTATATCAGGCATAAGGTGCTCCTAAGTCTTTAAGGTTTTGCCTAGCCATCCAAAAAAATCTAAAAAACTACTAATAAAACCAAAGAAAGCCGCAAATAGCATAGCTAAAACCATAATGCCTATTGTTGCATAACTTGATAGCTCTGATTTCGTTACCATATGCGGGAGTTTTTCGGCTGCTTTAGAGAATGCCAAGATCCGCTCTTTAGACTTAACTTTTCCAAGGTCAATGGCTTGGCCAAGACGCCATATTATATCTCTATTTGCTGGTAAGCCTGCGCTACCGGAAATTTCGTAGAATTCGATATCAAATAACACGTCTTTATCTGGAGTGAATGCTATATCTTTGTCTGAAAAGTTGATTATATATCCCCAAAGAATTCCACTATAGAACGGCTTTATTTGCGTACCAGCTTGAAAAAATAGGCCGTTCACAGCATGTTCAATTCTCAGGTCAAATTTGGCAATATGCTTTCCATCTAATCGAACTTGTTCCTTAGTGCAAACTATCATACCGCTCAATTTGGGAATTACTATAGAAGCGCCACTTGGAACAATTTTATGATCACCGTATTGATCAATATATTCGTTGCCTATTCTTAGTTTGTAATATGTTTCTGTATTACCAATATTATCAGGATCAGAAAAGAATATCATCTTTTCAAAATCAGTCTTGGTAACAATCATTACCCGCCCCCAAAGAATGAAGTTCATGTAGAAAAGCTACAGCGGAATATTCCCATGTTTCTTCTTGGGATTATAATCCACCTTCGACTCCAGCATACTTAGCGCGGTGATCAGTTTGGGCCGGGTTTGCTGGGGTTCGATCACCTCGTCCACGTACCCTCGCGCAGCAGCAATATAAGGACTCGCGAAGCGGTCACGGTAGAGCTGGATGTATTCCTGGATCTTTTTCTGTTGCTCGTCGGGGTCCTCGATCCGGGCGAGTTCTTTGCGGTAGACGATTTCCACGGCTCCTTCGGCTCCCATCACGGCGATCTCGGCGCTCGGCCAGGCGTAGTTCAGGTCGCCGCGGACGTGTTTCGAGTTCATGACGTCGTACGCGCCACCATACGCCTTTCGTGTGATCACGGTGATCTTCGGCACGGTCGTCTCGGAGTAGGCGTACAGCAGTTTCGCGCCGTTGGAGATGATACCGCCCCATTCCTGGTCGGTGCCGGGCAGGAAGCCGGGCACGTCCTCGAAGGTGATGATCGGAATGTTGAAGGCGTCGCAGAAACGGATGAAGCGCGCGCCTTTCCGGGAGCTGTTGATGTCCAGCACGCCCGCCAGCACCGCCGGCTGGTTGGCGATGATGCCCACGCTCCGGCCGCCCAGGCGTGCAAAGCCCACGATGATGTTTTCCGCGAAATCCCTGTGGACTTCCAGCAGCTTGCCGTCGTCCACGATATGCGCGATGACTTCCTTCATATCGTACGGCTTGTTCGGGTTCTCGGGGATGATGGTTTCCAGCGCATCGTCCATGCGGTCGGCCGGGTCGTCGCACTGGACCAGCGGCGGGTCTTCCAGATTATTCTGCGGCATGTAGGACAGGAGCTGCTTGACCGTTTCCACAGTCTCCATCTCGTCATCGCAGGCGAAATGCGCCACGCCGGACTTGGTGGCGTGAGCGTCCGCGCCGCCCAGGTCCTCGCTGCTGACCTCTTCGTGGGTCACGGTTTTCACTACCTTCGGGCCGGTGACGAACATGTAGGAGGTGCCGCGCGTCATGACCACAAAGTCGGTGATGGCCGGCGAATAGACCGCGCCGCCCGCGCAGGGGCCCATGATGGCGCTGATCTGAGGAACGACGCCGCTGGTGAGGGTGTTGCGCAGGAAGATGTCGGCGTAGGCGCCCAGGCTGACCACGCCCTCCTGCACCCGTGCGCCGCCGGAGTCGTTCAGCCCCACCACCGGCGCGCCGACCTTCGTGGCCATGTCCATCAGCTTGCAGATCTTGGCGCCGTGAGCTTCCGAGAGGGTGCCGCCGACCACGGTGAAGTCCTGGCTGAACACGAACACCGTGCGGCCGTTGATCTTGCCGTATCCTGTCACGACACCGTCGCCGGGGATCTCCGGCTGGGAGAACCCGCTTTCCGGGGTGCGCGCCTTGACCAGCATGTCGATTTCCTGGAAGGAGCCCGGATCGATCAGAAGGTCAATGCGTTCGCGGGCGGTGAGTTTGCCTTTTTTGTGCTGGGCTTCGATGCGTTTTTCGCCGCCGCCGAGACGGGCCTGATCCTTCATCTCACGGAGTTTCTGCACACGCGGGTCCATCGGCGTTCTCCCTGGTTTCACGGTTCTCGAATAATGGAAAAAGTATACGGAGCGTTTTGTGCGGAGACAAGCGAGCCGACTCAGGACACCCAGGTCTCGTACATGCGCTACTAAAAGACCCTCCGGGCAACGGTTTTCGCTCGCTGAAACACGGCAACCCGGCTGGTATAGTTGGCGTCCAATAATTGTAGCAGTATGCAAAGCGTAGCTTTTAAGGGTAGCGTATTATCAGGTTGGATAGCTATACAGACTGTTGCACAATAGGAACCGATCTCATTCCAGCGAAGGCTGGAATC
>CAZYOC010000011.1:0-32352 GCA_964648415.1 uncultured bacterium | reverse complement strand
TTCCAGCCTTCGCTGGAATGAGATCGGTTCCTATTGTGCAACAGGCCCTATAGCACCGACGACGCGTATGTGGCCCCAAAGACTTGCCCGGCGGGGGTTAAAACAAACGCCGCATGAACCGGGCAGGCTCATGCGGCGTCAGGATCTATCGTCAAGCCGCTGAAAAGGACTCAGCGGGGTAGTGCGAGGTTACTTCTTCTTCTCCTCGTCTTCGTCGTCGATGACTTCGTAGTCGGCGGTTTCCACATCGGGCTCGTCATCGGCTTTCTGTTCTCCGCCCGCGGCGCCTGCTCCGGCTCCTGCGGCGTTGGGATCAAAGCCTTCCGCACCCGGCTGGCCGCCGGCGGCTTCGTACATCTTCGATGAGGCTTCGCTCCAGGCCTTGGCCAGGGCTTCGTCCGCCGCCTTGATCGCGGCAAGATCGCTGCCCTTCAGCGCCTCTTCCAGCTTGTTGGTCGCCTCTTCGATCGTGGTCTTGTGCTCCGCCGGAATCTTGTCGCCCAGTTCCTCGAGCTGCTTGCGCGTCTGGTGCACCTTGGCGTCGGCCGCGTTGCGAGTGTCCACCTCTTCACGCCGCTGCTTGTCTTCGTCGGCGTGCTTTTCGGCTTCCTTCTTCATCGCGTCGATCTCACTCTTGCTCAGCCCCGAGGACGCCTCGATCTTGATGCTCTGCTCCTTGGCGGTGGCCTTGTCCTTCGCCGAGACCGACAGGATACCGTTGGCGTCGATGTCGAAGCTCACCTCGATCTGGGGCACGCCGCGCGGTGCGGGCGGAATGCCGGTCAACTGGAAGCGGCCGATGGTCTTGTTGTCCGCCGCCATGGGACGTTCGCCCTGCAATACGTGGATGTCCACCGTGGTCTGGCTGTCCGACGCTGTGGAGAAGACCTCCTGCCGGCGGGTCGGGATGGTGGTGTTGGCTTCGATCAGACGGGTCATCACGCCGCCGAGGGTCTCGATGCCCAGGGACAACGGGGTAACGTCGAGCAGAACCACATCCTGCACATCGCCCGCCATGATACCGCCCTGAATCGCCGCGCCGATCGCCACGACTTCGTCGGGGTTCACACCCTTATGCGGCTTCTTGGCGAAGAACTTCTCCACCTCTTCCTGGATCACCGGGATACGCGTGGAACCGCCCACCAGGATGACCTCGTCGATGTCGCTCGGGTTCAGTTTCGCATCCTTGAGCGCGGTCTTGCACGGTTCGATGCTGCGGCGCACCAGGTCGTCCACCATGTTCTCGAACTTGGCCCGGCTCAGGGTCATGTCGAGGTGCTTCGGCCCTTCCTGGGTCGCGGTGATGAACGGCAGGTTGATCTGAGTCTGCGTGCTCGAAGACAGCTCGATCTTGGCCTTTTCGGCGGCTTCCTTCAAGCGCTGCAGCGCCATCTTGTCCTTCTTCAGGTCGATGCCATTCTCTTTCTTGAACTCTTCCGCCATCCAGTCGATAATGCGCTGGTCGAAGTCGTCGCCGCCCAAGTGCGTGTCGCCGTTGGTCGACTTCACTTCAAACACGCCGTCGCCGATGTCCAGGATGGAGATATCAAACGTCCCGCCGCCGAGGTCGTACACGGCGACCTTTTCGTCCTTCTTCCTGTCCAGCCCGTAAGCGAGAGCCGCGGCGGTGGGCTCGTTGATAATGCGTTCGACCTTCAGCCCGGCGATCTCGCCGGCGTCTTTGGTCGCCTGCCGCTGGGAGTCGTTGAAGTACGCCGGCACCGTGATCACAGCGCTGGTGACTTTCTCGCCCAGGTAGTCTTCCGCCGCCTGCTTCATCTTCTGCAGCACCATCGCGCTGATTTCGGGCGGAGTGTAGTCTTTATCATCAATCTTGACCTGCGCCAGACCGTTGGGGCCGTCGGTGATCGTGTACGGCACCGATTCGATTTCCGTACCGACCTCTTTCTTCTTCCGGCCCATGAAGCGCTTGATCGAGAAGATGGTCTTTTCGGGGTTGGTGATCGCCTGCCGTTTGGCGGGCGCGCCGACCAGCCGCTCACCTGATTTGGTGAACGCCACAGTCGACGGAGTCGTACGTGAACCTTCCGCATTCGGAATGACTGCGGGTTCGCCGCCTTCCATCACTGCGACACAGGAGTTCGTCGTCCCCAAGTCAATGCCGATTACCTTACCCATGGTTGTTACCTCTGTATGTTTTGTTCACTCTTTCTGCGTCAAATCTTCAAGCGTTTTTCGTTCGCCCAAAGGAAGTTTGCAAGGGGTGTGCCATGAAGGCGAGAAGCGGACCGGACGAGGCGCTCGAAAGGGGGACATGCGATGTGTCACTTGAAACGAAAAACCCTAAGCCCCTCTTATGAAGCGTTTTGTTAAGACAGAAAAAACCGTCTCCGAGAGGGTAACCACTCCTGAGATTGCTGCAAGGGGGATATGCAACGGTTGGGTTCAAACAATACTCTCGCTACGATCTGCCATTCTCTGCCACTATGGCAGCCCTGCAATTTGAAACCTGTTAATTCTTCAGGAGTTCTCTGCCGCCAGTTCCTGCAGCATGGCGCGCGCGGCCTTCACACCCGGAGCGTTCAGTTCAGACTGCAGGGTGTCCAGCAGTTTCTCCAGCAGCTCGCTTTCCGCACCGACCCGCAACGCGCCCCGCAGGTGGCTGCGGAGTTGGCGGGGGCGTTGCTTCACCGTCAGCACCGCCACGTTGACCAATTCACGGTGAATCACGTCCAGGTTCCCACGTGACAGCACCTTGCCATAGCCCTCCACGATCATCCAGCGCGCCAGCTCGGGCGTAGCGGCGCGGGCGTTGGCCTGTAATTTGTCCGCCACGTCACCGTAAATAATCTGGTACAGCTCCCAGCCTCTCTCTTCCCACTCTTTCCAGTGGGCAAAGTCGCCCTCCTCGATGGGATCGGGCTGTCCCGGCCAGGTTCGCGCCAGCAGGACCATGCCCTCCAGCGCGGTCGGATAGCCGTCGAAAAGGTAGGTCTGCAGGATGGCCTCGCGTACGCTCTCTCGCGCGACTCCATCTTCCTGCAGGTAGCGAATGATACGCGAGGCGACATCGTCCTGTTGCAGCACCAGCGCCGCCGCCAGGCAGCCCAGGCAGGTGGATTCGTGGTGGTCGAAAACCATGTATGCGTCCTATGGTAGAACGGGCGTCTCGCCCGTTATCCTCTCGACAAACTGCGGAAACCTACACCATTCCGGTGGAGTTCGCCAGTCGGAAGCGCCATATTGAGAGTGATCAAGGGCCTCGGGGAGCTCCGAGACGGATGCGACCATCCTCTACCGGGAAGCGTCCTGTTGATGAACCAGGCAACACACCGGTGAGGTTCATACGGCGAGAGATCGCCGAACACGAAAGGCGCCATGGGCTTTGAACAACTCGTAGAACCGGTTTACCCGGAGCTGCTTCGCTACGCGAGAGCGATGGCCGGCTCGAAACCGGACGGCGACGATCTGCTGCAAACCGCCTTGATCAAGGGCTGGCGCGGACTGGACAGCCTGCGCGATCCCGACGGGTTCAAGGTGTGGATGCTGAGGATCATCCGGAACACCTACCGTAGCCGCAAACGAAAGAAATGGCTGCGCAACCTGGTGTCGCTGGACTCGATCACAGATCGCCCTGCCGACCAGGAGCTGCCCTTCGACGAGAAGGACGCGGTCCGGCTGGCGCTGCAAGCCCTGCCGGTGAAGCAACGGGACGCCGTAGCGCTGTTCGAAGTGCTTGGCTTGAGTGTCAACGAAGTCGCATCCATTCAACAAACGAGTCCGTCCGCCGTGAAGAGCCGCCTCTCGCGAGGCCGTGCGAAACTGCGGGAACGCTACCTGGAACTGACCGAACAGGAGACCGGCCATGAAGCAGAAATTGCCCAGACAAGCTGAACAGGGTCTGCGCGACCTGGCGTCCGAAGAGCCGGAACCGTTCCACTACGAACGCACGATGGCTCGAGTCCACTCGGCGGGCTCGGCAACGAGGAGAACCCGCATCATGAAAACTCTGACCAGCACCGCTATCGGTGTCGGCGCTGTCGCCGTCATCTTCCTGGCCCTGGTGTTCATCCCGGCCACGTACGATGTGAAGCTCGGCAGCATCGTCACCGTCACCCTCCCCAGCGCGGAAATCCCCAACGAACAGGTGTTCGGCCTGGTGTCCGCCATGCAGGGAGTTACCTCCAGCACGATCAACAACAACAACGGCGTTCTCACGCTGGATTTCGCTTTCAACGGCGTGAAGAAGCAGGAAGCCGAAATGCGCGTCCGCGAGGCCTTGAGTGAACGTTTCAACCCGGACGAACTGACGTTTACATCGGACGACGTTACAGTGCAAGCCGGTGGCAACGCCCTGGCGGCATTGACCGGCGGCCGGATCACCATCTACGCCGACGGCATGACCGATGAGGAGATCGAGGCGGCCATCGCCGAGCAGCTTCAGGCGCATCTGGGCTCCGGCGGCACGTATTTCGTTGACGTGGACAGCAACGAAGACGGCGAGATGACTATCCAGGTCGAGGCGATCGCCGGGCCGGGCGAGGAGCTGCCGGAAAACTTTGAGTTCTTCATTGAGGGCGGCGGCCAGGTAAGCGGCCAGCCGGGCCAGAATGTGGAACGCAGGATTGTTCGCGAAGTCCGCGACGAGTAAGACCCACTCCGTTTCGCGACTCCACCAACCGAGTAAAGGGGCGCCTCACGGCGCCCCTCTCTCATACCGCCTGGCATACCTGCTCGGTATCAAGGCGGTTTCCACGATTGTTTCAGCAACTGTAGTGCGCAGCTGCCAAGGCTCGTGCTGTGCGAGAGCCTTTGGCGCTTGTTGTTCCTCGGAAAAGCCAGATCCAGCTCCGCCTTCACCAGCTAAACCGTGGCGCAGAAACGTCTTGATGATTCAATTCTACCTTTACGGCAACTCCATGCCAACCGAATCATTCACGACTGCTCCATGCATTTATGGATTCGGCCCTTCATCAACAGGGGGTGGCTACCATTGGTCCATTGCACCAGCTATGGCTGCTGCTGACTCCTCATTGCCCGTCACGGCTCATTGCTGGACCGGTAATCGACAGCATGCCGACAGACCATGAGGCCTCCCAGGGTAAGATATACCGCTGTCTGTTGAAAAAGGGGACTGTTACCTTTTCATACGAGCTACAGTGAACAGTATCGCATATGATTTCGAAAAGGTAACTGTACCACTTTTTCAAGGGATTGTGTACTACTATCTAGCCTGTATCATTATATCAAACTCCAGAAAATTGGTACAGCTACCTTTTCCACTATTCTATATACAATCCTTATCACTGAAACAACAGTTGCCACATCAATCTCCATGAAAGCACTATCAATCAATGGAAAAGAGTAGCAGTCCCATTTTCTTTGGTAGCCGTATCACTTCAAATACAATACTTTCCGAACGGCTGTCGTACCCGTCGCCGTTCTCAACCTGACCAGATACAGACCCGCCGCCGCACGTTCCGGTCGCCATACCAGCCGGTGAAACCCGGGCGGCAGCTCCTCGTCGACCAACACCGCGACACGTCGCCCCAACACATCGAACACCTCGACCCGCACCGCTTCCTGATGTGGAACCCCAATCTGCACATGCACGGCAGCATTGAACGGGTTGGGGAATGGTTCTGCAAGCGAGAACTCTTTCGGCAGAGTTTGTTCTTCACCTTCTGCCACGTCCAGCCAGTAGAACTGGAACTCCTGATTGGAAAAACGTTCATGGCCGTCCGTGTCGAACGCTCGCACACGCCACCACCAGCTCGCTTCATCGGGTAGCGGAAGCGAATCGAGCTGAAGGGTTGTGTCCTCACCAGCAGCATAGACCAGGCATTCTGCGAAATCAGGTGACGTCGATAGGTGGAGTTCATAATTCACGGTGTCATCAAGGGTATAATCGGGGGAGTGGGACCAAGTGAAATCCACCGGCATCTGATCAATCCCCTCTTCATCCAGAGGCTGCATAAGATCAAACGGTTGTGGGACAAGGTCTTCGCTGGTGATGTAGACACTCCTCACTTCGCTGGTGTCCATCAACCAGACATTGTCATAGGCGATCACCCGCCAGTACCAGGTCTGTTCAAAATCGATGTACTGAATCTCCTTCTCTGTGTCCTCAATGAACCAGTAGGTGTCAAACTCATCGAGGTTTTCTGTGGGTGAAAGCTGAAGCAGGT
Organism: uncultured bacterium; assembly: GCA_964648415.1. GTDB lineage: Bacteria > Electryoneota > Electryoneia > Electryoneales > Electryoneaceae. The sequence goes on along the minus strand of CAZYOC010000011.1, from coordinate 26,203 downwards.
ATTTTACCGTATCAGCCTCGTTCTCATCCATCGCCGGCTGCCACGAGAAACGGATGGGGATCGAGTCGTTTGTGGTGCCATCAAAAGGTAACAGAAGGCCTTGTTCTTCTGGGGGCATGAAGTTGGTAAATGGGATTTGTGAAAACGGTATTACGTCTAAGCTGTCATGAACCGCGTCGCCTTGCCCATCCGGGTTTTGTATGGAATGAAAGGGTCCGCTGGGATGGCCCCAGTAATTGTTCTCTATATTCAGGGTTCCATGGTCCCAGACAGGGGGCGATATGCCAGCGGCAAAAATAATGTTTTGATATATATCACTATGTGTTAGTGTTAATGTACTTTGCATCTTTGCTTTAATTGCACCTTGATATTGTTCTTCATAGTCAACCAAAGGTCCATTACTCTTGATCAAATTATGATCCCCATTTGATACTACATTTTCACCATTATAGGCCCATGTTATCAATGCGCCTGAGTATAATGCTATGTTTTTATCAATAATATTTTCGCTAAAACTTATATCGCCAATCAATACGATGCCGCCTGCATCTAACTCTGCTCGATTACATGAAACTCGGTTAGATGTAAATAAAGCATAGTTCACAGGTTCTTCTATAGAGACTCCTCCGCCGGTTCCAGACCTGTTAGGTGCATGAATGACCTCGTTATCAGCAAAATAATTTTGTGTTATAATAACTGTGTCCATATTTCCGACAGCCAATCCACCGCCTCGTCCGGATTCATTGCCAATAAAGACATTTTCCAGTATCTCCCAACTTCCTCCATACATCATCATTCCGCAGCCACCACCTACTTTAAATGACTCATTTCCTTCAAACACATTTCTATTTAGTCTTCCACTCATATCACCAAGCCCTATCGCCCCTCCTACCCATCCTGAATGATTATTACGAAATATATTTGCCTCTATTCTTGCATTACCATTACCTAGCAATGTTATTGCGCCCGAATTCATAATACTATTATTGGATTCAAATAAACTACATACTACATGGACTTCTTCTGCGTTTAATGAAGCTGCTCCTCCATAATAAGCACTATTATTGGTAAATCTACAATGTGATATCATTATTTGGTTCGAGAGGGAATTTATACCACCACCATATTCACCCTCATCCACTGCATACCCCCCAGTAAATACGAGTCCTATGATTCTTACTAACCCCTCAACGTCATCAACATATAACACTCTCCCTTGATTACCACCAGATATTATCGTATTAGCTATATCAACAGAATCATTTGTAAAGATATACTTACTTGAAATTGTTATAGGATTTACTTCTATCGTCAGATTCTCATAATATACACCTTCATCGATACAGATTGTATCGCCACTATCTGTACTGCTTATAGCCAATTGTATCGTATTAAAATCATCAGGGACATATAAAATATTTGAATAAGAGAAACAATTAAAGATACAAAATATAATAGGTACTATAATAGTATACATCTCTCTTTTAGCTGGAATATGCATTTTGAAAACTCACTAAGTAATGATCGCGAGAGGCTTTAACTTAGCCTCTCGCGATCTAATTATTACCTTGTAACAAGCGTAACGCAATAGGCATGACCTTCAATATTAACTGCATTCATATGGTGAGATGTGAAATTATTGCATGCTGTAGAAGTATCCCATCCAGTCACAACACCTCTATCATACACACTGTTTGTTGCTTCCTGATTGACAAAATGTACTGCTAATGGAGATCCATTTGCCTCTAGTTGAATTTCGACATAAACCTGATTTTCATCATTGGTAAATTCTTCAGTATTAATCTTTGTGCAGGCTTCCATAGTCGAATACGGACTCGTGAAATTCCATTCGTAGTAGTTTTCACCCACATCATCGGGGTCCAGTGAACTGGAAAACTCAAGCGCCACAACTGAAGATGTTGCCAAGAAGCAGATTGCAAGGATCGCAATCAACGCACCTACTGTCTTCATGATACCCTCCATAGTTCGTTGGCGCAAGCACCCCAAGCGAGAATTCTCACATTGTCACGGATGCCTGCTCGTATGCATCCTCCCTGCCGTTCGATACACCTGTGACAAGGAAAGACATGATGCAAACAAAATGCCTCCCCCCCCCCTCTGTCGATTGTCAAGAACAAATCACCTTTAATTCAGATTTCTGCTGTCTCCTGGAGTCGGAAATAGTTCTAAACGGCCAAAGGCTCTGTACTGGATATCCTCCTGCCCGCGATCCCGGCCAAGCATGGCCGGGCTACCTGCTACTTGCTGTATTCCTCATACAATTGTTTCCCCAAACTACTGATTTCTTTCCAGTAGCTGCGGATCTCATCAATGGAAACCCCCAGGATGAACTCGGTCTCACGCCCCTGCTCGCCTTTCAGCACCAGCTCCCCACGCCCCCGTTTGCCGGCCAGCACCAGCCGCAGCTCCCAGTCGCGCAGAGTGTGGTAGGCGTCAATCGCGCGGGTCCAGGCATCGTCGCCGGTCAATGCAGCGAGATGGGCGAAACGTTCCGGCAGGGAAGGCTTCCAATCTGTATAAGGGATTTCCTCCCGCCAGTAGGCGAACACGGTGGCGAACTCGAAGTCCATCATCCCGCCCCGCCCCTTTTTCAGGAGGATACGGTCGGGCGAGGGACGTTTGACCGTGGCGGCGCGTTTCCGGGCGCGGTGAATGGCGGGCCACTCGCTATCACGTGGCGGGGTCTGAATGAACTCCGCGAGGAGGGCGGTTGCGCGCACGGCGAGTTTCGTTTGAGCACCCACCGCCCTCGCTCGCGACCAGGCCAGCTTTTCCCACGAAGCCGCGCGGTTGGTGATGTAGTCCTCGAGGCGTGTCAGCGTCACCACCATGGGCGAGCCGGAGCCTTCGGGACGCAATCGCGGGTCCATCAGCAGCTTGCCGCCGTCGGCGCATCGGTCCAGCCAGAGCGCCGCCTGCCGTTGCAACTCCGCCAGCTCTTCCGCCGGCATATCCTCGGCCACGAGGAGCAGGTCCAGATCGCCATAAGGCGCCAGCTCACACCCGCCCCACTTGCCCAGCGCCACCAGCCCGACCCGGCCCATCCCCGTGCTGGAAGGCGCGTCTCGATGAAACAGCCACACCGCTTCGTCCACCGCCTCCGACCAGGCGGCGACCGTCTCAAGAGCGTCCTGTCGCCCATTAAGAAACGCCCCGCCGAGTTGGAACAGGATCTCGCCGAGCGTCTGCTCCACCCTCCCCTTGTCCGCCTTCTCCGGCAACGAGGGCGGCCTGCGGCCATAACGTTCCCAGTACCCCGGGAAGCTTTGCGCCTCATCGCACAGCAATGCGCCATAAACCAGGATACGCGACAGTTCATGGAACAGCGTCGCGTGCTTCGCCATACCCTCGCGCCAGACGGTCGCCCCGCCCACGCTGTGCAGCGCGTTCTCCAGACGGCTGTAGACCGCTTCCGGGTCGGGCGCTTCGGCCAGCAGCGACGTATCCAGCAGGGTATCGACGGTCCCCCACGGCCCGGCGAAACGGCGTTTCAACGCTTCCACCCGTCCGCCGCTCCGTTTTGAGTCGCCCTCCGCCTGGGGATCGGAGTAGCCGCCCGCTTGCGCCGTGTCCAGCGCCAGCTCCTCATGGACCAGTTCGGCGATCCGCCGGCGCGCCTGCTGCACCTGGGCGTAGAGCAGCTCTACGGTTGTTCCGAGGCCCCAGGCCAGTTGCGTGGCGGCGGGAGAACCGTGCACGGGAAGCGTGAACACGGGCCGGTCGGCGTCGGTCTGCAACGCATTTTCCACGGTCCGCAGCAGACGGTAGCCTTCGCTGAGCGCATGGGCGCGGTCCTGCTTCAGCAGGCCCTCTTTCGTCATTTGCGCCAGCAGCTCCAGCACCGTGCCCGTACGGATGGAGGTGATCTGCCGTCCGAAGGCCAGTTGCAGGCCCGCGACCAGGAATTCCACATCGCGTATGCCGCCCGGTGCGCGCTTGAGGTCGTTGCCGGCGGCGTTCTGGTGGATAGCGTGAAGCATCCCTGCCGTCTCGCGCAGCCGCTGCTCCGGATCCGTTCCCGGCGGGAAAAGGAACGCGTTGAGCAGGTCGTGAATCCAGGCCGGCTCGTCCCCGAACACCTTGCGCGCGCGCAGATAAGCGATCCGTTCCCAGGGCGCAGCGCGGCGCATGAGGTATTCTTCCAGCTTCGCGTAACGGAATACCAACGGGCCGTTGTCGCCTTCCGGACGCAACCGCAGATCCACGGGATACACTTCCGGCTCGCCCGGCGGCATCAGGCGTTTCAACCACTCCCGCACCGCACGGTCGGCCTCTTCCGGTTCGAGGGCGTCGCTGCGAAACAGGATGGGGTCGATATCGCTGGAGGCGTTGAGCTCACCCCCGCCCCATTTTCCCATGGCCCACACCGCGAGGCCGTCGGGCAGGATCGTGAACGCCTCCCGTGTCACCCTGTCGGCCAGTTCGGTCAGGTCGCTTAGTGTGTCTTCCAGCGAGGAGTGGTCCAATCGTTCCCGCAGCAAAATCTTGAGCCAGATGTGCCGCTTGCAACGCGCCAGGTTGGGCAGGGGCGGCGGGTTGTCCCGGAAGGGCCGCTCCACCCAGCCACGCTGAAAAAACGGGGTCGCCAGCTCAGGGTAGCGGACAACCTCGTCGAGCGGCGCCTCTCCCATGCCCAGCAACTCCCTCAGGACGGTGACCCCATAATCGTCGTTGAGTTGCAAAACTCTCGCAGCAACCGGCAGGGCGCGTTGCAGACGGGTAAACCGCGCGACCAGCGTATCCCGGTGGCCGCCCCGGGCGACACGGTCGGTGAAACGGTCCAGCAACAGGTTGTCGGGCTTGGGGGTCATGGCGGCAATCTAGGGCCGGAATTCTTTGACAGCAACGCATCCTTGCAGTTGAGAACGAGCGATTCTCTGGCTACATTTGATTTCGGTTGGATCTTTCCGGGGATGGAGGGGATGATGAGGGGTGTTGCGTACGGTTTACTCATATTGGGTTCACTGCTGTTCTTGTTGTTACCGACTCCAGCGAACGCCACGCCCTACATCCCTGAAGACGAACTGAACCGCCAACTCCGCCAGCGTCCTCCCTCTGCCGGCCCCAACCTCCAGACGCCCCAAACCACCGACGAACTCGACGAACTGGATGAATACGAAATCGTCCTCCGCATGGTCGAAGCGCTCGACTTCATAGCCTCGCTGCAAGTCGAGGAGCCCGGGGCAAACTTCGGCGGTATGCGGGAGGGCGAGCAGGACCTGGACATCATCGAGACCGACAATACCCAGGAAGCGGTCAGGGACTGGTCCTATTACGGCCGCCTGTCCGGGGACACCACCCGCTACCGTGACAACATCGACGCCGCCTGGGAGTACATCCTCAATTTCCCAGCCTACGACGAAGAGGGCGGCGGCAACCCCAACTACTACCGCGTCCACAACTGCGGCTGGGGCCTGGTGGCCACCATGGAATACATGCTGACCTACGGCGACTCGACCTACCTGTGGTACGGCGACAGTTGCGCGACTTACCTCGACACCTACCGGCTGCCCATGCAGGGCAACGACATCAACCCGCTCGCGGCAGGCTACGGTGCCGGGACGCTTTACCTCTACGGCGTCTGGCGGGACAACCAGGACTGGATCGACGCCGCCCGGGAGATCGCCACCGAAGTGCAGGGCTGGATCGAAGAAAACCCTTCTCGCTTGCACGCCTACGAAGCCTGGGCCATGTCCGCAGGCACCGCCATGTGGGGAGTGGTCACCGCGCTCTACCTCGACGATCCCGTGGCGGGTGAAGAGTGGATCCCGCAGTACGCCGACTCCATGGATGTCTATTCCGGACCCGGCAACTGGAACAACTCCTGGACGGTCTGGTACGGCCACGCCTGGAGCACCATCCACCACATCCTCGGCGACCAGGAATACCTGGACAACAGCATGGAAGTGCTGAATTTCCTGCTGGAGCAGGACGAGCCCGACCGTGACGGCGGCATCCCCGCCACCGAGAACATCTACTATAACGACCAGAGCTGGACCACGGCCTACATGGTCTGGTACACCATGGAGCCCATCATCGCCGCGACCAACTCGGACTACGACGCGGCCATCATCTCGCTGGACAGCCATGATCCCGACTGGCCGCTGGTGCAGGGCGATCCGGCGCAGTTCACGCTGACCGTGGGCAACTCCGGGCTCTATGCGCTGGACACGGTGGTCGTGAGCCTCTCAATCGGGCAGTTCACCGCCGGCGATACGGTCAACCTGGCGTTCGGCCAGTACGCTGAAGCCACGCTGGAGCCTGCCTGGACGCCGGACCTGTCCGGCGACATGACACTGGACTTCGTCGTCAGCCATCCCCAGGACGAGAACCCCGCCAACGACACCCTGGAAGTCTCCTTCGAGATCCTCGCCTCCGCCGACATCAGCGGGAGCATCGTGGATCCCGATTCACAGAGCGGCGTGTGGAGCCGGTTGGACGCCTTCCTGCTGCGCGGCGAGCAGGATTCGCTTTACAAGGGCATTGAGAACGATCCGGTGACCGGCGAGTTTACCGGCAATCTCGGCGTGGGCTGGTATCGCTTTGAGATGATTCCCTACGTGCCGCCCTACACCCCACAGGTGATCGACAGCCTGGAAGTGACCGAGAACGGTGTGGACTCCTTGGATTTCCATCTGACGCCCGCACCACTCATGTTGGTAATGGAAGATGGAGTTGGACAATACGAGGAATACTTCATGGAAGCGCTGGATTCGCTGCATGTGGACACCTATGTCTGGAAAGTCTACGAACGCGGCATCCCGGACGATTCCATCCTGGCCGTGCGGTCGGTGATCTGGTCCTGCGGCGATCTGGACGACCACATCTTCGCCATGAACAACTGGACCGAGATCAACCTGTTCCTGGAAGACGGCGGAACCATGCTGCTCACCGGGCAGAACATTCAGGACAAGTGGGGTGGGTTTTCCATCCTGCGCAACCGGTTCGGCGTGGACGAGGGCGTACTTGGGATCGAAGACACTCAGCAGTACATCCTCTACAGCCCGCCGGACGATACCGTTCTGTTCGGCGATTCGCTGGCGATCGTGGGCCAGGGCGGCGCACGCAACCAGAGCGAACCCGATGAAGCGGTACCCGTGAACAACGCCATGCCGATCCTCTATTACGGCCATACCGACACGGTGGCGGCGGTGGCCTACGAGCACCCGGAAGAAGGCTACCGGACGGTGTTCTGCGGCTTCGGCGTGGAGGCCATCAACAACCAGCCGCCGGCGGGCTACATCACGCGGCATGACTTCCTGCGACGTGTGCTGGCGTGGTTCGGTATGGTCGAGGATACGCTGGCGGTGACCGACCCCGGCCGTGCCCTGCTCCCCACCGAGGTCACGCTTTCGGCCTGGCCCAACCCCTTCAACCCGACGCTGCGCATGCAGGTGGCGCTGCCCGAGCGGGGCGACGTGGCGCTCACGGTGTACGATGTGCTGGGCCGTGAAGTCGCCACCTGGCGGCCCCAGGCCCTCACGCCCGGCCTGCACCGCTTCACCTGGGACGCTTCGCAATATGCGAGCGGGACCTACTTTGTACAACTTCGCACCGATGCAGGAACGCGGGTGAGCAAGGTGCTGTTGTTGAAATAAGGAAGAACTTCCGGACTGCACGATCCGGATCTCGGAGCTGGGCCGTTATCTGTCAGTCCTTTGTTTTCTAGTTTTGCTAGAAGCCCCCATCTGGGCGTTAGCTGCCATTATCAACGTCAAACAGATCTGTTTCCGCTGTCCGTGCTTTAGGAGGCTTACGCATCTGCTCAGGGACGGGGGGGAGTTCGTCGGCAGTGAAGCACTCCCCGGAAATGACGTCTTCCAGCAGTTTCGCCTGCTCGGGGTAGCCCTCGATAGTCGTCTCCAATACCCAAAGGAGTTCGAGCAGTTCGGTGGTGAACTGGCTGCTCCAGCGTTCGGGGCGGATGTCGTCGAGCGGCGAGGATTTCTTCCCCGCACCGCGTTTCATACGGTACTTGAGCCAAGATTGCACGACCTTCAGGCCCGACACCTCGAACATGAAAACCTCGGGAGCGACGGGTGCGAACTCGCCCTCGCCGACGCGTAGCGTACGTGTGTTCTCGTTGTAGTCGAAATCCTCTGGGTAGCCGTCGGAATAACCTGGTACGGCCTTCGTGCATTTGGCCGCGCCGCGCGGGACCTGCCCGCGCTTCTGGCCCTTGGGGACGAAACGCTCGCCGTAGGTGTGGAGCCACAGCAGCCGCGCCCCGACGTCGCGCAGCTTCGCGAACAGCGCGGCGTCTTTCGTGATCGGCACGCGCAGCTCGCGCGTCTCCAGTTCCTTGTGGAAGCGCGCCGTGAAGGCCGGCTGCGCCAGCGCGCCATAGACGTAGGCCAGAAAGTCCTCCGGCGTCGCCACACGCTTGAATACCGTACCCAGCAGTTCGAGAAGGCCAGGCAGGATGTTTGCCTCTGAAGCATCGGCGGTGCGGTAGAGGGGCACAGCATCTTTCGCGCCGCGACCGGAAAAGTAATGAAGGTCTGGAACTTCGGCACAAGCAGTAAGGGCCGGCCCGCCTGAGATTGCTTGTGTAAAGGCGCTTGTCAGATACACCTGTCGCTCGCCATGCAGACCCCAGAGAACGGGGCGCAGAAAATCCCCAAGGCGGTTATCGGCGAGAATCCACTGGCGATCAAACGAACGATATGCGTAACGGACAATCCTTGGCTCTGGCGATGCTTTCGCCAAAGCACTAAGCGATTTGTCGCCGTTGCCATTGGGCGGCGCTTGTGGACATGGCGAGGTAATCTTACGGTCTCGGGTTTCCTTGAACGCTTCCGCCATGTCCGGAGATTGGAGCAACGCTCTCCATCTCGCTTTCAACGTGTCTCTGTCGGCGCAGATCGGCCATGTCCGCTTGAATTGAGCGCCCGAATGCTGCCACGGCATAAGATCGACAAGTAGCGGCCAGGCGAAGTAATCGCCCTTGCCCGCTGGGCGAAAGGGGGCCTGCCAGTCGTCAGGGCAGTCTTGCCACTTCACCTTCTTGAAGTCAGCGATGGCGTCGAGCGCGGTGAGCTTGGCGTCGTGGCCGCCCTCGATGCGGGTGTAGTGGACCTTCGCGGGCGTAGCATGGCCGTCTCGGCCATGATTCTCCACGGGCGAAACGCCCGTGCTAGTGCGGACGGCGACGGCGATGGCGACGGGTGTCTGGATGGCGAAGACATTATCGCTCTTACGCGTGCCGCGCCCCTCGCCGCCGAGATCGAGAATCCAGACCTCGTCGCACTGACGGCGCAGGTGCTCGCGCATCCCGCAGAAGGCGTCGCCGTCGAGGTAGCTCGACGCGCTGATAAAGCTGACAACGCCCGGACCTTGTGATGTCTCGTGCTCGAAGACCTTCCACAGCGCCCAGCGCCAGAAATAGACGTAGAGGTTGTAGAGATTCTTGATGTGGACGCCGTGCCCAGCGGCTGTGACAGGGTCGAGGAAGGCGCGGAAGATAGCGTCAGCGCCCTTGTCCGATTCGCCCCAGCGGACCCAGCCGCCGGTGCGGGCTCTGTTGTCAATTGTCGCAGCCTCGTGACGGTCGTAGGGCGGATTGCCCAGGCAGACGATGACGGGGACCTTGCTCTTGACCTTGAGCGCCTTTTCATGTTGCTCGGAAATGGGTTTGAGATAGAAAGGTAAAACCGGCGGGTCGGCATCGGGGCTTTCGAGCGTGTCGGTCAGGTAAACGTGCGTACCTTCCTTGGGGAGCTCCGCGCCGCGGTCGCGCAGGGCGCGGCTGACGCGCAGTTCAGTCACGGCGTAGGGGCCGACCATCAGTTCGAAGCCATACAGGTTTTTCGCCAGTTCGGTGGCCTGCCCCGCAACGGCGCCCGCGCCTTGTTCAGTTTCGATGCGGCCGAGCGCGTGCTCGATAACGCCGAGCAGGTAGGTGCCCGTCCCGGCGGCGGGGTCGAGCGTGACGACGCCGGGATCGGCGAATCCCAACGGCTTGTTCAGGCGGTTGACGAGCAGGTCGTCGATCAGGCGCACCTGGCAACGGACGACCTCGACGGGCGTATAGTAAGCCCCGGCGTCCTTGCGGAGCTTCGGGTCGTAGGCGGCGAGGAAGTCTTCGTAAAAATAGAGCCACGGATCTTCCGGGCCGGTGAACGTAGCAGGCGGCACGGCGGCGATGACGCGCAGGAGCAGATCGAGCGAGGCGGCCATTTCGGCGCGCGCGCCGGGGTCGGTCAAGACTTGCAGAGCACGGGAGAGCAGGTTGTGTTGCGCGGCGAGCGCCTTTTCGGCGCTGTCAAGCGTGAGCGGGTCGGCTCCTTCGCTGCGGCCCAACAAGAGGGCGAATGCAACCGTCTGGGCGTACGCGTCGGCGAATTGCTCGTCGGTGGCGTCGGGAAAGAGAAGTTGCCGCCAGTCTTTCGCCAACTGGACGAGCGGGGAGTCAGGGTGCTTGAGTGCGTCGGTCACGTCGTCACGCAACATGCGGGTGAGCGGTGCGAGCAGCGCGGCGAAACGCTTGAGGTCGATCTTGCCTTTTCGATCGGTTGGGATGAAAGGCTCCCACATAAGGAAGTCGCGCAGCAGGCTCTCGAGCGCATAAGCGTCATCAGTATCAGCTGCATTCTTACCATCTGTTGCGACGTCGCCCGAGAGACGGACGATCTTGTCTACACATTCGCCTGAACGGTAGAGCGCCCATTCGTTGCCGTCGGTGTAGAGGATGTTCGGGATGGCCTTGAAGCGCTTGAACTGGTCTCGGTTGTGGCCCTTGAAGCGCTTGGCGTTCGCGCCCACGCCGGGGGCTTTCAGCTCGACATATCCGGCGAGCAATTGGTTGAGATGGACGGCGTAGTCGGGACGTCCGAGGCGGTCGGGAAGGGGCGTTTCGCCCGTGCAGACGACCTTCCAGCCGAGCGCGTCGGCCACGCCCGCCATGAAGTTCTCGAAGGGGCCGCGTATCTGGTCTTCGGGTTCACCGACGGTAATCTGCGTCATCTTGCCCGTTACGGCGGTGGCAAAGTCTTGCAGCGCCTCATGGATTGAGTTCCTGGTTGTCATGGTGCTATCGTTGCCTCTCGGTCTCCGTGAGTTTTCCTGTCGCAGGATTTAGCAGCTGACGTAACTGATAATGATTGGCAGAAACTGGAGAAACGGGGAAAGACGGCATATGTAGTATTATCAACTACTTAGCCTGCTGTCACAGACGTCAGCCCTTCATTTGATAACATAGGATCACGCCGGTGATCTCGCAAGGTCATTACATAGAAAGCGTGTTTTCGGGACGACGGGTAGGCCGGGCTGCCCAAGGTTTCATAAAGCGCACTATTAGTAACCATTGGTTAGTATTAGTGCGAAGCCGCCAAGGAAAACAGGGCGAAACTGGGCGAGACGGTAGTTATTCAACAACCCATCCCGTATAAAAACAACAGGATACTCAAAAAAGCCCCGGGCAATCCCAGGGCTCTAAGAATCCTTCACACGACCGACTGCGGTCGTTACTTCATCAGAATAACTTTCCTGGTTTCCTGCATCGGTCCGGCGTTGAGGTGCAGGAAGTAGATCCCGCTGGAAAGCTGAGAACCGTCGAAAGTGACTTGATACCGCCCGGCCTGCATGGGACGGTTGACCAGTTGCATCACTTCCTGGCCCAGCAGGTTGTAGACCCGCAGTTGCACATCCGCCGTGTGCTTCAGGCTGAAGGCGACCGTGGTGCTCGGGTTAAACGGGTTGGGATAGGCGCCTTCAAAAGCCCATTCCAACGGCCGCGCCGCGCCAAGGTCCTCTTCGTCGATCTCAAGGTCCGGAACAGTCATGACGATATGCACGAAGTTGTCCTCTGCGATGCAGGCGTCATGGTCGAAGCGCACGTAGATTTCGTAATCGTTAGGCGGCAGGTCTGCCGCAGTCAGCTCGAACTCGACCAGTTGCGAGTCGCCGGGGGCCACAGTGCCCTCGTGGGTTATCATGTGGATCCAGGCGTTGAACTGGGAGACTTCCCAGAGCTGCACGTGATCCTGCTGGCCGCCGTCCATCACGCTGGCGAACATCCACACCTGCGGGTTCCACAAGTAGCTCATGCAGGCGCCGCTCGGGGTTGCGCCCTCGTAGGCGAAGGTGCTGACCAGCATGGTATCGCCGGTTTCCGGATGCATCTTGATGATCTCGCCGAAGTCCGCACCGTTGTTGAACCCGATGAAGTACACATCGTAGCCGTCTTCATCTTCCGGATACCAGGACGCGCCACGGGGCATGAACTCCTGTCCGTATTCACGGATGATGCCGGCGCTGTCCGGATGCACCACACGAATTTCCGTACCGTAGTCGCCGACGATGAATTCGCCGGTATCCGGGTTCTTCACGATGTAGCGAGCCGGGTTGGCCGGGATCTCAAACGTGCTGACTACGGCCCATTCATCCGACTGCGCATCGAACTGCATCTGGTACATAATCCCGCTGTCCGCGCCATACAGGTAGTCGCCGTCCCAATGCAGGCCGAAGAAACCCTGGGAGCTGCGGTCTTCAGAAGGAACCGGCTGGTTGTAGACACCGACCAGCTCACCGTCGGGCGTGTACTTGTACAGCTTGTTCGGACCAGTGATGTCGTAGTTGTTCGATCCCGCCACCCAGAAGTGGAAACCGTCGAATTCAATACCGCGATGCTGGGATTCGTTCTCGTCCAGATCAAAGTTGTAGATCTGGTCCCAGGGCTCATCCAGTTCGTCGCTGGTGGACTTTTCGCCGCCGGACGTCCCGGGTTTGCCGTTGACTGCTACATCGGGTTCGAAGTCAAAATGAGCGTCCCAGTTCATCACACCGTTGCCGGGATTGTACACGTAAACCGAGTGCGTGGCTTCATCGTCGCCGGCGAGCGTGTCGCTCACCGCCAGCGGCGCGACGGCGAACTCGGGATGATTCAGTTCGAAATCGACGTTCAAGGTTTCGGACTCGACTACCGTCAACACCTGGTCGTACATGTTGTTGTAGCAGTCCGCCTCAATGTTGAAGGAGACCGGGCCGATCATCACGTTCTCGAGGAAGAAATACCCGTCGGTGTCGGAGACCGTCTCAAACAGGCCGTCTTCCGTGCCAATCCAGGCGTTCTCGACAGGATCACCGGATCCGGCGGCGGTGATGGTTCCTTCGATGTGGCCGACGATCAGCGGGATGTTGGTTGTGAACAGGATCGCGTGCTCGTCCTCGATGTCGGCAGAGCCGGCAGTGTATTCGTTCCAGTAGGCAATCAGGATGCCGTCACTCTGAGTCTGGTTCTCAATGCCGGTGGTCCACCAGGGAGTATCGTACAGCGGGTACGAGGTGCCGTTCGTGGAATGATCGACATCGTGATACTGGAACAGGATGTCGTTGTCACCGGTCCAGGTAGGCCGCACTTCCTGGTCGTAGATGATGAGCTGGAAGGTGCCGCTGTTGGACGGGTTGTGATGCTTCATGTCGTACCACTCCACGATGAAGCGGCCGTTTTGTGCATCATGGTAGTACAGGATGTCGGAGCTGCCGGTAGTGCGCAGCTCATCCCAGTATACCGCCAGCATGTTGTTCGGGCCAAGCGGGCTGGGAATGGTCCAGTTCCGCGCCAGGGCGATGTCGGCGTTTCGGCCAAACGCCGCGTAGCCGTTGGTTGTGATCGAAATCTCGTCGAAGGTGTTGCCGTAGTACTGCACATCGAACGGCAGATCAACAGTCGCGCCTTCGTCGTCGTTTTCGGTCGGGTCGCTCAGGTTCAGCGAGGTACCGTTGAAGTCGTTGCCACCTACATCCGGATTGATCTCCACCCAATCATACGTGGGCGCAAAATCGCCATACTCGGTATCGGTGTTGTCAAAGGCGAAGTAGCCGTAGTTGTCCGGGCCGTTGGGATCGGTCGGGCTGCGTTCGCCGACCTGCACGGGGATGCCCAGGGTGTCGATGTTGCCGTCGTTGGTGGTGATCTCCATACTGATCCAACCGACATAGCCCGGGATGGCGCTTTCATGGGCTTCCAGCGTAAACGACCCTGTTGCGGTCTGGTCGACAAGCATCGCGGGCAGGTCGTCGGAACCGTTGACAACCTGCACGAAGGGATCGTTGCTGAACAGCCAGGCTTCCGAAGCGGACGCGTCGCCGCCGCCGATATTCCGCACCTGGATGGTCGCGGTGGACACATCCCCAGGATCGAAGGAGCCGTTGATGTTGAGCTGCACGAAACCGTAGGCCGGGGCGTTCACGGTGACCTCGCAGGCATCATCGAAATCGCCCACGCTGGTTTCTGCGGTCAGGTCCAGGTGCAGGATCCAGTCGTTTTGCGCTTCCGGATCGATCTCGACCAGGATGACACCTTCCGCGGTGGCTTCCGCATCGGCCGCCAGGCTGGTCAGGGTGACCGAGCCGCTCAGGCTGGTGATCCACTCTTCTTCGGTGCTTGCAGTGACTTCGATGTTGGATGCGGTGCTGGTACCGTAGTTCTTCAGCTCCATTTCGAGGCCGACGGTTTCCCCGGCTTCCGGGACGCCGTCGCCGTCGCCGTCGGTACCTTCTGAACCGTCATCCACATAGGTGATCTCTGTCCAGCCAACACGTGATGCGGGATCGGCCACGTCGACTTCCACCTGCACCGGTGCGTAGTGACGCTTGATCACGGTGACCATGGCGTCGCCGGATTCACGCGGGCTGACTTCCAGAGTGACCATGCCGGCGGCGTCCGTCTTCTTGGTCACCTGGATTTCTTCGCCGCCGCTGTACTTGTAGAAGGTGACCAGCGCGCCGGCGATGGCGCCATCCGCATCGAAGACTTCCACGTCGATAGAATTCTGACCGAGGTCGAGGTCTTCCACCACGTCCACAGTCAGTTCCTGCGGAACGCTCACCCAGGTCCAGATCAGCGGGTCGCCCATCAGGTTGAACCACTTCATAAACGTATTCAGTCCATTGTCTTCATGACCATGGTAGTTCATCCAGCCATTGACCTTGGACATGTACATCATGTCGCCCAGGGTTGGCATATCAAGTTGCAGCATGGCCCAGCCGGCTCCGCCGGAGATACAGTTGTTAAAGTGGGGCGATGTGCCGGAAGTTGCCATACTCATGCCGCAGACACCGCCACGCGGTACGCTGACCGTACCGGCGCGCATGTAGCACTCGTTGATGCCGGTATTGTTGGACCAGTTGCCCGTCCCGCAGGTTACGTCAATCACGACCGGGGTCATGTAATCGTTGTTGAGGTTGTTGATGTCACTGCACGAAAGACCTGTACCCAAGTATCCGCGAGCGCCGTAGAAGCTGACGCCATTGTTAATCCTCGTGGTAGCTGCGCCGTTGCCCTGGTTCCAGGAGGTGTCCACCTGAGTGTAACCCAGATCCAGCATGGCATGACGGAAGTAACGGAGCATCATGATCTTGCTGACACCGGCGTGCGAGTCCGACCGGTTCACCATGCCGCGAAGATACCAGTCGGTCTCGTCCATGTACGGTTCTTTTTCGTAGTTGAATACCTTGGCGACATATTTCTGGATATCCGAAATGCTTGCCACGGAAATCCGGCCCACGCCGACATCGGACAGGTTGTCGTTGCCGGCCAGTTCCGAATACGGCTGGTCACCAGCGCCATAGCCGCTGCCGCTGCCGGGCGGGACACTGAACGAGCCGGTGTCATCGCCGATGATGACGACGTAATCGAACTTCGGATCGGCATCTTCGTAGCGATCTTCCAATTCGTTCTGAATGTTGGAGTAGGTCCAATTGACATCATCGTCAGTAAGAAAATCGAGCACCCAACCGCGCTGACGTTTCCACTCGAACCAGTCGGCCATGGCGGTCCATAACGCATCATCGTCGCGCATCACCACCTGTACATGCCCGCGGTAGAGCTCGTATTCATCCAGCTCGTTCTCGTCCCAGTCCATTATCAGGCGATAGGCCGGCAAGAAGGCCTCGCTGATTCTGGTGGGCCAGTGGCTGAGGGCGTTGCGCATGTCCGTACCCTCAAACCGGATGTTCACCCGAATATTGGAATAGACTCTCACCTCGCGCCGGGCGGTATTGACCTGTACGGGGAAGGTCGTCAGGTTGGAGACTCGGAAATCATGGAAAATGGCGGGTTCGCCCACTTTGGCCAGCTCGCCCGGATACCACTCATCCACCGGGTTATCCGTCTGACCGAACACCTCGTCCAGGCCCTCGCCCAGGTAGGCGGCGTAATCTACATCTGTATAGGTTTCGTACTCGGCGGAGATGACGTCCACTACCACTCCGGCCTGCGGTGGCAGCCGAAACATGCGGCCGGAAATGGGGACCACCGGCTTTCCAATTTCCCTGGTGGCGCCGGAAAGATAGTAATTAATCATCTCTGCTTCGTTGCCGGCCTCACCGACCATCATCCAGTGCGGCTCGTCCACGCTGAGCCCCAGCTCCATGTGGGTGTCTGACTTACTGAGTTGCTCAACGCGGATGGGCATACCACTCTCTTTGGCAACCTGGTCCAGCACAGCGGCTCCAAACGAGAGAGAGGTGACCAACACGGCGAGGAGTACCGAGGTAACAAGGCGGTTCATCGTTTTCCTCCAAGCGGGCAAACCGTAGTTAAACTGGTAAAAACAAAAAAATGCACCTCTTCAGGTGCACGCAAGTCGTCAGTGCTGGGATCCCACGTGCCAGTCTGTAAATTAGTAAGAAAATCCCGTCAATGCGACAGTTTGATCTCTTAATATACTATTCTGCCGGAAAGAGAGACACCCCGGCGAATCCTACCACTTGACAAACTCGTATTCCCGGCGCGCCTCGTTGTCGTTGATGCGGCTGGTGACCAGCAGTTCCAGCACATCGCCCTTGACCGCGCCCTCGTACTCAATCCACCCCTGCCCCGACAGGAACAGGCTGAAGGTCAGCGTGTCGCCCTCCAGGTCGTACTCGCCCTTCGCCATCTTCGAGTTGTCCTTCTCGAACCACTCCTTGACTTCGTTGATGTCTGCAAAGGTGCTGATCCCGATCACGGTCCCGTCTTCATAGAACCGCAGCAGGAATACATAATCATCGTGGTCGTCCGGCTCTGCTCTATAAACCCCGTTAAACTTCAATCCCGCATCGGCCATCTCTATCCTCCTCGAACTCAAAACGGTTTAAACTCGAACATAGCTTCCTGTGGATCAAAATTCACCGCCATGGAAACCCACATGCGGTCTCCCTCGAGTTCCGCCTCGCAGGGGATGACACTGTTGTTCAAATTCAGCGTGAACACCAGGATGTCGCCTTGCGTACGCCACGCGCTCTGCGCGGCATGATCCGCTCCCGGAACCAGCCAGGTCTCCATGTTGCCGAAGGGCGTGATATCTGTCAGCGGCACACTGGCGAACACCAGCGTTCCGTCCGGGAAGAACCGCAGATAGGACAGCATGTTGGTGATTTCCCGGCTCTGGTAGACACCGTCGAAACGCGGCGTGACATCCACCGGTTGCCCGCTATCCGTCCCCGCACAACCCACAAGCAGCAACGCCAACAGCAGCGCCGCCGGTACGCCCGCCCATCCTCGCGTCCTCGCCATACCATCCCCCGGTTGATCCTCGCTCAACATACCTCGCCGCCGGGGATGACGCAAGCCGAAATGGGTTGTTCTATCAGGTAGGGCGGCAAGTGCGATCATAAAAGCCGATGCCCCGTGCAAATTGCTGGGAGAAAGTTTACGGCTGTGCATCGCACACCGCAAGCTTGCTTCTCTACGGTACGAGAGATTGATGGTTATAGCCCGGATCTTTCACGAGTATTTATGCTTCGTCAATTTAACCCTTGATATAGAATCGGTTTAAAGGGTTTTCGGCTTTGAATCATATGACGACAGTTTGTTATCGTTTTATGCAACCCGCTGCCGGGGGTTGAGGGATGTGGTACAACCCGTACCCAAGGTGCGCGCCAAACGGACGGCGCGCACCTTGGGCTATGGCAGAGAACCACTGCCGTGGTTCGTTCGTGAAATATCCGGGATAGTGGACAATGGCAGCAGGTTTGCTGGGTTTTGCCCCGCGCCCAGCAGGTAGTGTGAAAAGGGGACTGTTACCTTTTCAAACCGCGCTACCGGCAAACATTCTCGCTCCTGTCTCCGAAAAGGTAACTGTACCACTTTTTCACGGATCACGGGAGATCAGGACTGCGATGCTTCCTCCCGCGCCAGCAGCCACGTAATCACACCCCACCCAAGCACCGCGCCCAGCAGGTAGTGGGGAAAATCCCACCAGACAAACGTTGTCCCGATCAACGCCTTCCCGATAAAGGTGCTCCTGAACGCTTCCAGCGGCGGTGGATGCCAGAGCTGGAGCACCTCCAGCACGCTGGTCGCCAGCAACACCAGCAGAGGAATCCGTACCGCATAGCGCCGCATGGGGAACAGGAAGAAAAACAGGAGGCTGAAAAAGACCACGTATAGCACACCGGCGCCGTAGTCAGCAAACCAGACATGGAGCTTGCCCAGTGCGAACTTGCTGGCGAACCCCAGGAGCAAGACCCCCAGCACCCACCTCAGGATTTTTCGGCGAAATCGGCCCATCTCCCGTCCTCACGTACACAGGCAGAGCGCGTCAATGCGTTTCCAGCCGCTTTTTCGAGCTGCCGCCGCAAGGCGCTTCAGTGTCGTCCCGGTATGAATCACATCATCCACCAGGTACAGCGTCTGCTGGTTGGGATGTTCGCACGCCTCAAGGGCGAACGCGTTCTTCAACGCCCGGCGTCTCTGTTCGTCCGGCAGGCTGGATTGATGCACTCCCGCCTCCAGCCGTTGCGCCAGATCCGCCCTGCACGGCAGTCCGGAATCGCCGGACAGGGCCTGGGCGAGCTCCAGTGCGGGATTGAAACCCCGCTCCCGCCGGCGGCTGGGATGATCCGGAACCGGAACCAGCACACCCGGCCGGGGATCGAAACCCATGGCGCGCAGGCGTCCGGCAAACTGCTCTCCCAACGGTTCCGCCAACACCGGTGTCCGGTTGAACTTGAACTGATGGACAATCTGCCGGAGCCGGTCATCATACGAGAAGGCGACATAAAGATGGTCTATACCCGGCACGTCCGGAACCTCGCCGGCGGTGGTCAGGCTGTGCCAGCATCTCCGGCAGACGTTGCCCCTGCCCACATCGGCGTCGCTGTCACAGACAAGACAGATCCGAGGCCAGAGGGTGTCGGAGAGCAGGTTCAGAGCGCCAAAGAAAGCTTGCTTCATGATGGATCATCCACCAGCCGACGTTTGTCCTCAACCCGTTCTGTCAACCCGAGTGAATCGAAGTATTCGAGTAATGGAATCATATACTTGCGTGTGCTTTGTAGTGCTTCAGCGACCTCTCCTACGGCGAACAGCCGGCCGGGTTCAAAGGTCTCCCGCAGGCGTTTCCGGGCGTCCTCCACAGCTTCAACCGTGACCACGACCCGTTCATCCAGGATCAGCACCTTCCCCATGAGTTTCAGAGCCCGCAGGAGTCGCCGCACCTCTTCGGTCTTTAATCCGAGCACCTCGGCGATGGACGCCTGCAAGGGGGCGTTGATGCCCGCTGCACGAACCACTTCCAGGATCCTCGCAGCCGTCTCCTCGTCACGGGGATGAAGACGAACTTCATGGTCCGGCAACGCCAGCGCCCCCTCGGTATAACGGATCACACCCTCGTCGGCAAGCGCTCCGATCAATCCTGTGATGATCTCGTCGGGAAGGTTGATCCCGGCGACGGCATCCAGCCAGGCGGCGCGGGTCATGCCGCCCTCTTCGGGATGGCGCTGGTGGAAGGCCTTCAAACGCGGTTGTGTTTTCGTTTTCCACTCGCTCCACGCTTCCGTGCAGACGAAATGCACATCGGCGGCCGGGATGCGTTGGATTGCGCCCTGTTTCACCAACTCCTCCAGGGCGTTCTCCAGCCGCTGCGCAGACCAGGGAAGCAGCCGCAACAACGTCGGCGGTGTCATCCAGACGCGGGAGCGAATCAGTGCCCGGACCACATCACCATCGGTTCCACCCAGCTCGTGCAGCCGCTGTGCCAGCCCCGGCGTGGTCCTCCTGCGGTCGGGCGGGTCGGGATCGATCACACGTACACCGCCCAGAGTCTCCACCGGCGAATAGAGGCGCACCACGCCACGGTCACCGTGCATGGCGGCCATCGGCGCTTCCAGGTCGATCCGCGCCACGCCTTTTTCACCGCCGCCGATCAGATCCCTCCCCACCAACAGCAGGCGGCCGATGACCTCCGCCGTACCCAGATGCAGCCGAACACGCATCCGGTGTTTCACCGGCCGGGCGTCGGGAAGCAGCGAAAGCCGGAGATCGATGAACTGCGAGGTGACCCCGCGTCCGGTTACCGTCAACTGATCGCCGCGCTCCGGTTCACCGTTACCCACCAGGTTCAACGCGGCGCGGTCGCCGGTGTGGACGGCGTCCACAGGGGTCTCGTGGGCTTGCAGGCCGCGTACCCGGAACTCCTCGCCATCCGGCAGCAGCGCCACTTTGTCGCCCGCTCTCAATGAACCGCTCCAGACAGAACCGGTGACCACGCGCCCATGGCCCTTGATCAGGAAGCTGCGGTCTACCGGCATCCGGAAGAAAGCGGGATCCTCCTGCACACTGACAGACTCGATCAGCTCGTCGAGAACCTGCTTGAGTTCGCCGATCCCCTTTCCGCTGATGCTGTCTACGATCATGACAGGAGCATCGTGCAGGCTGGTGGGTTCGAGCAGCTCGCGTACTTCCTCCACCACCAGCTCCGCCCACTCTTCGTCGGCGAGATCGGCTTTGGTCACGGCGACAATGCCCTGCTCCACCCCCATGGCGTCGAGCACGGCCAGGTGCTCGCGGGTCTGCGGCATGACACCGTCATCGGCAGCCACCACCAGCAGCGCCGCTCGCATCGCCGCCGCGCCGGCCACCATGGTCTTGACCAGCCGCTCATGGCCCGGAACATCGACAAACGCCGCCCGGTCGCTGTAAAAGGCGAACCCCAGCTCAATGGTGATGCCGCGCTGCTTCTCTTCCTTCAAGCGGTCGGTGTCGGTTCCTGTGAGAGCCTTGACCAGGGCGGTTTTCCCGTGGTCGATGTGACCGGCGGTGCCGATGACCACATGGGGGGCGCGTTGCGTGTCGGTCATGAAGGAGTCGCCTGTTGTTTTACCCGTCGAAGTAGAGGTGTCGGTTCAAGAATACATGTGGATACGCATGGAAGGCAAGCGGTGGCTTACACTTCTATCCATAAGAGCGTTTCATGTGATTTTCCCCGGGCAGCCAGATCCGATAACCATGTCTGTCTATCCCTGTCGTCGATGAACAAGACCGTGGTCTTCCCCACCCTTTTCGGGTCGCTGCCGAGGTTTATACTGCACATGCAACTCTCGATCATCCCCTACTTTAGACCCGGGCAGCGATCAACCGTCAGTACTCGAAATCCAGTCATGCCTTCATCGTTACTTGCTGTGCGAAATCCAGTAACTCACACCAAGCTGCCCGGGGCAAATACGAACCTGATGCTATCATAATCAAGCCAGCCGGAGCAGACCGAAACGTTTGAACGCCAGCAGCGCCCGGCAGGTGATCCAGGCACTCGGCCCCGTACCCGCCTCCAGATCCGCCCACAGTTTCCCATTCAAGCTGCGGCCTGCGCTCCACATGCCCGATTCTTCATCGCGCTGGTCAAGAATGAGTTGCAGCGTCGAGTCGATCAACTCGTCCCGCTTCTCGCCGGCTTCTCCCAACAGCAGCACCACTTCCAGTAGGTCGGGGTTGTAGCCCAGCGGAAACCCGAACCGCAGCCAGCCCGGCTTCTCGACCCGCGCTTTTGTACGCCCTGCTGCGATGAATTCCCGCTTGAACTCGCGCTGCTGTGCCGCAGGCAAGCCGCCGGCCAGCTCCTTCCAGGCTTGACGCTCCGCAATGACATACTGATACAACCGGAACCTCTTCAGCAAGGCAACGAGCTTGTGAATCATTTCTTTGTCACGAGCGGTGCGTTCCCCTTCCGGGATGGCCAGCCAGGCTTTCAGCACCTTGGGCGCGGCCATGAAGCAGGCGGGTTGCGGGGAAGCGTCGATGTATTCGCAGGCGAAGCCTTCTTCCGGGTCCAGCAGTTGTGCAATGGCATGGAACCCCGCGCGGGTGATGGGCTGGGAGGCGTGACCGAAGCGGCACAAGGTGATCAGGTTGGACGCCATCATGCAGGCGCAAGGGTAATTACCCCAATAGACACCGTTTGCGCAGCCGTTGAAGCGTTCTCTTCGCCGCCCTCGCAGTTTGTTCACCGGCTTGGCGGTGGCGAGCAGATACTGCACCGCGCGTTTGATTTCGGGCCAGTCGCGCTGTGCGCCCAGATCGCCCAGAAACTCCAGGCTCCACTGTGTACCGGTGTAGTGCCTGTCGTGCTCGGACGGCCACGCGCCCGTGACTGGATCCGCCGCTTTCAACGTCGCATGAATCCAGGGATGATCGTGCAAATCCCGCCGGGCGGCGACAACATCGGGATCGTCGCCGGGATAGTCCAGCAGATCCCGCAACACGCGCAAGCGAAGCGCTGGATCCGACGGGTCGGCCAGACGGTTCAACAGCGACGGGTGCAGCGTAAGGTGCGGCTCGTGCTGTGTTACCGTGAGTAGGTTCCCATCCATTCCGCTGTCCCCAGGATCTTGCCCGCCATGGCGTTGACCAGATCCTCTTTCGAGGCGCGGGGCTGCAACTCCACCGGTTCGCTAAGCGCGTAGAGGTAGAAGTAATAGCGGTGCGGATCTCCCGGCGGCGGACAGGGTCCGGAATAGCCGATGCGCCCGTCGGGCCAGGAATTGGTCCCGTTCATCGCGCCGCCAAGCACCGTCTCGTCGTCCGGCAAGGCTTCCGGCAGCGAGGTCCGATCACCAGGGACGTTGTACAGCACCCAGTGGACCCACAGGCCAACCGGAGCGTCGGGATCCTCACAGATCAACGCATACGCCTGCGTCCCTTCCGGCGGGTTGGTCCAGGTCAGCTCCGGGGAAATGTCCTCTCCCTCGCAGGTGTACTGCACGGGAATGCGTTCGCCCTCAGCGAAGGCGTTTGAGCTCAGTTCAAACATGGTGGTATCCTCCGCGTGTACCCGGACCGGCGTGTACCCATCAAACACCTGCCATACAAGCAGGAAAATCCCCAGTGCGATCAGGATGGAAACAAATCCCGGTCCAAGCCCTTTCTTCGCACCGCGCGGCATGTCTTTAAAAGAAGGCTGCTGCATGATTCTCCCCCTTACTCAAAATCCCGGATGAGGTATTGCCGAACGCGTTTCTTGTCGATCTGTTCGAGCATGCGCTGATTGAGTTCGTGGGCGGCGTTGAAGCCGTACACACTCATATGCACATTCAGCGCGATCACCTCCGCCACCATGGAGATGTTCTTGCCGGGGAAGATCGGCAACCGCACCAGGGGGATCTCGACTCCGAGAAACGTCGTCGTCTCGTAATCCAGCCCGATCCGCTCCCAGTCGACCTTTTCGTCCCACTCCTGCAACCGGATCTCGACTTCCACCCGCTTCTGCATCCGTACCGCCCGAATGCCGAACATGCGGCGCACATCGATCATGCCCACCCCGCGGATCTCGATCAGGTGCCGGATCATCTCGGGGCTGTTGCCGATGAGAACACCTTCGGCCTTTTTGATGACATGCACAACGTCATCCGCGACCAGCCGATGGCCACGCTCCACCAGGTCCAGGGCGATTTCCGATTTGCCGATCCCACTGCGGCCGGTGAACAGGAGCCCGGTGCCGTACACGTCCACCAGGGAGCCGTGTACCGAGATGTACGGCGCAAAACGGTCATCCAGATATCCCGACAGCAGGTGTGTGCAATCGGTGGTGGACAGGTCTGTCCCGAGAATGGGAATCTTGCTCAGGTTGGCCTCGTCGATCATCTGTTCGAGGGCCGGGTTGCCGCTGGTGAGGATGATGCAGGGAATGTCGGTCGCCATCAGAGGACCGAGAGTGATGGAACGCTCCTCGGGCGAAAGCGATTCCAGGTAAGCGCACTCGGTATTGCCCAGCACCTGGATGCGCTCCGAGTCGAAGTGTTGGAAATACCCCACCAGGGCGAGCCCCGGCCGGTGAAGCTGGCGGCTCCTGATCTTGCGATCCAGCCACCCTTCCCCGGCCAGGACACGAAACCCCAGCCTCTCCTCGATCTCTTCGAGCAGTTCTCGAACCTCCATGGAATCGAGAACCATGCCCTTCTTTTTCTGCTCTTCCGTTAACGGTGTGCCCATGGCAGGCTCCTGCGAGCTGGTGCAATGGATCCTAACGCTTCGCTCGCAACTTCTCCTTGTACTTTTTCAGTTGCTTTTCCATCTTTTCCAGCGCGGCGTCCAGCGCCACCTCGAACTTGTCTGCGACTTCACTTGCCACCAGGGTTGAACCGGAGACGCTCACCTTCAACGCAGCTTCCTTCTGATGCCCCTTGCCTTCGTAGGTCACTTCCACTTCCATGATTCGGTCGAAGAATCTGTCCAGTTTCTGGACGGCGTTCTCTGTGTATTCCTTCAGTTCGTTGCGCAAAGTGAAACGGCGAGCTTCTACGATTACCTTCATGGTGACCTCCTGGTTTGGTGAAACACCCCCGGTGTGGCTGGGGGTCGTGTGCGTAGCACGTTTCATGCTGAGTGTGGGTTCCTTGTCGGCCTCCTTTCCCGGACGGTTGTCAACGTCCGCCTGGTCGCTGCGCTCGTGGATGTTTCTGGTTATACACCTGTTTCAGGCGTTCTGTGCTCACATGAGTGTAAATCTGCGTAGTGGAAAGAGAGGCGTGGCCGAGCATTTCACCGATCACCGCCAGCTCCGCGCCATGATCCAGCAGGTGCGTGGCGAAGGCGTGACGGAGTGCATGCGGGTTGCGGCCCTCTTTCACGCCCGCCGCGGCGAACAGCCGGTAAATGCCCTCGCGGGCGGTGCGTGGATCAATCCGCCCGCCCCGTTTCCCCAGGAACAAGGCGTTGCCGCTCTTTGGCGTAACCCATTCGCTTCGGACATCGAGCCACCGTTGCAACGCCTTTGCGGCGTAACTGCCCAACGGCGCGGCGCGTTGCTTGCGGCGTTTGCCCAGCACACGCACCCAACCGCGTTGCAGATCCAGCCCGTCGATGTCCAGCGACACCGCTTCCGCGAGACGCAACCCGCAGCTGTACAGCAGCTCGAAAAGCGCGGTATCCCGGATGTCCTCGGGCATATTGGATGACCTGAAGCTGTCGATCGCTTTCGCCACCGCTGCTTCGGACGGCGCTTCCGGCAGCCGCTTTTCCAGCTTCGGCCCTTCCAGCGTCTCCGCAGGCGATTGCTCCAGCTCGCCGGCGTCCACCAGGAACCGGAAATACCCCTTCAGCGCGGAAAGCTGACGCTTGACCGTAGTGCGTCCCACTCCGCGCTGCACCCGTTCTCCCAGGTAACGGCGAATCCAGCGCGGACGGATCCGGTCGGGCTGCGGCAGCTCGCCGCGCACGCTCTCCAGGTAGTCGAGAAAGGCCGAAACATCTTGGGCGTAGGCTTTCAGGGTATGGCTGGAGTAGTCCTGTACAGAATGGAGATGCTTGAGGTAGCTGTCAAGCCGGATACGCAGCACATGGGATGCGCCGCTGTGGGATGAGTCGCTGGACGACCGTTCGATAAGAGAACCCCCGTAATGCGGAGATGGCCAGTCACCTGCTGAAAGGAAGATACGAAATTCTAACCGGGAATGCTGACCGGAACCGCCGCTTTTCATGCCTCCGTGGCATGGCAGCATCGGGACGACATGAGGTGTTTTTATGCAAATCCAAACACAAGGATTCGTATAGAAAGCCTGTATCGAATTGGGATGATTCCCCATGAAAACATACAAGAGATCCACGAAGCTACTGGATAATACCCCGTCATCACGTACCTGGGGCGAGGCGGCAGGCAAGAACCGCCTTGGCGCGGACGAGCTTACCAACAAGCAAACCCTGTCCCTGGAACCCCCGCACCCCGTAAGGCCGCAAAGAGGATGCACATGGTTTACTAAGACGTTTTTCCAAGGCTGCATCTTGGATAGAATACCGCGCTTGTCGGTGAGCAGGATCTCGCCCGGGTTATCAGGTTGACTCGTTGGCCTTGAAACCCGACAGTGAACAGTCGGGCCAAACAGCCTGCGTTCTGCAACTCAACACTCAAACTCGATCTGAATTGGCACTAGAACTCGGTTTATGCGAAAGTCGGCCTAAGTGCTTTGGAATTAAAGAAATAGGTGG
>CAZYOC010000010.1:0-33593 GCA_964648415.1 uncultured bacterium | reverse complement strand
GCTCGACCGTCTCCTCGTCGCTGGCGCCCAGGCGTTCCTTGATGATCAACGCCCCCAGGGCAATCCGAACCGATTTGGCAGGCGCACCCTGGCCGTTGCTGGAAAAGTTCTTCGCATACAGCGTCTCCAACTTGGCCCAAGGGATCAACTTGGAAAGCCTCACCCAGCGATTGTCGCTGCGAAGCCTGCCGTCAAACGGAAGATAGAAATCTTCAAACTCAAGCTGACAAAGAGAATCGCGATACATCTGTTGGCCCCCATCTGCAAGACTTTTGCACGACTACCCAACAATAAGCTTGCAGATAACATACAAAATCAGGGCTCCAAACTCTCCCCATACCTCGTATTCGGAGTTTTTCAGGAGACCATAATTCGGACGTTTTTACAGGAGTCGTCGATTCTCATTGTCGAATCGAGCTCAGCGGAAGTGTATCATAAACTCTGCCGGGCGCACAATCAAAAGCCGGCCCCGCTTCTGCGGGGCCGGCATGCGTTCGCGTCAATCTTCCGGCAGGCTTGTTACTTGACCAGCATCATCTTGTTGGTCTGGGTGAAGTCGCCGGCCTGGAGACGGTAGAAGTACACACCGCTGGAGAGGCTCGCCGCATCGAACGTCACCGTATGCGCGCCCTGCGCCCGTTCCTGGAACAGAGTCGCCACTTCACGACCTTCCACGTTGAAGACCTTCAGGCTGACCATCTCTGTGGTCGGCACGCTGAAGCTGATCTGCGTGGTCGGGTTGAAGGGGTTCGGGTAGTTCTGGCTCAGGCTGTAGGTCTGCGGAGTCGCCACATCACCGGCTTCTTCCACGCCCGTGTCGATCCCGTACCAGGTGAACAGGTTTTCCATCAGCGTTTCAAACTGCTCGTTGCCGCGGAAATAGGTCACCCAGCCGTCATCGGTTTCGAAGGAGTCGAGCTCCACCGCCCAGAAGAAGTCGAACAGGAAGGCTGCGGTCTTGTTGTCGCCATCCATACGCACGGCTCCAACTTCACCGATGGTTTCGCCTTCAAAGAAGCCCTCCCCGCCGCCGGCGGTCGTACAGAAGTCCGACCACAGACCGGCCAGACTACCGTAGAATTCGGTCGGCAGCATGGCATACGGCATGTCAACGAAGTCGCCGGAAATGGCATCGCCGTCAAGGCCGTAGAAGGCCGAGTCGGTCGGAACCGGGTCGTTGTTGCCGGTGGCCATACCGAAGAAGTCGTAGGCGAAGTCGCCGGCTGCGAAGGTCGGCGCCACATCTTCACCGTTGGTGTAGAAGTAGTCCTGGTCGCAGTACAGCATGTGGTGGTCCGCGGTACCCAGCCAGTTGGCGTAGGCGTTGTCATCGTAGCCGCGTGTCGGAACTGTGGTGGTGCCCCAGCCGGCGGCAATCACCAGCGACCAGTCGCCGCCTTCGACGGTGTACATGTCGAGACCCTTGTTGGCCCCAACACCCCACCACTCATAGCTGACGGCGGGATGTTCTTCCAACCAGGTGTACAGCACGTCCGGATCGCTCAAACCATCGTCCACGACGAGCACCTGAGCGTTCGGGTTGGCCAGTTCGACGATCATAAAGCCAAGCTGATCGTCGACGTTGCTGTTGAAGCCGCCTTCATCGTCGGTCGCTTCAATGTAGTAAGCAACCTGATCGCCAACACCAACACTCATGTCAGTCAGGCTGAAGCTGGCCTCAAAGATGCCGTCGCCGTCGTCATCCGCCATCGGGATGCTGGTGGCGTCGCCGCCGTTGACTTCGACCATCAGGTCGGCTTCATCATTGTCGGTCCAGCCGTTGTCATCGAGGATGTCGCACATGACCGTACAGGTCTTGTCCGTGTTGATGGTGTTCGGCAGTTGGTTCATGTTGCCGATGATGGGCGGAGCGCCTTCCGGATAGGAAACAAAGGCGCGAATCATCAGGTCGACGATCGTGCCCGAGAAGTCACTGGAGTAGGCGCCCCAGGTGTTTTCCTCTTCGGCATTCCAGGGGCCGCCGAACCAGGTGTAGGTAAAGCCACGCGCCGACACGTCGTCCGCCAGGGGCTGCGGCAGACCATCATCCTGGGTCTTCACCCAGCCGATGCCGAACATGGAGTTGTCGTCACGCCAGATGCCGCCGCCGGGCAGGTCGTCCGGGCCGAACATCACTTCCCAGGATTGATCGCCCGCCGCCGTGTTGTTGTACGGGCCGAAGAGCACGTCGCCCAGGGGGCTCTCTTCAGACGTTCCACGCGGCACCGAACGGCCGTTGTCGCTGACGTTCTCTTCGCAGGCGTCACTGTACTCCCACATAAACGCCTGGTAAGAACCAGCGGAGAACCACTGCTGCTCACCATAGTACACCGAGCAGGGAGCCAGCGGCTGGAAGATGACCAGCATGGTGTCGCCCTGGTCGCCGGAACCCAGGTAGTACTCGGCGGCGCTGGTGTAGCGGCGCAGCTCGAACAATTCGTCCAGCTCGTCAATCTCGCTGATCACCGGACCACGCACATTCTTCACCGGTTCCAGCGGAACCAGCCCCGTAGCGAACCCCATGCCCGCCATCAGGCTGAGAGCCAAGAACACAATCACTGCTTTTCGGAACATACTTCCTCCTTAGTTGTTTCCCCTTTCGGGTTTCAACACATGTACTTCCCACCCTTTTTTCTTTTCTTCTTACAAAGCTTCTATGGCGTCCCGCAATTCGATCAGGAACGCACCGAAGTTCGACGCATACATATACTCAATGGTGAACTGCTGACCCTGTGTCGGAATTGGCGCGCACCGGAACGATACCGAGGCGCCGCCGGGCACAAAGTCCATCACTTCACACGCTTCGCCAGATGCGGTGACAACGGAGCTCGGGTACACCAGGTTGCTGTACGCTGTGTTCAGCGTAGCGATTCCGGTCATCCAGGTGTCCTGCTCAAGAACTACGGTAGAGGTTTCCGTTTCCGTATTCAACTCCGCGGAACCGGAAATAAAGCTCCCCGTGATCTCGTCGATCACAAACATGGCTTCGGCATACTCGTCGTTGCCGTAGTAGGCTTCCGCCATGATAACCCTCACCTTCTGGGCGTCCAGCGATCCGATCCAGCGATGGTCGAAGTCCGGCAGGTAGGCGAGGCACATCTCCGCGTTGTCCAGTGCGGACTGGAAATCGCCGCTGGCCAGGTCCGCCGCCGCCAGCCCGGCATACGCTTCTGCGCAGAGGTGAATCGAATCCTCTTCCGTGATCACCCCTTCCGTCAGGATGACGGTGCTGAGGTTGATCACGTTGCCCAGGTTCTGGTCGGCGCGCACCAGCTCGTTGCGTTGAGTGAACGCGTAGCCTATCCCGAGGTAAGCTTCCAGGCTTTTCGCATCGGCGTAAGCCGCCTCGGAAAAGATGTTCACCGCTTCGTCGTAGTCGCCCGAATTGTACGCCTCCCAGCCTTCCTCAATCAGGCCGGGGATGGTAATCGCCGGACCATCGGGGATGTCGTCGCTCTCATGCTCACAACCGGCAAACGCCAGCAGCAGCGTCAGCATCATCGCCGCCACCAGGACTCGTTGCAGGGGTACAGGAATGTGCAGCATTGTTCTCCTCCAGTCCGTTTTACTTCACCAGAACCATTTTCTTGACATCCTGGAAGCTGCCGGCGTTCATGCGGACGAAGTACACGCCCGACGCCAGCTTGGCTCCCTGGTCACTCCGGCCGTCCCATACCACCCGGTGGGTACCGAAGCGCATGGGTTGATCCACCAGCGTGGCGACCCGGCGTCCTAGCACGTCATACACGATCAGGCTGAGCTGACCCGTATGAGGCATCTGGAAGCCAATGGTTGTGGTGGGGTTAAACGGGTTCGGGTAGTTCTGTTGCAACGCGAATTCTGTCGGTACCAGCAGCTCGTCCGGTGTATCACCCAACGGGCCGGCCATTACCTTGAAGGTTCCCAGCTTGCTGACCGGTGCGGAAATCCTGCCTTCGCCCCAGTCGGCCTGGCCGCCCACGTACACCCATTCGTCGTTGTACAGCAGGTAGATACCTACCGACTCGCCCGCCGCCTGTTCGGCGTCGAACTTCAAAGTCAGGTGCGCCGGATCCAGCAGCTCCGCGCCGCCGGTTTCAATCCGGAAGGTCGGGCTTACCGAGGTCCGCTGCTCGTCAATCGGCATATCGCCCATCTTGGCGACCATCGGCTCGGGCAGCTCATCCTCCACCGTGCTGGCTGTGGCCCACACACCGGACTCGAACGCCGCCGAGGTGGTTCCCAGCCTCAACTGGTCGCCCAGCTCAAGCCGTCCCGGAGCCCCGCCCGGCAGATGGTTCACACTCACTGCAACAATCGGTGTGGAGACCTCATCCCCATTGGACAGGAAGCCGTTCACATGCCAGTACATCGTGGTGTTGTCCGACAGCCAGGAGCTGGTTTTGTAGACGACGAACTTCACAGAATCAGTCGACGTCATGTAGGTCACCGCCTGGAAGTTCTCCGGGTCGTTCAGCATGACCAGCGTGTCGCCGCCGTCCTCTTCCGTGGTGGCGAACAGCATGGGTACTTCCACACCTGCCGCGTCGTAGATCCGGCGACCGGAAACGATATAATAATCGAGTTTCCGTTTCGCTACCGGGTTCTGCGCTACGAACAGGCGGGTGTAGGCTGTGTTGCCGGACTCGTTGGTGACCATGAAGTTGCCGCCGCCGGCCGCGACCAGAATCCAGGTCGGGAAGTTGGTGCTGTCCTCGTAGGTCGGCCCGAATTCCCAGCCGTCGCCCGGGCTCATGGGCACCGAACCGATCTTATGATCCGCATCCCAGTTATCCCCGGAGAAGTTCTGGACGTTGTACATGTCGCCCAGCGATCCATCAACGGTCGTAGCGTAGACGTTGACTTTGCGGAATGCGATGGTTCCGGCGTCTTCACCGGCGAACACCGTCAGGTTGTCGTTTTGCGGATCGATCAGCAGGTTCGGGTCGTAGGGACCATAGCCGCTGAAGTAGTACGAGAAGCCCCAGGTCGGGCTGGACGCTTCATACGGCGGACGATCTTTGGCGCTGGAGGGTTTCCACTTGAACTGCGTCCCCATCACCCCGCCGTTGGCGTTCAGGTTGGTGATCGCGAAAACCCGGTTGTCGTCGCCATACGTTGTGTCGATCAGGTTCGCCGTGGCGAAGTCAAGGAGGATGTCGATCACCTCCTTGCCTTGCAGGTAGTCCGGCAATTCACTTTGACGCTCCTCGATGATGGCGTCGATCCCTTCCATGCCGATCCGGCGGGAGACGGCAATATCGCTGATCAGCTCGTCGCCGCCGTATTTCTCCCACATGTACAGCATGAAGCTGTAGCAGAAGATGGCGTCGGCCCGGCTGTTGTAGTCCGCCCCGATAAAGGTCAGGATGTTGTTGCCCGCCAGGCGCCTGGCTTCGCCCTGTCCGTAGAAGTTCGGCGGGCTGTCCAGCATGAATTCCGAAATGTAGGCCAGCGCCACGCGCACCCACTGATCCTCAAACTCATCCACCTTGTAAATAAGGTAGTCGGTAAACAGGTTTGCGATCGCCCGCTTGCCCTTGTTGGCCATGGTGGTGTCGGCAAGCTGCCATACGTTGCTGTTGCCGTACCACCTGTAGCAGTATTCCCCGGGGATGAAGCTCTGGGGATAGCAATCCATGACCACCAGTTCGGAGTGGTTGGAAAACTCGTAGTTGCTGCCCGGCAGATCGGTCGGCAGGAAATAGCCGTGTTTCCAATACTGCGCCTTGGAGTCGTTCCGGCCGTCCATCCCGAAGTCGTCGTAGACATCGGTCAGCAGGAAGTTCACCTTGTCCGGCAGAATGCTGTCGTCGCCGCCGGCCATGATGTCCACCAGTTTCTGGTAGGCTCCCCGGGTGGAATCCTTAGGCACCGCTTCCTCGTAGTAATCCACGCAGGCTTCCACCTCCGCCATCTTCAACGGGGCGAAATCCATTCCGGTTTCTTCGTATAACCATTTCGGGTTTTCCTGGGCGTCCCTGCGCAAAACCCCGTTGAAATAGGGGATCGGGCGCCACATGTGGTTGTCCGCGAACCAGTAGGCATGGTCGGACACCGCTCGAATTGACGCCTGCACCTTGCGGGTGGAGGTGGGGAACGCTTCCCAGGCCTTCACCCAGAACCAGCGGCCATAGCCAAGCAGAACCTGGGCGGATACCGTATCGGCCGCCAGGGTGTCGTTGTCCTGTACGCTGGAATACGCCACAGAACTGATGTCATCCCAGTTTGTCAGGAAGCCGGCGTCCATGTCGGCAACCACCGGATGCTTTTGCGAATCGTCAATGCCGTTGAGCGCTTCCACATCCGTTTCGCTCAGGTACAGCCAGAGGCGATCATCATCCCCGACAACGGCGCTGTCCGGCGCACTCAAGCTCTGCCCGGCATAGGTAAGCTTGCTGAGGTCCACCAGCGCGTCTTCCAGCGAAGTGGTCGCTTCCAGCACCAGCTTGCCGTCCAGGAAGTCATACCAGACATAGGTCGGGATCGGCGGGGTCGGATCGGCGAAATAATCCACCGCCAACCCGCTGACCGTCCGGTTCCCGTTCAGACGGCTCTGCTGCAGAACACTGTAAGGCTCAATATACAGGGTCGCGCTGGTTTTGTTCGGGTTGCTTTCGATCAGGTTCCGGTCGGTCGCGTTCAGCGTAATCAGGAGCGACTTGTTCCCGTCCACGCGCGTGAAATCGCCGCCGGACAGGAAAATCGTATCCTGATCCGCTACAAAACCGATACCGGTCAGCTCCACTGCTGTTTCAAGACGCACATCGAACCGGATGTACAGCTCGTTGCTGAAGGCATCGTACGCGGAAGAGTCGGCTTCCGGCGCCTTGTTCCGGTCCGTTTCAGGCTCGAACATCAGCTGGCTTGCGGTCGACGCATTCCCGTTGCCCAAAGCGCTGACGATTGCGTTTTCCTTGATCCGGACCCGCATGAAATCGGCATCCGTCATCGCATCGTACATGTCTTCCAGCGTGTGAGCGTCGGGCACCAGCAGCTCGATCTGCGCGCCGGTATTGCCGTCGACCAGTGTAGGGCCGCCGCCGCCCAGGAAGAACGAGGTCGTATCCGACGGCGTAATCTTGTCCACCCAGATCTTCGGAATCACGATGCTTGACGCGATGTCCGTACTCAATTCCTGGTTGAACCAGATGGTCAGTTTGTTGTTACCCATATCGTACAGCGACGAATCTGCCGTCAGCGGATCGTTATCCGGAATGACGCTAACCGCAACCTCGTCCGCCGCCAGGACCGGGTTGTAATCGGTATCCAGGAAAGTATACGTCGGGAAGCTGACCTTCAGTGTGGACAGGTCGAGCTGTTCCAACTGGTACCGGAAAGGAATCGGCAATCCGAGCTCGATGACCGTCGAATCCATCTTGGTCAGGTCGTTGCCCGAGCTCAGGGTGTACGTCTCACCGGAAGCATCGCTGAAGACGATCTGGGTGATGCGGACGTTGGGCTCCATGTCCAGCACACCGTTCCCGTTCCGATCTTCCTTCTGGGTCGGGCTGTTGTCCAGCGTACCGTTGCCGGGGCCGGGCCATTGAGGGTTAAGAGGATGCGGCTCGGCGACATCTTCGGCGATCTGGTCGAACTGCACAAGGCGGTCAAACTCGAACCGGATCTGGTTGGTTGCGGCGTTATACTCGGTCACCACCAGCTCTGTCGGCGCGCTGTCCGTCTGGTAGTCGACACTGACCCAGCCGGACTGGGCAAATTCGTTGCCGGCGTTGATAATCGAATACTCGGGAATGAAGAAGCGGAGCTGGTCATGCGCCAGCATGGACTCCAGCATCTTCACATCCTCGTAGTCGTTGCCCCAGCAATCGAAGGGGTGCTCGGTGCCTTGCGCGTCAGTGAAAGTCCAACTATCGATCACGCCTCCGAAGATGAATTTCAGCTTCAGCGTATTGGCCTGGTCGGCGGTGTTCATCACCGTGCCGCCCCGAACCGCGTAATCGTCGTTGCGCCCTCCATTGTCGTCATCGATCAGCATCCCGCTGAAGATCACGTCCCCGGGGCGCGTCATGACCTGTTGGTCAAACGTTATGCTCAGAATGTTGGTTGCTTCATCATAGGAAGCACTCTGAGCCACGGGCGGAGCTGCGTACCCGGCGCCCGCCAGGACAAACAGCAGCATGGTGATAATCACCGCCCGAGTTTTCCATGTCAACGACATATCGTTGCCTCCTTGTTCAGCGTCTCACGTTTGTAGACGTTCACCGCGTCATCCCGTTAGAAACGGAAGTGGACGCTGAATCGGTGGACGTAATCCAGGATGAAGTAGTCGCTCAGGGCATAGTCGATCCCGAAGCCCTTCCACTCGGCTCCCATACCGGCGGACAACCCGAGGGTGTCATGCCGGAAGGTGTACCCGCCGCGCAGATAGAACATCTTCTGGAACCCGTATTCCGCCCCGACATTGATCCGCTCCAGGTTGTCGTTCGGATGCTCCAGATCCGCGGCGACCTGAATCATGTGCGGGCCGACGTTATACGGCGTCGCAGCCAACCCCATCTTGAACGTCATCGGGTACTGGTAGGGCAGGTATTCGGTCTGGGTCGCGAGCCGGTTGCCGTTGTCGAAGTCATAATACCCGCCGTCGAGCTGCACTTCCGGCCCGAAGTTGCGGATATTCATGCTGAGCACGATGGTCTTCCACCTGGTGTCGTACATCGTGCCGACGTCGACCACCCAGTTGGTCGCCACGTTGCCGTCAAGATTCTCACTCACCACCTTGACGTTGGCGCCGAAGCTGAACTTGTCGGTCAAACGGGTCGCCCCGCTGACACCCGCCATCCAGTCACTCACCTCGAAGTACTGGCCGGTGCCTTCCGGCTGCATCACGGTGGTGCGTTCGATCTCGCCGGAATTGAGCGACGCGGCGAACGCGCCGACTGTCCAGGCGTCGTTGAAGCTGTAGCTTCCGCCCACCACGCTGTACGAGATGTCGGCCAGCCATTGGATCTGTTCCACCATCACCCGGCTGCCGCTGGCGTATACCAGGCCCGCGGGGTTCCAGAACATGGCGGATTCGTCGTTACTGATCGAGCCGAAGGCATTGCCCATCGCCACGCCGCGCGTACCGATCGGGATTTTCAGGAACTGAGTGCCTACGGTGCCAACCTTGGCGAAGTCGCCCGATTGCGCCAACGCCACGCCGCCGGAAGCGAGCAATATCGCCAGTCCGATGGCGACGGCATGCTTCAAAAGTGTGCGCATGGTTTTTCTCCTTGTTTCCGGCGGTTATCGTTTGATGAGGAACTTGCCGATGTGCTTGTCGCCATCGGGCGTTTCCACGGTGTAGATGTACAGCCCGGAAACCACCTTCTGGTTGTTCCGGCTGATCATGTCCCAGTACTCGGCGCCGGTGGTCGCGTCCTCATGGTAAATCTCGTCGACCATGTCACCCGTCATCGTGAAGATGGTGATCTTGCACTCGGGCGGCAGGAAGAAGAAGGCCAGCCGGTCCTCGTAACGGGACTCGAACAACGCAGTACCCTCGTACGGGTTCGGCACAACCTTCACATCACTCGCCTTACGCGGCGTACCGCTGCCGGAACCGTCACTCATAACAATTGCGTCGGGACGCGGAACCACCGGGTCCGGCGCTCCCGCCAGAGTCTTCCGGTAGTTCGACTTCGCCGACTCGATGGATTTCAGGCCGAAGGTCGCCGTCTTGTCCGGGTCGTACGCCACCACGGTGTAGTAGTACTTCAGCCCGTTGACCGGCTCCGCGATATTCTGGAACAGCAGGACATCGTTCCCGGCTGCGTCCTTCGCCATAAAGTCGCCGCCACGATCCGTAAAGGTGTGCTCGATATCCGGCAGGTTCACCAGCAGCGTATCGTAGTTGCCAGCCGCGATGGCGTCCTGATAGCCGTCCTCGAAGTAGGTGATGATCTCACCATTGACCACAATCGGGTTGACCATGTCGCCTTCGGTGTCGGTCAACAGCACAGCATCGTCGCGGTTGTCGAACGCTGCCACAATTTCCATGTTCTGTGCGTTGTACAGCGACCGGTAGACTTTATACCCTTCGAAGTCGACCGCACCGATGAAGTTGTCGATTGTAGTTTCAGCCGACTTGTCCCACACCAGCTCAACCGCTCGATCTGCGGCGGAATAGTGCAGATCGGGAATCGGCGGCGGAATCGGCAGGAGGAAGTGCTTGTCGGACGCGACCGCCTCGTTGCTCGCGCCGGTAAAGCCGAGCTGGTTGGCGGAAGCGGGCAGCACCGGATCGCCGATGTAGTTGTCGGGATCCTCTTCCGGAGTGTTGGGGCCCTGGTAGTAGGCCAGCATGGCGTTGTCGACGTTTTCACGCAAACCCTGGATGCCTTTGCCTACACCCGTCACCATGACAAACTTCTTGGTCTCGCCATCGGCCCAGTTGTTAAAGGGACCGCAGGAGATCATGTAGCGGTAGTCGAATACCGGCGCGCCCGCGCCGTAACGGAAGGGATGCGGCATAAACTTCATCCCGGCCGACAACGAATGGGTGCCCGTCATGTACTCGTACTTTTCAGGGTCGCTGCCCGGGTCCGATTCCCAGTTCCACCACTGGTGGGAATAGGGCCGCGGCATGGTGTCGTCTTCCGTGACATAGAAAGGATCCTGAGGGATGTACAGCATCCGTGTGCCGATGAAGCCGTCCACCGGATTGGTCAGCATCCGTTCGCCGGTGTCGTTTTCACCGCTCTGCGGGAAATCACCGTCGTACATGTAACTCATGTTCCGGCTTAACAGGTATCCCTTCAGCGTGTCGCCGGTGGCCTGGTTGATGAGAGCCTGGCCCTCGAAATCCGTCCCCGGCTGGCCGTAAATCACCGGGCCGCCTTCAACCGGGAAAATCTGGTATTCATCCCAGACGCCATCGGGTTCCGGATCGAAGCTGTCAGGTATGTTGGCGTCTTCGTAACCGTTTACGTATGGGTTAAAGGGGTTGGCGCGTTCCCAGCCCCAGGCGTCGTAACCGGTATCCCCGTCGTTGTCCAGGTCCATGGGATCGACCCAGTCCTGGGTGAACATGTTCTCTTCCGAGCCGGAGGCGGACCTCGCCCAGCCGTCGTAATCCACCAGGTCGTCGATATGAGGCTGGTCGGGATCGCCGCCTTCACCGGCGCCGCAGTCGTTGTCGAACACCCAGGTGACGAACGCGCCGTTGAGCGAGCCGCCGCTGACGTTCTTCACCTCCATGTAAATGACGAAGAAGTCATCGTACTCGGGAATCGACCAGGTCAGGGCGCGCTGGCTCATCTCGAAACCGATCGGAGTATGACCGGAATAGTCGGTCATATCGTCGAAACGCACCCAGCCGTCTTTAATGGATTTCGGACCGGCTCCGAAGTAATAGAAGGAGCCTTCGGTCGGATCCAGCTCGTAGTTGCCGTAGTCAGCGTGGCTGCAGAGCGGCTCGCCGCCGATCAGGGCGGAGACCCAGAACCGGCCTTCCCAGATGTAGTTGATGGAGGAGCCGCCCGGCCACTCGCCCGAAGGCAGGTTGTCGTTTGGTTCTCCGTAGTTGCCAAAGTTGGAAATCGCCGTCCAGAGGTTGCCCACGTCATACACCTTATACGCAGGTCCTGGACGCGCCGATGTCTCTCGTACCGGCCCCTTGGGCCCGCCCTTGCCCGGCAATACTGCCGCAAACAAGGGAGCGCTAAGCAGCAGGAGTACGACAGTGACGGCGACCAGTGTACGCAATCGCAAAATGTTCACGTTGTATTCCTCCCCCACAAGTTAAAAGTCTAAGCCAATGCCGACCTGGTACATACGTCCCCGCTGGAAGTAGCGTGGATCGTTGTACTTCCCGTCGACATCATAATCGACTTCGCCGTCGCCATCCTGGTCCGCCATGTACCAGCCGGTATCCGCGTTGTTCTGGAAGAACCGCTGATCAATGTTCTCCCGGTTGAACAGGTTGTAGACCTGCAGATACACGTACAGCCCCAGGTTTTCGCTGAAGCTATGCCGTTTCTGGACACGGCCGTCAAACGACAGCGTGTAGGGAAGCCGTTGGTCGTTGATGGGTGGATCCTTGTCCTTCGCCGGACTGGAGAAGGGCAACCCGCTGCCGTACCGGCCGATCAGGGACAGGCTCACCAGCTCCAGCGGCTTGTCGATCAGGTTGTTGCCGGTCAAGCGGGTGTTTTCCGGAATCATGAACATCACGTTGCCGTAGATGGTGTGACGCTGATCCCAGTCCAGATAGCTTTCCGTGGTCCGGATGACGTTGCCCGCCCACGCGTTTTCGTAGTTCTGCCGCGAGTTGGAGGCCTTGCCCTTCGCCACTGAGTAGCTGTAGCTGATGTTGGTCGAGTAGAAGTTGCTGAAGCGCTTTTCAAAGCTCAGCTCGAACCCGCGCACGTTGCCGTAGTCCAGGTTGATGTATAACCCGTACCAGTTCCGTTCCGTATAGAACACCTGGCGCGTATCCGTCAGGCCGGTGATGTCTTTGTAGAACCCGGTCGCCACGATAGCGGTATTCGGGTTGAACTGGTGGCGCAGGGTCAGCTCGTAGGCTGTGGTGCGTTCCGGATCCAGGTTCGGATTCCCGATAATCGGGAACGCGCCGGAGAAGTCCCAGTTCACGTTGGTGAACGCGAAACGCAAAATCGGGATCTGGAAGTTCTTGCTGTAGTTGAAGCTCAGCAGGTCATACTCAGTGATCGGGAAAGCGATACCCAGCCGCGGTCCCCAGTATTTCTTGGGCTCGATCTGGACCGGATCCTTCACCTGGCCGCCTTCGCTGGGATCCACCACCGGATCGGTAACGTCGGAGGGATAGTCATCCCAGTTGATGTCGAAGACATCGAGACGAAGACCGGCGTTGATCACCATGCCCTCGAACTCCATCTTGTCTTCCGCCCAGATGCCGTACAGTCGCGGCTTCGCCTTGAAGTTCTGACCGTACACGTTCCCGCCCGACGCCATGTCGACATCGTGGTCGAACAACTCCATGAACTTCAGCTCAACACCCGACTTGAGCTGGTGATACTGATGCACCTGGCTCGTGATGTTGGCGTTGAAGTTGTTGATGATCTTGTAGTCGTTGTTCCACCGGGCGCGGTTGTAGGTAAACCCGGACCCGTAGGTATAGAAGTCGTCGTTGTCGCGGCTGTTGCCGAACGGCACATCTTCCCAGCGCATCCAGGTGCTCTGGGAGCCGTTCTGCGAAGCGTCAATGTAGCCGTCGTCGTCCTCGTCCCTGAACAGGTCCGTGTCGGTGCCGTATACATCCCAGTCCCACACACCGTTGCCGTTCAGGTCTTCATACTCGTACACGCCGTTCTGGTTGAAATCGAAGAAGTAGAACGACACCTTGCCGTCGTCACTGCGTTGCGCCGCCAGGTAATCCCGGTACATGTTCAACGTATCGCTCGGAATCGCGTTGACATCGGAATAACGCGGCTCCAGGTCAAGCTGACCGTTGGCGTTGGCGTCTTCGTTGATATACTCACTTGTGTTGTAATGCATTTCGGTCTTGTAGCGCGAGAACCCGATTTCGTAGAACGTCTTCTGGCTCAGCGTGTGGTTCCACTTGACCGCGTACTGCTCGGTGTGGTGGTTGAAGAACGGCACATGGTCCAGCATCCGGTACGCATCGAGGCCGAAGTTGTTGTTCAGGTCTTCACTGTCGATGACACCGTTGTCGTTCAGATCTTCACCCGGATCGAGAACCCCGTTGTGGTTCAGGTCTTCCGTATCGACCTGGCCGTTGTTGTACCAGGGATTGTTGTTGGCGTCGAGAAACGGATACGAGGGGTCCAGGTTGCCGTCCACGTAGGTCGGCCGGAATTCCCCCAAACGATCTTCCACCGTAGTATGACTCCACAAGTGGTTGTAGAAGCTGTACTGGGCGTTGGAGACGGTGCCGCTGAAGGTCAGCTTGTGCTTCGGGGTGAGCTTGTAAGTCAGCTTCCCGAAACCGCTGGTGAGGGTTGAGTCGTCGTTGTCGAACCGGCCGCGAGT
This sequence comes from uncultured bacterium, assembly GCA_964648415.1. GTDB lineage: Bacteria > Electryoneota > Electryoneia > Electryoneales > Electryoneaceae. The sequence continues at coordinate 19,637 of CAZYOC010000010.1, read as the reverse complement.
ATCGAAATACTGACCGGACAGCAGGAAGTACAACTTGCCCGCGTTCTTGAAGAAGGGGATGGGGCCGCTGACGCTGCCCTGCAGGTCGCGCAGGCGATCACGTTCGCCGATGAAGGTATCGCCGCCGCCCATGTCGTTGGTGCGGAACGAAGCGTTGCCGTTGAACCGTTCGCCGCCCTCCTTCGTGACCTGGTTGACCACGCCGGACAGCGAGTTGCCGTACTCCACAGACTGGCCGCCGGTAATCACACTGACTTCTTCGAAGGCGACCGCCGGCACAAAGCCTTCGTAAGTGCCGGTCATGGGGTCGACGAAGGAAGCGCCGTCAATGATGTAGTTAACTTCTGACGCACGCCCCCCGCGGAAGTTGGAACCAACCGCACCGACCGTCAACTTGACCACTTCCTTCACGTTTTCCACCGGCATCATGGCGATGTCCTCGGCAGTGCGAGTGGTCCGGCTGTCGGTCGCGTCTTTGCGAATCATCGGACGTTTGGAGACAAACACCACCTCTTCCGCTTCGATCACGGTGGGGTTCAACTCAAAATCCACACGCGTGGTCCGGTCGGTCGCGACCTTCACATTGCTGTAGGTCACAGCAGCATGAGTTACTTCGGATGCCTTCACCTCGTAGGTGCCGGGCGAAACGTTCAAGATGAAATACAAACCATCCAGATCCGTTGTCGCCCCCATCGTGGTACCGAGAATGACAACATTCACATTTGCCAATCCCTCACCGGTTTCCGCATCCACCACCCGGCCGACAATTTTCCCGGTGTTCGCCGCAAACGCGCCTCCCACAAGGAAAAAGGCCAGCAGGGCTACGAACAACAAGTAGCGCAAACTTCTCATGAGGCCACCTTTCCGTAACATGAATGGTGAACATGACCCGAAATCGGAACTCCGTGTCACACCATCCCTCTAACGATGATGTTAAATGTATAAAACTCGCTCTGCCGGAAGGGCCGTCGGAAAGCGGCTAGATAAGGAGCGAGCAAGTGCCGGGGGAGATTACCCCCTTAACGCCCGTAGGCGGATGTCAAATCGCAGGTGAGGTCGTCAGGTTAAAACACAACAAGCACACTCGCTCGTAGCAGTCGCCTCCTCCAGTTGCCGGCATACTGGTCTTAGCTTCGCCTGAACTTGTAACGGAATCTATGCAATGTCAGCAAATACCAACCAGTACAAGAATACAAAGCCCGATGATCCAAAATCAAGGGTTCTAACCACAGATTAACAAAAAAAATCCCGTCCTTATTGAATTGGAGCCCTCTCTGAGGAAACAGCACCCATCTGGACAACAATACCCTAAATAGTTTATTATCAACCTATTGCGACATGGGCATTCTCAGCGTGTCGCTTTGCCGCTTGGCTCCGTGCTCCTTCTCTTTCCTGTGACGCAGCTCACGGGCTCTCCTTTCCGTTTGAATCCAGCCAGCAAATGTGTTTCGTGCTGAACCCTGGTTTCAGTGTTGGATTCAGCTGTCTTTACCCCTACTTTGGCTTCACCATGATTGACTTCTTTTTTGAAACCAACGCGGTGCTTCGAGACATCGAATGGCGCGTTGAACCGTTCTCGGAACCGCCGTGGAGCCTGTCCCCTGGTTTACAACCGTATAAGAAGCAGGGAAAAGGCTGGCGATTCCATGGGCTCGCTATGCCGGAAACCATGATCAACATTGCGGAAGATGAGAACTGGTTTGTCCTTGTCTACGGTTTTCCGTACGCTTCGTCGGCCTGGTCGCAGGATCGTGACGGAGGCGCACCCGGTGGGGCATTCGACGCCACCATGGTGCTCCATCTCTGGAATCAATACTCCTTTTCCACAACTCATAAACTCGCCGGCGACTACGCCATCGTGCTGCTCGACAAAATAAAGCTGACTTTCCATCTCCTGGGAGGGCGTCAGCTCCTGCGATTCCTTTACTATCACGTCAGCGGTAACACGACGATTATTACCACATCCCTGTATATCGCTTCCAGATTGTCTGATCGAGCCCCCAGACCAGATCCGGCCACACTGGTTGAGACTGCCATCTTCGGCCATTCGCTTGGAGAAAAAACACTATGGAAGGGGTACAGCTCTCTGTTACCGGGGGAGCATGTCCAGCTTAGCAGCACATCCTTCATTCGAAAATTCTGGGCCAGCCAATCGGACTACCTGCATAACATCCAGACCCTCAGCATGGATGAAGCAGTTACCCTGGGGGCTCAGGCTCTCGATGACAGTATCAAGCATTTGACCTATGAACACAAGAAGGCACGCGTCCCACTGTTCATGGGTTTCGATTCCCGTCTGATTCTTTCTCTGCTCAGCCAGCGGGATATTTCCATTCGCGGCATTACTTTGAGCGGCCCGGATATTCATGAATACGAAGATGTAGCCCGCATCGCCGGGGACGCCTCCATACCTCTGACCGATGTCCCGCTCGACGATGAGTTCATCGCCTATTTCCCGGATTTCGGCCTCCATGTCATCAAGCTGGTCGACGGCTTCTATTCCTTCGAGCGCTCGTTTAACCCTTATATGATGTATAAAACCCGAGATCTTGCGAACCATGTCATCACGGGATCGATCGGTGGCGATTTGCTGCAACCTTTCCGGAAGGTCGGCTCCATGCTCACCGACCTGGGATACCGGATCCTCACCAGCTCAAACCCCACGGATACCATGAACAACTCTTTCGGGGACATCGTGGCGAACTGCCCCTGGATCCGTGAAAGCGTGTTCAATATGTACTTTGACGAGGTGCTCTCTTCTTATTGGGACCTGATGGGATCACTGAATGACGTCCTTCCCCCTCACAGCCGGTTCTATTACTTCCTTATGAAGGATTCCATCCGTAAATGGTTCGGTTCGCAAATCATGTCCGAACGTACATCGGGAATCCACTTGACACCTTTCTGGGACGATACCTTCGTTCAGAATGTGATGAGTTTCCCCTTCACCCCGGTAGCCAGCTCGATTTCCGGGCCTTCGGCGCGCAATACGATCCAGGCGTTTTCTTATTATTCGAAGTTGATCCAAATGTCCAACCCCAAACTGCTGCAAGCTCCGACCAAATATGGGTTCACTCCGGCAGACCTGCTGAATCCACTGGGAAAACAAAAGGTCAAGTTCCAGCATCTGAGGAAAAAATGGGGGGTTACGCATCAACGGCGCAAACTGCCCTACGAGAAATGGGACCGTGAGTTCCTGTGGAAGCTCCTCCCACGCATCGAGCTGGATGACGAAATCTTCGATGTGACCCTGATGGATGACTTTGAAGAAGGCTCATGGACGGCGGACCGGCTGCACTATTCCCGCACTGCCTCTCAGGCGATGACACTCGCCATCTGGAGCGGCGGCATCAAGGAGCCCTGGTTGTAGGCTACCCGCGCTTCACAATAAACGACACCAGCTCATTGATTTCCCTGCGATTCAGCACCCGCAACCCGAGCAACAACCCACCATAGATTCCCACAAACGCGACGCCCGACACCAGCAATCCCGGCAATGTGGTGAGGCGTCCTGCTCCTTCCACCAGAGGCGGCAGCAGATGCAGGATACCCCACGCCGCAACACCCGCTCCCAGGGAGGCCAGCGCGGGGCCAATCCACGCCGCCCGCAAAAACACCCACAGACTTTGCCGCAGACCGGATAGCGCCGTCAGAGTCAGGATTGTCTGACCAACCAGCCCCGCGGTTACCGTGCCGAAGAGGACACCGATGAAACCGAAGAGATAGAAGAAGGAGATGGAGAGAACCACATTCAGCACGGCCTGCACCGATGCGGCCCAGGCCTCCCACTTCGGGAAACCGGCTCCTCGAGCACACAGGCGCAGAGGAACCGTCACCGTCCACGCGATATACGCCACCGCCAGGAAACGGATCGCCAGCACCATCTCCGGGTGGGGAACCGACCCCAGCCAGAGGGTCAGCAGGAACACCGCCGCCAGGTTCAAATAGACCCCGATCGGCAACGCCAGCATGGCCATGTATTTTTCACTCTTGTGCAGGAGGGACGTAAAGCGCCGGTTGTCGCCCTGGCTGGAAAAGGTCGCCGCAACGGGCTCAATCACATAGTACAGCGTGGTCGGCAGCAGGTTGGCAGAGTTGGCCGCCTTGGAGCCGACATCGTAATGAGTCACGTTTTCCAGGTTCGCGACCTTCCCCAGCAATACCCGGTCGAACTGCGTATTGATCACATCCGCGATACGCGAGAGCTGGACGGTCATGCCGAACGTCCACATAGATCGCAATGTCTCACGTGACACTGCGGTGAGCTTGAAAGCCCACCCCGGCACACCTCGCACTCCCAGGAAGAAGGTCAGCAGACAACGCAAGACCCCTACTCCGGCGACACCGGCCGACAGGCCGATCAACCCCCAGCCCATCCCGAGCACAAAGACAATCGTCCCGGCGTTGATCAGCGCCAGCACCGTGTTGAGCATGGCCAACCGTCCGGCGCGATGAGTGGAAAAGAAGAGATACCGGCCATAGTTGGTGATGAACCCGAGCGCCAGCACCAGCACCATGGAGCGCCACACCCACGGCGCCGCTCGGTTGAACTCGCTCACGTCAGGGAAAAAACCGATGAAGGTGGATTCCAAACCGAAGCCCAGCACGGCGATCAGACCCGTCACCCCCAGCATGAAGGTCAGACCTGTGGAAAAGACCGCCCGCTTCTCTTCATCGTTACCTTTTTCCATGGCGGAGACAAAATGGCGGTTCAACGAGGCTGCCAGTCCCAGGTCGGCAAGGTTCAAGTAAAGGGTGACAGAATAAAAAAGCGCCCACAAGCCGTACGCGTCGGCCCCCAGGCGATGCAGGGTATAGGGTAAAACGAAGAGGGCGACGACGGCTTCCACCACTCGGTGGATCATGGTGGCGACCGTACCGCGCACCATGCTGCGCGCGATGCGGGAGGCTCCTTCCCCGCCGGTCTCCCCCGAGCCGCCGTCCGGTGTGTCCGTCACGTCTCCAGCAAGTCCTTCCCGTTGGCGCCGGCCGGCTCCACCGGGGCGCTCTGTTTACCCGTAAAATAGTAAAGGAAGGACGCCAGTCGCTGCTTCAACTCCAGCCGGGACACCACCTGATCCAGAAAGCCCTTGTCCAGCAGAAACTCGCTCCGCTGGAATCCGGGCGGAAGATCCTGCCCGATAGTCTGTTTGATCACGCGCGGCCCGGCGAACCCAATCAGCGCGCCCGGTTCGGCGATGTTCAGGTCGCCCAGCATGGAATAGGACGCCGTGGTGCCGCCCGTAGTGGGATCAGTAATCACGGAGATAAAGGGCAGCCCCGCCTGCGCCAGCCGGCTTAAACGAGCGGACGTCTTCGCCATCTGCATCAGGCTCAAAATCCCCTCCTGCATGCGCATCCCGCCGCTGCATGAGATGATGATCAGGGCCCGGTCCTCCTTCAATGCCCGGTCGGTGGCGCGGGCGATCTTCTCCCCCACCACACTGCCTACGGATCCGCCCAGGAAAGAAAAATCCATCACCGCGAGCACGACAGGATGACCGGCGAGATCTCCGAGCCCGGTCTGCACCGCTTCGTTCTTGCCGGTCTTCTTTCTGGAAGCCGCCAGACGATCCACATATTTCTTGGAGTCCCGAAAACCGAGCGGGTCGGTGGAAACGAGATTCTCCCCGAAAGGCGCCCAGGTCTCTTCATCAATCAGCAGCCGGATATAGTCGTCGCCCTTCATCCGGTGATGATGACCACACTCCGGGCAAACATAGTAGTTGCGCTCCAGCTTCTTGGAGTAGATCACGTTATCGCATGCCGGACAACTGCTCCAGAGCCCTTCGGGCATCTCCCGCTTGGTCGCTCCCTCCAGGCCGCGCACTTTCCGTTTGAACCAACTCATGTGTTTTTCCCGTTGCTGTCTTTCCTGTTGCTCAGCCAGAGCGTCATTAAGAGGGCGTCCTCGCGATTATCATAATAGCTGGTCCCTACGCCCATCGTTTCAAAACCGAACGCTTCGTACATGGCGATGGCCGGCCGGTTGCATTGTCGCACCTCAAGGTACACAACCTGAACCCCCTTACGCCAAACCCGTTCCAGCCAGGAGTGCAGAAAAGTTCGCCCCAATCCCCTGCGTCTCCAGCCGGGCCGGATGGCGATGTTCGCCAGACGGGGCCTCGTCCAGAATGTTAGAGGAAATCAGATACCCAATCAAGACCTTGCCTTCCCGCAATACCAGATTGAAAGCTCCGGGCATGGTCAGCATGTCGGCGAACCTGCCCCATGTCCAGGCATCCTCGGGGAAGCATTCAAGCTCCGCTTTAACCACATCCGCCAAGTCGCCGCTATCCAGCTGACGAAGCATGAATACTCGTGAAATAACCGGGTTAGAGCGGGCACAGACTGCCGCCCTGCGGGCATTCTTCGCCTCCCTTCCAGAGCAACGGCGCTCTCATCTTGTGAAGAATCAAGCGGGTAGCGATGGGCATGTGCCTTGCCATGGTGGGAGGCAACCAAGAACCATGTCAGGAGAGTAGAGATGAAATTCACCTCCTACGCGTCGCGTATCCACAACGACACCGCTTACATCTTCGGAGGCCGGGCGCTGGATTTTGACACGCAGGGCGGCCTGGAAGAAATCATGACCGCCATGATTAACACGGGCGTACGCCGAATCGTGCTGACCTTGCGAGGGATGCACTTTCTCCATTACACCCTGTTCGCCGGATTGCTGGCAACTCAACAGCGTCTCGAGAGCCTTGGCGGCGATCTCATTTTGGCGGAGACCCCGGAGTTTGTCCGGTGGTCGTTGCGGGAGCTTGAGGTTCTGGACCGTTTCGCGCTGGTTCCCCACGCGGATACAGTCGCCCGGGCGTCACAGATGACTGTGGACCTGAACCGGATTGTCCTGCCCGGCTGATCCGTATGCATCAGGAGACTCGTATGAGCGAACGTAGCTACCAGACACGTTTTGAAGACGGCGCAGCATTCATCAACGCGGGCGCTGGAGTGGACATGGATCGGGGCCGTTTCCTCTTGCAGACAGTCGATCGTTTGGTGACAAAGGACGTGAGACGTGTCGTTGTTGATTTTTCCGGCATGCAGCAACTGAACCTGTCTCTGTTCGGAAGCCTCGCCCGCCAGCGTGACCGTCTTCGTCAACAGGGCGGCGACCTGGTGTTGACTGCGATACCGGAAGCGGTGCGATGGCGCCTGCAGGATCTGGGCATGCTGGAGCGTTTCGCCCTCGCACCCCATGCCGATATGGTCCGCCTGGCCGGTTCGAATCGTTGGATGTCGAGCATGCCAGACAATTGATTGCTTTTCCCCCGGAATACCTTCACCATACAGCCTCGTCGGCGGCTCAACCGACGGGGCGCTTTTTTTTCATACTCTTGCAGCCTTCCGGCCTGTGTTCACGAGCACACGATTTGCAGTGATGAACCCGTACCCTTTCATTGTTTCTGCCCACCCGCCATCGCTATATTGACGGGTTCAACACGAATCTCTTCCGCGCTCGACGAATCCGTGTTTCCAAGATTGATTGTGAGTATCCCGTGGACTTGTTCAACCGCCAGGAATACATGATCCGCCGCATCGTCAAGGTGCTGCTTGACCTGAGCAGCTTCGCGCTGGCTATTCTGGTAAGCTACGCCTTGCGATTCAACCCAACCGAAGCGATTGCCGCATTGCAATCACTGGGGTGGTTGATTGCGGTGTTCATCCTGGTGCGTTTGGGTTGCTTTTTCCTTTTCCGATTGTACTCCTCGATCTGGCGCTACAGCGGCACCTTTGACCTGTTGAATATTCTGAAAGCAGCCTCGCTGGGCACGTTGATCAACATCCTGCTGACCTATTTTATGCATCTCCAGGGAATGTCACGACTTATCATCGTACTCGAATGGTTACTGGTCGTCTTTCTGACCGGTGGATTACGGCTGAGTGTCCGGCTTGTGTATGAAATGCGGGATCGTTTTGTCAAGCGTTCTCAGTCCCATCAGGATACCGGCTCCAATGGGCGGACGAATGTGCTGATCTACGGCGCGGGACGAGCGGGCGAGCTGCTCTTGCGAGATATCAACAGTTCGGCTCATGAAGGGCTGAATGTTGTCGGGCTGATTGACGACGACAAGAAGAAGTGGGGACAATACATTCACAACCGGCGCATCCTTGGAGGGGCGTCGATTATTCCGGAAGTCATTCAGGAACATAATGTTGAGCAGATTTTTTTCGCCATCGCCTCCCTTTCGGGCGGCGAAGCTCGCAACCTGCTGAGCACGATTCGACAAGCCGCCGGGAATCGTATTGAAATCAAGATTATCCCCGGTTTGCAGGATCTTGTCCAGGGACGCATTCGAGTGGGCGAATTGCGCCGCATCGAAATCGCCGACCTGTTACGCCGTAAGCCGGTCGAGCTGGATTATACCCCGGTGCGCAATTTGATTGAAGATCAGGTCTCCATGGTGGTTGGGGGAGGCGGAAGCATTGGCAGCGAATTATGCCGGCAAATCGCATTCTTCAAGCCAAAGAAGCTGGTCATCCTCGACGCCAGCGAATTCAACCTTTACGATACTGAAATGAATATGCGGGAACAATTTCCCGAACTAAGTCTGGACTGCGTGGTCGGTAACGCCACCAATCGAGCCTTTCTGGACCACACATTTCAGCAATACCAACCCGGTATTGTCTTCCACGCGGCCGCCTACAAACATGTACCGTTAATGGAATTCAACCCCTGGGCGGCGGTCTACAACAACATCAAGGCGACACTGCTGCTCACAGAGTTGGCGGGCAAGCATCAGGTATCGCGTTTTGTCATGATCTCCACCGACAAAGCGGTACACCCTTCCAGCATGATGGGGGCGACAAAACGGATTTGTGAAGAGGTTGTGCTGGCTGGCAGTCAGCACTATTCCGGCGACTATATGACCGTCCGGTTCGGCAACGTACTTGGAAGCAGCGGCAGTGTGATTCCTCGTTTTCAGAAACAGATCGACGCCGGCGGCCCGATCACAGTTACGCATCCTGAAATCAAGCGCTATTTCATGTTGATTTCGGAAGCGGTGGAACTGGTGCTGCAAGCCGGGGCCATCGGTGAGAACGGTGTCTGCTATGTGTTGGATATGGGGCAACCCTTGTCTATCCTCGAATTGGCGCAATACATGATCCGGCTCAGCGGCTTAAGAGAGGATGAGGATATTCAGATCGAGTTCACCGGCCTGCGGCCGGGTGAAAAACTCACGGAAGAGCTGTACATGGTGGGCGAGGAAGTGGGAACCAAAATTCCCGGTCTAATGATGCTTCGCCAAAACAACATCAAAGACGATAGCTATATGCAAGAACTCACCGAATTTGTCCATAACACGTATTCATTTGATGAGAACCAGCTCCGAAAAAAGGTGCAACAGTTTGTTCCGGAATACACTCCGAACTTGACAGCGATTTCCAGGTAACACATTCACGTTACAGCAACAGTAAAAGGTGCATAGATGGATTACGTTACGAAGCTGGTTGAGGCCTTTTCTGACCGGTCTGCGAAGATCGGCGTGATCGGTATGGGATACGTGGGCTACCCCATGGCGGTATTGGCCGCTCAAAAGGGGTTCCATGTCACCGGTATTGAGCTGGACCGGGAGCGTGTCGATCTGATCAACCAGGGTGTCAGCTACATCAAGGACGTCGGGTCGGATGAGGTTAAACCCCTGATCGAGAAAGGCTTATTAAAAGCCACAACAGATTATTCGGTCGTCAAGGATCTCGATGCCGTGATGATCACCGTCCCCACGCCTTTGAACAAAACCGGCGATCCCGACATGGGATTTGTGATCAGCGCCTCGGAAGCGATGCAGGCCTATCTCCACGCCGGAATGATCATTTCGCTCGAGAGCACCACCTATCCCGGCTCAACCGAGGAAATCCTGTCGCGTGTGGTTACAGACGTCGGCTTCAAGCCGGGCGAGGAGATCTTTGTTTCGTTCAGCCCGGAACGCGTGGATCCCGGCAATGCAGTCTACTCCACCGAGAACACTCCAAAGGTGTTTGGCGGTTTGACCCCCGAATGCACCAAAGTCGCCACCAGCCTTTATTCGACATTGGTTACTCATGTCGTACCGGTCTCTTCCACCACGGCCGCTGAGATGGTCAAACTTTACGAAAATACCTTCCGCGCTATCAACATCGGTCTGGTCAACGAGTTGGCGATCATCTGCAACCTGCTCAAACTGGATGTGTGGGAGATCGTCGAAGCCGCCGCGACAAAGCCCTTCGGGTTCATGCCTTTCTTCCCCGGTCCCGGCCTCGGTGGACACTGCATTCCCATTGACCCGAGCTACCTTGCCTGGAAGATGAAATCGCTGCAATACAAGACCCGTTTCATCGACCTGGCCACCGAGATTAACACAGGCATGCCGGTCTGGGTAGTCAACCGGGTGGCCTCCCTGCTGAACGAAGCGCAAAAAGCAATCAACGGATCCAGAATTTTTCTCATGGGACTCGCCTACAAAGCCAATATCGATGACCTGCGTGAATCGCCCGCATTGGATGTCTTCCGGCTGCTGGAGGAGCGCGGCGCAAAGGTGACCTATCACGATCCCTATTGCGAGAAGGCAAAGATTGGCGGGGAGATGCACTATTCGGCCGACCTGACTGCGGAAATGGTCCAGGAGCAAGATCTTGTCATTATCACCACCGGGCATGACGATGTGGACTACCATCTGCTGCTGAAGAACGCGAAGATGGTGTTCGACACGCGCAACACGACACGGAAGATCGCCGATCAGTACGATGGCAAGGTGAGATTCTTGTAAAGCAGGTTTGACAAGACTTGATTCAAGCAAGCCGTTTTCCGCGTGAAAACGGCTTTTCTTATCGTAATTCTCAAATGAAATGTCCCATGATGTCATTCCTGCGAAGGCTGGAATGAGAGTGGGTTTGATCCTGCGACAGTCTGCTACGCGGGGATGACATCATGGGACACTGCGAGGGCTCTTTACACTCTTGACTGTTTACATAGCAGAAATGCTCTACACCTTTTCTGCAATCACCACCCGGTCACGCCCGGCCAGATCCTGCGCCAGCAGTACCTGTTGCGCCCATTGCCGGTGGAGACGGAGCGCCGGCTCGCCTTGACCGGCCCCGATTTCTCCGAGGAACAGACCACCCGCCTGCAACCACTTAGGCAACTGCTGGGTAAGAGCGCGATGCGCATCCAAACCGTCCGCGCCCGACACCAACGCCCCTCTGGGCTCATGCTCCCGGATTTCACGAGGCAGTTGGGCATACTCAGCTTCACTGACATACGGTGGATTGGATACCACCAGGTCCGCGCCTCCATCGGATTCGAACGCTGAAAAATCTCCCTGCAACGCATCCGCCTGCACGACCCTCAACCGATCTTTGCTCAGGTTCAGCGCCTCTGCATTCTCGCGGGTCAGGGCAATCGCCTCCGGGAAGACATCCACCGCCACCATTCGTTGAACGATGTCCTCGGTCAACAGAGTCACAGCCAGCGCCCCGCTGCCGCATCCGATATCGATGCCGTTGCGGAACCCGCCCGCCGGCATCCTCTGCCTCGCCAGTTCGATGATCAGCTCGGTTTCGGGTCGCGGGATCAGCACACTGCGGCGGACCGTCAGTCGCTGATTGTAGAAATCCGCGTAACCAAGGATGTACTGCAACGGTTCCCCTTTTGCGCGACGCATGAGCTGTTCGCGAAGGGTGGTTTTCTCATCTTCTGTGCAGGGACGATCATATTGCAGGTAGAGCTGCACCCGGCTCAAGCTGAGCGTCGCCGAGATCAGCCGTTCTGTTTCCAGCCGCGCATGTTCAATACCATGCTTTTCCAGAAAAGCGGCGCCTTTCTGCAACAGATCAAGAAGCGAATCGGTGGGGGGCGTCTGCGGACTCATTGCAACGGCTTATGTTTTGGTCGCTTCAATCAGCTTGGCTTCTGCATCGGCGAGACGTAACGCATTCAGAATTTCGTCCAGATCTCCTTCCAGAATTTCGTTCAGCCGGTAAAGAGTCAGGTTGATCCGATGGTCGGTCACTCGGCCCTGCGGAAAGTTGTACGTACGGATTTTCGCGGAACGGTCGCCGGTAGAAACCAGTTGCTTCCGACTGGCGGAACGTTTTGCTCGTTCCTCCTCCAACGCCATCTCATAGAGCCGCGACCTCAATACCCGGAACGCCGCCGCCTTGTTTTTATGCTGGCTTTTCTCGTCTTGGCAGGTGACCACCATCCCTGTCGGCAAGTGAGTGACGCGCACCGCCGAATCGGTCGTATTGACCGACTGGCCACCGGGGCCGGAAGAACGGTACACGTCAATCCGTAAGACATTCGGATCAATGGTGATATCCACCTCCTCCGCTTCCGGCAACACGGCCACTGTGGCGGCGGAAGTATGGATCCGGCCTTGGGATTCGGTTTCCGGAACTCGTTGCACCCGGTGGACTCCACCTTCAAACTTCAGCAGACCATAGACTTCGTCACCCTTCACATTGAAGATGACCTCTTTAAAGCCGCCCATTTCGCTGGCATGCATGGAAACCACTTCCAGGGACCAGCCCCGGCGTTCCACGAAGCGCTGATACATCCGGTAGAGATCACCAGCGAACAGGCCGGCCTCCTCCCCGCCGGTACCCGCACGAATTTCCAGAATGGCGTTACGATCATCTTCCGGCGACGACGGCACCAGAGCCACGTAGAGATCGTTTTCCAGTTGCTCGATCTTTGGTTCCAACTCCCCAATCTCCAGCTGGGCCATTTCCGCCATCTCCTCATCGTCCTCGTCGAGCAGTTCCCGGGCGGATTCCAACTGAGTTCGAGCTTTCTCGATCTTGTCGGCGACAGCAATGGTCCGTTCAAGCTTCGCATGTTCTTTTCCCAACATGCCGAGCTTCTTCGGATCCGAAGCAACGTCGGGATCGGCCATGGTGACTTCCACCTCGGCCAAACGGCTGCGAATTGCAACCATACGGTTTTGTAGCAGTTCCTGGTTCATAGAGGGGAATATAACATGTCGCAGCCCGGCTTGCCCGGGCAAAGCCCTGAAAAACGGGAGTCGGCTCCCTCGAACCAAGCCGGCAGCAGCGCTTAATCAAAGCGGAGGAAGAAAGGGTGGCGTTTCTGCTCTCTACACAGGTGGAACACGGCCCGAACAAAAGTGCGATTCCCCGTGCGAAATAGCGGCGCTGGTTCTGCCTGCCGGTGCAGAGACAAACAGTTCAATGATCGCGCGCTGGTGCGGTTGCAACAGCTTCAAACCAGGTGATTATACACCGGGCAGCTTCACGCTGAGCGCAGCGACGTCTAGAGAGTGATCTTTCGACAATGTTAATCTGTTGCCAACCTGAACCTGCAAGAAAGATGTGCCCGATGTTTAATTCAGCAGAGAGTCAAGTGATTTTGCCTACCCTGAAGAATACTCCATTTTGCGACCTGGTCCTCAGCTTGACAGTCAGACGGCAGGCTCGTTTATCTGAAAGTACGAGCACCAGATGGAGATAGCAAATAAGTATGCCGCTCGATGCGAATGCCATTTCGCTTGCGATGTCTCCTCGGCTGGCATACGGGGCTGTTGGATTGTACATTCCTCGACCTGAACGAAGCTCAACACATTCCGGGAGAGGGTAGTCCGGACAGGACAACAGGAGGCGGACGTGGCGGCGAAAGGCGTATCCTGGGGACAACAGGTCAAGATGCTCCCCGCAAACTTCTGGATGGCGAACTGGCTGGAGATCAACGAACGGTTGGCGTTCTTCGGGATCCGGGCCATTCTCCCGCTCTACATGGTGTATTCGGTAGCCGAGAACGGTCTCGAGCTGTCGTACACACAGAAGGGTTTGATCTACGGCGTCTGGGCGCTGATCCAATGCCTGGTGCCCATGGTGTCCGGCGCGTTTACCGACAACTACGGCTATAAGAAGAGCCTCTATGTCGCGTACACCATCAACTTCACCGGCTACCTGCTCTGGGCGTTCATCCCGGAAATGGCGGCGTTTACGGGCGGCGGGCTGACTGCCAACTTCTGGTTCGCCTTCCTGGCCGCGTGTACTATCGGCTTGGGAACCGCCATCTTCAAGCCGCCGGCGCAGGGAACGGTCGCACAGACGGTCAAGGACGAAAACAGCTCGGTGGGCTGGGGCATCTTTTACTGGATGGTGAACATCGGCGGGTTCCTCGCGCCGATCCTCGCGGCTGTCCTGCGTGGCGAGCACAACTGGAAGCTGGTGTTCCTCTGCGCCGCCGCAGTGACGGCGTTCAATTTCATCCCGACCATCTTCCTGTACCGGGAGCCGACTCGCCCCGCGACAAAGAAAACCCTCGGAGAAACAGGCCGGGACATTGTCAGCGTCTTCACCGACCTGCGTTTCGTGGTTTTCCTCGGGATCTTCAGCGGTTTCTGGTTCATGTTCATGCAGCTCTGGGATCTGCTGCCGAACTTCATCGACGAGTGGGTGTTCAGCCGGGATGTGGCGCCGGTGTTTGAATTCATGTTCGGTTGGCTGGGCGATGTCACCCTGCCTTCCGGTAACGTGAAGCCGGAGATGATGATCAACATCGACAGCTTCTCCATCATCCTGCTGGTGTTGTTCGTTTCCTACCTGTCGGGGAAATTTCACCCCATGGTGTCGCTGATAGTCGGCATGATTATCTCGCTGGTCGGCTTCCAGATGAGCGGCGCGAGCAATGTCGGCTGGGTGGTCGCGCTGGCCATCTTCATCTTCGCCATCGGGGAGATGACGTGCAGCCCGAAATTCTCTGAATATGTGGGGTTGATCGCCCCCAGGGACAAAAAAGCCTTGTACATGGGGTATTCGAACATCCCCTTCGCGGTGGGCTGGACCGTGGGCAACCTCGTGTCCGGGCCGTTGTACGACAGCATGGGCAGCCGTGAGAACTTCGCCCGCCGGTACATAGTGGAGGAGATGGGGGTCGACGCCGCCCGGGTCGCGGAGATGGGCAAGGACAAGGTGCTGGAGACCATGGCCGCGTTGCAGAATAACGTGTCCGAGCCCACCCAGGCGATGCTGGACAACGCCATCCTGACGTTGTGGGACATGTACGATCCCTGGCGCGTGTGGGTCGTGCTGACCGGTATCGGGACCGTCTCCACGCTCGGGATGATTCTCTTTTACTTCGCAACGAAGAACAAGAAGGATGAATCCAAGGGCGCGAGTTTGTAACTTGTGTCCTGTCAGGTCGTGAAGCGCGTCTGTTTGCGCTGGGGATCTGACAGCGAGTGATGCGGAGTAATTGTGTCAGATCTCCGCAAAAGGCGCTAAGGATCTGACACGACCAGCAATCTGACACGACCAGCAATCTGACACGACCAGACATCTGACACTCGGAATCAGTGGCTTCGAGTATCCGTGTAGAGCAGAGTCAGTAAAACAGAACAACGACCGGAAGGAGTGATCATATGGAGCAGAAGGACCGCATCCTGGAAGGCTTGAAGCAGGCGATCCAGGGCGAGGGCGACGGGTACAACTTCTACACCATGGCCTCGATGAACACGGAAGACGAGAAGGGACGCGAGGTGTTCCAGACGCTGGCCCAGGAAGAAAAGTCGCACATCGCTTTCCTGAAAGGACAGTACAAGTCGATCAAGGAGCAGGGCAAGGTTGACGGCGCGCTGAAGCTGCCGAAACAGCACGAGTTTACCGGCGACCACCCTATTTTCTCGCCCGAGCTGAAAAGCCGGATCAAGGACGCGCACATGGAAATGAGCGCCCTGTCCATCGGGATCCAGCTCGAGCTCAGCGCCATCAAGTTCTACGAGGGCGAACATGACGAGGCCAAGCGGCAGAACGCCCCGGACGTGGCCGACTTCTACCAGATGCTGGTGGACTGGGAAAAGGGCCATTACGATGCGTTGCTCGGCGAACAGGACAACCTGAAGGAAGACTACTGGGCGGCCGGCGGCTTTGCCCCGTTTTAAACCATACAACGACTGGATTGACCTATGCTGAACAAAGTGATGCTGATCGGCAATCTCGGCAAAGACCCCGAGATGACCTATACCCCCAGCGGGGTTGCCGTATGCAAGGTCTCCATGGCGACCACCGAGACCTGGCGCGACAAGGAAGGCAACAAGCAGGAACGGACGGAGTGGCATAACCTGGTCTTCTGGCGGCGTCAGGCGGAGGTCGCCAACGAGTTCCTGCGAAAAGGCTCCCGTATTCATGTGGAAGGCCGACTGAAGTACCGCAACTGGGAAGGCCAGGACGGTGTGAAACGGTACGCCACCGATATCGAGGTGCTCAACTTTATCATGCTGTCTTCCCGCAGCGAAGGTGGTGGCGGCGGCAACTACCAGCGCCAGAGCAGCGGCGGCTCGCAACAGCAAAGTGGCGGCTCGCAGCAACGCGGACAGCAGCAGCAGCAACAACAGCAACAGCAGCAGCAGCAGCAGCAGCCCAGCCAACAGCAAAGCGGCGGCGACCAGGATGGCGTCCACTATGAACCGGAAGGCAACGACAGCTTTGGCCAGGACGATTCCGACCTGCCGTTCTAAGCACAATCGCACAACCAGTTTCCAGCGGGAGTGGCCTCCACTCCTGCTGTTTTGTGTTGTAGCGATGCTGCTGTTGGTGACGGCCCGCACCGGCATTGCCCAACCGGCCGTCGGGCCGAACCCGGAGCAGGTAGGACGGGCGTTGGTGAAATCCCCCGCTGTGTTCATCGCGCTCGACCTCACGGCGCTGGAGGATGAGGCGACGGCTTCGGTCCAGCGGCGCTTTCGTGTGCTGGCAACCTGGCGAGGACTGCCCCGGGAAACCCTGGCCGCTCCCTGCCGGACTCCGGTCTACTCCGCAAGCGACACGTTGCTTGTCCTGTTGCCACCGGACGTAGAGGAGCTGGAAAACGAGAACCGGCAACGAGCGAAATTCGACTTGCCGCTGTTGACGCTGCCGTCGTACGCTGTCCTTCCCCTGTCCTACCTGGATCGCGACAGTCTGGCCCATTTGTGGAAAGGTGTGAACGCGGCGGACAGCACCCTCAACCCGTTATTTGAGTTCATAGCCGAGAGTCCATCTCCCTGGTGGCGGCGAGCGGGAGAGGGCGCACTCTGGCAGGCGCATCTCAGACACTGGGAAGAAGCGGACTCCACGGCGATCACGGAGGATGCGTTACGCATGCTCTTCGCCCCCGTCTCGCCCGACCTGGTCAACGCCGCCACCAGCATGGTCAAACGCTACCGTGCGCCGCAGCAGTGGGAATGGATGCAGACCTACGGCGACACCGTTTCCCTTGGCGGACGCGAGCCGCTGACACGCTCCCGCTATGGGGTACTCGCGAGCTGGCCGCACCCGGAGGCGTTGCGTCTGGCGGGTGACGCTCTGAAACGCCCCATCGAGCAGGGTGAGCTTCCCTGGTTCGGATATGTTTCGGAATACGCCCGGGCGGTCCGCGATGACAGCACTGTGACAACGCCTGCTTGGGTAAAACCGGCGCTGTATGCTTACCTGGAGCATGTCGGCCATCTCCCCGGAGAACTGGACTCAACAATCACCGAGTTGCCCGGTCGCAGCCGGCCGGATCCGTACCTGCTGCCTACTCTGGCCCAGTTGGCGGTGATGCTTCCCGTGGATGCAGCGGGAGTGGCGGCGCTGAAGGTGCTGGCAAAAATCCGGGAAGACGGGTGGGGGATCCTGCCCATGCCGGGACCCAGTCCAACCCCTCAAGCCGGGACAGACGCTGTGGCGCAATGGGTATCATTCGGGGAGACCGATTCCACGGCTCGGCCTCTGGTCACAGAGCTAAGCCTGCTGGGGCGTGACGAGGCCGCAGTGCGTGCAGACTGGCGACCGGTAGCCGTCGCCGCTTTGGCCGGCATGGCCTCCGAAGCGGCGCTGGATACACTGCTTGCCTGGTACGACAGCTATTACGCGCAGCGCACCATCCTGGAATATCTGGTCCACTCCGACAAACCCCGCGCACTCGAGTTTGTACAAGACGAAGCGGAACAGCAGCTTGACTACATTCTGGCGCTGGAAGGAAGAGTCACCGTCACCGCGGCGGCGCAGTATCCCATCAGCGTGGCGCTCAATCCGCTGTGCGAACGTGCGGCGGATCTGCCCCGGGTCGACTCCCTCCTGACCCGGTTTTACCGGAAAGCTCCGCCCGGGCTGAAGACCTATGCGCTGGAGGTGCTCTTCCGGTCGCCGATTCGAGAGACCGCGGAGTTTGTGCTGGCCGAAGTGGACAGCTTGTACCGGGATCGCATCAGTTTCTCGGCTGGTGTGCTGAGAAAGCTGCATCCTGGAGCGCTGGCCCCCTGGCTGGCGGACAAAATCCTGAAACCAGGCGAGCCGGGCGCGCCGGTGGCCCCGCAGGAAGCGCTGCGTTTGCTGAATTCACTGAAGGTCGACGCGGCGGACTCGGCGCTGTACCGGGTGGCGCTGGGCGGGGATGGAGGCGCGTCGCTGTTCGCCTTCGCGGCGCTGCTGCAACGAGGGATTGTGTTCGATCCGGAGCCCACGGCGGCCATCGTGTTCGCCCCAAGACCGGGCTGGGATGCTCGGGTGCTCAACGCCCTGCTGGCGGACCCTTCGTTTACCCCGGCGGTGCAGGATTCCGTGATCGAGTTGGGGACGGATCTCCTGCAACGGCGTAGTGATGAGTACGCCCGGGAGCAACTGGAGAGCCTGGCCGCTTTGCTTGCGCAGACAGCAGAGCCCGAGCGGTTTCGAGCGTTGTTGACATTGCTTGCCGAGCAGCAGCGTAGCGATGAAGCGGCAAGCTGGGCGCGGTTCGGGCTTGCCCGGGGATCTGTGAAATGAGGCAGCCTTGCCAACGAGGCAGCGATGTTCCCTGCACACTCAGGCAGCAACGAGTGTCATTCCTGCGGAAGCAGGAATCCAGAGGAGGCAGCCTTGCCAACGAGGCAGCGATGTTCCCTGGAAAAAGGGGACTGTTACCTTTTCAAGACGCGCAAGCGGCTAATAATATATCAACTGTTTTCCGAAAAGGTAACTGTACCACTTTTTTCCGTATAGTGAAGCTATAATACTACTGTTTCGCAGTGTCAAGGATAAGAAAATCGGTACAGCTACCTTTTCCGCTTTTCGTATCGCACTATTTATCCTCGATTAAATGTTGTCACGTACTGAACCTGGAACACCACGACCCATAGCGGAAAAGTGTAGCAGTCCCATTTTCTTCCCGCGAGTTGTGCCGAAAAAGGGGACTGTTACCTTTTCAAGACGCGCAAGCGGCTAATAATATATCAACTGTTTTCCGAAAAGGTAACTGTACCACTTTTTTCCGTATAGTGAAGCTATAATACTACTGTTTCGCAGTGTCAAGGATAAGAAAATCGGTACAGCTACCTTTTCCGCTTTTCGTATCGCACTATTTATCCTCGATTAAATGTTGTCACGTACTGAACCTGGAACACCACGACCCATAGCGGAAAAGTGTAGCAGTCCCATTTTCTTCCCGCGAGTTGTGCCGTAACCCTCCCGGACCAGGAACGGCTCAGGTTACATCGCGCGCAAATAAGCAGACCGTAAATTATACAGACTGTTGCACAATAGGAACCGATCTCATTCCAGCGAAGGCTGGAATCCAGGCAAGGTGCAAGAATACAAAATGTTAGCAATTCTGAACCGAAATAGTGTTTAATAGTTGGTTTTCATAGTTAACATATTGTAGTATATAAACATGACTGGATTCCAGCCTT
>CAZYOC010000009.1:0-36156 GCA_964648415.1 uncultured bacterium | reverse complement strand
GCGGCGTTCATCGTTGTGGGAGATCGGTAATCCTGTTACCAACGACAAGCTGCCCAGGGCAAATTGCAATCAACGTAGAAATTGACCATCAGAAAGCATCATAGCTGGTGCAACGGAGCACTATGCCGTCGTATCAATACGATTGCCGGCGTCGCCCTTGGGGCTGTGTCCTCCGAGACCCAGCGCCAGCGCCGCGTCAAAATAGCGCCGGATCGCCCAGACCAGGATGAGCAGAGCGGGAAGCAGGAGCCACGGTGCGACGTGCCCGTGAAACTCAAGCCAGCTTGGCGCTTCTTCACCGGCTGAATTCGCCAGCAAAAGATCGACAAAATTATTGGCGGCATGAGCCGCAATCGCCGGCCAGACGGATTCCGCCCGCCAGGTAATCGCCCCCAGGATCACCGCCATGATGATAATTGGCAAGAGTTGCTGGGGGATGATATGGAGAGCGGCGAAGATTGCAGAAGCCCATAATACCCCATCGGTGACCCCACGAACGCGTTCCAGCCAACGCTGAAGTAGCCCACGGAATAGCATTTCTTCGAAAACAGGAGCAAAAACAACGATAGTGAAAAATATTAATATCGCTTCTATGCCATTATTGAAAGTAATTGAGTCTAATAAAGCTTTTTTGATCTCGTCAGAAACAGGAACTAATCCTTCAATAGCTATGGCTAGTTCAGTAGCAAGAGATTTAATTGATAATCCGATCAATAATGCATATATTATAAGGTTAGAAGGTATTTTTCTTAAGCGGTAATGTAGATTTAAGCTGTAATTTAGTTTTCTAAGGTATAGCATGCTTGGAATGATAATGCCTATAGAAAGACATAAATTTCTTAAAAGTAATAAAGAATGATTCATTTGTGGTAAAGATGTAGTTTGGATCCACTGGGTAGTTTCTGTTGGATTGCTAAGGTCAATATTGCCCTTTCGAGCAGCATCAAGTATAAATTGAATGCTTGTAATTATATCAAAAGCGATAATGATTAATATATAGGTCGCCAGCGTCAGCAGCGCGATCTGGAACACATCCCGGCCTCCCAACACCTCCTTGTGCGGCGGTGTTGGCTCGGCCTCGTGGTCCGGTCTCTGGTCTGGCGGCTGTAACATGGTGATCCGAATCAAATGGCCCGACCGTTTACTGTCGGGTTTCAAGGCAAACGAGTCAGCTTGATGAAAGGTCGCGTTATCCCAGCAGACGATCAATCAGGATGGCGCCGGCCATGGCGACGTTGAGCGAATCTACCTGTCCTCGACGTTGGATTGCAACCCGTTTGTCGGCGAGGTTCAGCAGCGTGTCGGACAGGCCGTGAGCTTCGCTGCCGAGGATCAGCACCCCCGCTTGGTTCTGGTCAAGTGCAGTGGGCGCTTCAGCGTTGTCAATCACTGACGCCAGGAGGGTCGCTCCCGCATCAGTCGCCTGCTTGCACCTCGCGGCCAGGTCCACCGGTTGGCAGACCCGTACATGCAGGTGCGAGGCCATGGCGGCGCGGATGGTTTTCGGGTTGTACAGCTCCGCCGTGCCCTCGCCCAGCCAGACCTCCTTCAGGCCGTAGAACGACGCCACGCGGATCAGGGTTCCCACGTTTCCCGGGTCGTTCACGTTGTCCAGGGCGAGCACCAGGCCCGGTGTGACGGGAAGGGTGGGTTTAGCGGCGGGTTCCTGCCGCGCGATGGCCACCAGCGGAGGAGTGGTGGCCAGTCCGCTGACAGCTTGCAGTTCGTCCTGCCCGGTCTCGCGTACGGAATAGTCCTCCGCCACGAACCATTCCAGCAGAGTCTTGTCGACAGGTTTGGTCAGGCTGCGGGAGTCGTAGAGCAGGCCGTAGATCTGAGCGCCCGCCATGACCGCGTCCTCGATGGCGGACGATCCTTCCAGCAGGTAGACTCCGTATTCACGGCGGTGCTTTTTCGTCGCCAGTTTACGGAGCCAGGTTTTTCCGGGAGGCCAGGGCGGCAGCTTGGGGGAACTCATACAGCCTACAGGAGGTCCAGATCGTCCATGCCCAGGGCCTGGACAATCTTGGTGAGCAGTTCTTCGCTGGTGAACGGCTTGGTCATATACTGCTTGGCGCCCAGCCGGATCGCCTCGATCATGCGTTCCTTCAGGTTCACCGTGGTCAGCATGATGACCGGGATGTGCTGGAACTCATCGCTGGTTTTGACACGGCGGAGGAACTCAATGCCGTCCATCACCGGCATCTCGATGTCGAGAATAATGAGATCGACATTGCCGTTTTCGTTCGCCAGCACCTCCAGCCCTTCCTGGCCGTTCTCCGCCTCCAGGAAGTCGGCGCCGATCACCTCCACCATGCTCTGCACAGTTTTGCGTATGGTGCGGGTATCGTCTACGGATAGAATCTTCATGACTCCCTACACCTTCTTCTGGTTGTAGATGCAATTCTTGTGCACTTTGATATCGAAATCGTCGGAGAAGCCACGGATGGTCTCCGTCGCTCCCAGAATGAGTAAGCCTTTCGATTTCAACACTCGGGCGAATTTCGAGAAGAGTTCCTCTTTAAATCTCGGTGCAAAGTAAATGGCCACGTAGCGGCACAGGACGATATCAAATTGCCCAACCGCTGTAAAAGGTTCCTGCAGGTTGAAGCGTTTGAACTTCACGGCTTTCTTGATATCGTCTTGCAAGACCCAGACCCGGCCGTCCTGCTTGAAGAATTTCTGCTTGCGCTCCGCGCTGAGCCCCCGCCCGATGGCGAGAACATCGTACCGACCGGACATGGCGAGGAACAGGGCGGAGGAGGAGATATCGGTGCCCAGGATCTCCACCTGGTTGGCCAGCATCGGTTTGCCGCGGCGCTGGGCTTCTTCCTTCAGCAGCATGACCAGGGAAAAGGCTTCCTGGCCGGTGGAGGCCGCCGCGGACCAGACCCGCGGACGTTGGCCCGCTTCCACTTTGTCAATCAGCTCCGGAACAACGACTTCTTCCATGTACTTCCACACGGCGGCGTCACGGAACCACAAGGTCTCATTGGTTGTCATGGCGTCCACGACACGGTCGCGGAGCTTACCGCCCACATCCGTCATGGCCTTTTTGTGGAACTCGGTGAACGATGTGCAACCGGTTTCCAGAACCAGGTCGGACAGACGTGTCTCAATCAGGTATTCTTTACCGGCTTCGAGGTGAATGGCGCAATGCTGCTCGATGTACGCCTTCATCAGCTCGTATTCTCGGTCCGTAATTTTGATGACCATGGGCGTTGGTCCCTACCCGATGCTGGTTGTTCGCAGGTCGCTCCTGCCGGACAGCGTTGAGTTGCCAAGATAAGTGCGATACGGGCGTATTTCCACAAGCGGAAGATGCGTCGCCGCTCTCATCCAGGCCGTTTCAAGCTTTGCTCCCACCGGCAATTCAACGTACCAACCCGCCGAGGATCATGCCAGAAGTAGAGCGCAACTTCCAGAGCGTTTGGAGCCTTGACCGGAAATGGGTCAAGGTTAGCCTCTCGCAATTATTTGACAAATCCCCAGCAAGAGGAGTACTATAAGTTCTTCAGGAGTATACACCGGGATAGAGGAGTAAACGGATGAAAACTCGCCAGTTAGGCTCGACGGATCTCTTTTTAACCGAGATTGGTTTCGGCGCTTGGGCCATTGGTGGCGGCAATTGGGCGTTCGGCTGGGGGCCTCAAAACAACGCGGAAGCCATCGCGGCCATCCGGCGGGCGCTCGAGCTTGGGGTGAACTGGATCGACACGGCTGCCGTGTACGGCCTGGGCCACAGCGAAGAACTCGTGGCGCAAGCGGTGAAGGGACATCGCAAAGAGGTGATCATTGCGACGAAGTGTTCCCTGATCTGGGACGACCGGGGCAACATCACCAGCAGCCTGGCCGCCGATTCCGTCCGGCGCGAGTGCATCACCAGCCTCCGGCGTCTCAATACCGACTATATTGATCTCTATCAGATCCACTGGCCCAACGACGATGAACGGATTGAAGAAGGCTGGGAAACCATCCTGCGGCTGATGGAAGAGGGCAAGATTCGTCACGGCGGCGTGTCCAACTTCCGGCCCGACCATATGGAACGCGCCCTGGCCATCCATTCCATCTCGTCAATGCAACCGCCCTACAGCATGATCAACCGGGGTATCGAAGACGAGATCCTGCCCTTCTCCAGGGAAAAAGACATCGGAATTGTCGCGTACAGCCCCCTGCAAAGCGGGCTTCTCACCGGGAAATTTGACATGGACAACGTGGCGGAAAGCGACTGGCGCCGGCGTTCAGTGGATTTCCAGGAACCGGCTCTTTCCGCCACGCTTGAGCTGGTGGAAGGGTTGCGGCCCATCGCGGAAAAATACGACAAGACCATTGCACAACTGGCCATCGCCTGGGTGCTGCGTCTCCCGAATATTTCGTCTGCAATTGTCGGCGCACGGCGTCCTTCACAAATTGAGGAAACGGCCGGCGGCGTAGATTGGGCGCTGGAAAACGAGGATCTCCGCAAAATCGACCATCTTCTTGCTGAACGTAAAAAGAAGATCGAGAAAGCCGGTAAAAAGAAGTAGAAGGTTTCTCGAAAGTATTGTCCCATGTTGTCATTGCTGAGGATGACATAGTGGGACAGGGCAAACGAGCACCTGAATATCTGTGACAGCAACGCCCTGCACTCGTTTGAATGCAGGGCGTTGCTGTATCGTTTTCGTCTTTGGCCGGTTACTGCACTCCCACACGGGCGGGACGCCCGTGCTACGTTAATGCCGAATTGTCTTCGTCGTTGCCCTGGTTACTTCACCAGGGTCAACTTGCTGACACTACGGTGCCCGTTGGCTTCCAGCACGGCGAAGTATACACCGGCGGCCTGCTGGTCGGCATGCCAGGTATAGTTGTGATGCCCGGCGGACACGGTCCCATTGGCCAGCGTTGCTACCTGCCGGCCCAGCAGATCGAACACCCGCAGCTTCACTTCACCGGTGATGGGGACGCCCACCCGCAGTGTCGTGGAGGGGTTAAACGGATTCGGATAGACCGCTTCGATGGCCCACTCGCCGGGCAGACCGGCGACCGGTTCGGCTTCCGGAGTGTCGGTAATGTCGCACCATTGCAGCACCGCATGCACGATCTCGCTACGGCTTGTGGTCTCGCTCGCACCGCTGACCGATTCCAGGGCGAAGGAGCAATAGACCAGCTTGTAGTCGCCGTCGTAGAAGATCAGGCCGGCGTCGTCGCTGCCGAAGTAGTTGGCCTTGCTCACGGCTCCGTTAAGCGGAGTAATCGGATCGGGATTGTTACTGTTGCCGGCGCCGCCCGGACCGACCAGGATGATCTGCGAGCCGGGGATCTCCGGGCCGTCGTCGCCGGTCTGAATCTCCAGCGCCGCCTGGGCTGTGCCGCCCGCGCTTTCCGCATGCAGGTAGTTGGCGTAGAAGTCGGTTCCGGCAAGCTGTTCATCCAGCGTCTGCCCGAAGATGAAGAAGTTTACTCCCGCGTCCATCGCCGTCTGGATGGCTGTCTGATCCGACTGCGTCAACGGATTTTCCTCGTCGCCGGTCATCCAGATCACCAGGTCGTATTCCTGCATGTAGTCCGCGCCGGGGGAAGAGGCCAGTGTATTGGTGTTCCACCGGAAATATGCGTACCAGTATTCATCCAGGTTCTCTTCGATGAAGCTGTAGTATTGCTCATCACCGGCGTCATCCACGAACAGGATCTCCGGCGTGCCCAGCATCAGCATCTCCTGAATACCAATCTCGTAGTCGTTCGGTTCACTGGTGATGGTCAGCGTGAGGGGATTGAAGACGCCATTGAGCGGGCCGTCGGGCACGGTGAAGGTCAACGGGTTGTCGTTGTTGTTGACTTCCGATCCGCCCTCGATGTTGCCCAGCAGGATTTCACGGGCGCCGTAATCGACCCCGTCAATCGCAAAGTCGATCCGCGCCATCGCCAGGTTAGCGTTCTGCCAGCCGAGCTCGTTTGAAACAGTGAAGGTGACCTCGATCTCCTCACCCACATCCGGATGCCCGTTGCCGTCGGGATCGCTGATGTGCCATTCCTCGATGGCGAGCTGTGGCCAGTAGTTCATGGTGATGGCGTTGTATGCGTTCACCTGGCCGCTTCCGACCGGGTGGTCGGTATTTACCGAGGTGGTCGTGTTGATGATGTAATCCGACCAGGTGCTGTTGTCGGCGTTGGGATACCAGGAAGCGACCAGCGCGCCCACACCTGCTGCAATCGGTGCTGCGACGGAGGTGCCCTGCCAGGTGTCGTACCCGTTCACCCAGGCGGTGAAACAGCTTTCGCCCGGCGCCGCGATGTCCACCCAGTTGCCGTAATTCGAGAAGTAGGAGCGATTACCCTGGTTGTCCAGTGCGGCTACAGAGATCACGTTGGGATAGTTGGCCGGATAGCTGATGGCGCTGGTGTTGTCGTTGCCCGCCGCGCCGAACAGCAACAGCCCGTTACTCCAGGCGTTCGCAAGGGCGTTCGCCATGAACTGCGCCTGGTTGTACCCGCCGAAGGACATGTTGACAACGGTTCCGCCCATATCGACACCATAAGCGAGCGCGGATGCGGCGGCGCTGAGCTGAGTGTAGCCGTTGCCCTGGTTGTCGGTGTAGCCGCAACGCATCCCCATGATCCGGGTGTTGTACGCCACGCCGACACCACCGACCGCATTGTCGCCCGATTCCGCCATGGCGGCGCTGACGCCGGTGCCGTGACCGCCGTAGTCCATCGGGTTGTTGTCCGGTGTGTCGCCGTCCTCACCCGGAGGCACCGAGCCGGCGTTATCCACAAAGTCCCAGCCGATGAAATCGTTAATGAACCCATTGCCGTCGTTATCCATCTGGTCCCAGTCGCCGGAGGTGCCGGGGATGTCCTCGAATCCCATCAGGGTATCGTAACAGAAATGGTTGTCGTCGAGATCCTCGCCCGGGTTGACCCAGACATTGTGTGCAATGTCCGGATGGTTGAAGTCCACGCCGGAGTCGATGGGGATGACCAGGATGTCCCGCGAGCCGATGGTGTGATCCCAGGCTTCGGGTGCGTCAATCGCCCGCAGCCACCACTGCGACACATAGCTGGGGTCGTTGGGTTCATACGTCAGCGGATACAGCCAGTCCGGGCAGACGTACGATACACTGGACACCTGCTCGAACTCGGCGGTGATCAGGTCCATGTCGCTGCCCTTGGGAAACAGCAGCTTGTAGTCGTTCCGGGTCAGGTAGCGGTAGTCCACGTCCTGAATGATGTAGTCCCCGAAGAAGGGCTCCCAGGTTTGCAGGTCGAAACGGTTCAGGAGCCGGTCCACCGACGGGTCGCCAATGGAAACCTCGCCGTTGGCCGTAGACGTGAACTCGATATCATCGGCAAAGCGAACCAGCAGGACACCGTCGACATAATCACGATTGGGTGTTCCCGCAATGGCGGCTGTGGTCAGGAGCAACAGTGCTGCAAGCAACCCCGCATACTTCATGATGGTAACCTCGGTTGGTGCGGAAAATGTCAGCAATAATCTTTTATAATACGAACCGGGAGTGACGGTCACCAAACAGAATCCCTCCAGAGGCGGACAATACGGGGCGGAATTTTCGGGTGTGATCAAATGGGGAGGCGTGTGTCGTGATCCTGAGAGCCCCAGTAGAGACGGATCGGCGCAACGAGTGAATTGTTAGCAAATCGGCGATCCGATCTAGAGCTTTGGTTATTTATGGGTTTAGCTTTCCTGCTAACCCATTATTAATGCTGATTTAACACAAATCTAACAAATGGTTAACGAAATATCGGCCGAAATGATTCCGTTGGTGTCGGCGTATGTTGGTTTGCCGTGTTTGTGGCTGAGTGAATGGTGTATAGCTGAAAATAGTAAGAAGTTACGTTGTATTCGCCATGAGCGTTTTGTGACCGTTGTCAAGCTCGTTGCTAACAATAGCTTGAGCTAACTTATGCCAGAACAGGGACATGCGGGAGTAATATGTGTTGTGTTAGCATTGTGTTAGGAGTATGTGAGTGTTATATTTGAATCAAGTAAGGGTTGGTCCCTTGCATCAAACCCAAACTGGAGGGCCGGACCATGAAGAAGTTCATGAGCCTCGCAATGGTCGCGGTGATCGCCCTGGCGTATACCGCCGGATGTTCGGCCCCGCAAATGCTCACCAGAAGCGAAGCGCCGTTGAAGGTCGACTATCAGATCCGTTACTCCGACAGTACGGCGCTGGAAGTGATGCTCCTGATGATCACGCCGAACATCTCCACGGTTAACGAGAAGACCCTTCATCGTCTTGATGAGGCGGTCGAACAGGTGTCACGAGAACTACCTAAAAGTTCGATTCTCGAACGACAAGATGAGTTCCGTGACCGCCTGCAACTGACATTTGCCGAAAAAGCGCCGGAAGTGGGACCTGTGCGCCTGGTCATCGTTGGTTTCAACGAGTCCCAGTGGGATGTCCCGTCATCCGGCGAGATGTTATCGGTTCGTTAAATTCACAATTGCTTGACACACAAAGCCTTCTCCATTCGCGGGGGAGGCTTTTTTGTGCTTCTCGCCGGACGCATCACAGATACGGGGATCCACAAGCTCTGTGAATCCCCATAAAGAAACCTTGATCCAGCGACGTCGCTACTTCTTTTTCGGCAAAATATGCACCGGTTCTCCGGCGGCCACTTCCGCCGCTTCCATGATCGACTCGGACATGGTGGGGTGGGGGTGGATGCTGACAATCAGGTCTTCCAGCGTCGCTCCCATCTCAATGGCTACCGTGCCCTCCGCGATGAGCTCCGATGCGTGCGGGCCGACAATCCCCACACCCAGCACCAGGTTGGATTCCGGGTCGGCCAGGATCTTCACGAACCCGTCGGTGCGTCCGATAGTGCGCGCCCGTCCCAGAGCTGTCAATGGGAACCGGCCCACGTTCACCTTGATGTCCTTCTCCTGCGCGTCGCGTTCCGTAAGGCCGACATAGGCGATTTCCGGATCGGTGAAGATCACCGCCGGGACCGCACGGTTGTCAAACGCCGATTTGTGGTTGGCGATGACTTCCGCGGCGACCTTGCCCTCGCGGCTGGCCTTGTGCGCCAGCGCCGGGCCGTGGGTCACGTCACCGATGGCGTAAATGTGAGGCACATTGGTTCGGCACTTGTCGTCGGTGGGAATGAAACCGCGTTCGTCGACCTCCACGCCGGCTTTTTCGATCCGGATGCGATCGGTATTGGGACGTCGGCCCACGGCGACCAGCACCTGGGCAACTTCACGCGTGATCACCTCATCGCCGTGCTCGATGTCCACCTGGTAGCCGCCGCCTTCCGCTTCACGCACATCCACTACCTTGGAATCGACCAGGATCTCCTCGAATTTCTCTTCGCAGTGCTTGACCACGACTTTCACGAGATCCTCATCGGCGCCGAGCAGCAGACGCGGGGCGAACTCGACCATGTGTACCTTCGAGCCCAGACCGGCGTACACCAGGCCCAGCTCCATGCCGATGTAGCCGCCGCCTACGACCAGCAGCGATTCCGGGATTTCCGGGATGTTCACCGCTGTTTCACTGTCCCACAGCGGCAGGTCGTAGTCGCCGGGCAGCTCGTTGATGCGAGAACCCGTGGCGATGACGCAGTGCTTGAACTCGATGTGGGTGTTCGCGCCCTCGATGTTGGCCAGGTTCTTGTCTTCGAAGTGCGCACGTCCGTGGATGATGTCCACGCCGCGTTTGGTCAGCAACGTGTCCACACCCTTGGTCAGGGTGGTGACCACGTTGCCGGTGTATTCGCGCAACTTGTCGACATCGATCTGCGGTTTCTCAAACGTCAGCCCCATCCTGTGCCCGTTTGCCGCTTCATCAATAATCTCCACGGCGTGGATCAGGGTTTTCGACGGGATACAGCCCTCGATCAGGCAGACGCCGCCGAGTTTCTCCCGTTCCTCCACGAGGGTGACGTTGAGGCCGAGGTCGGCCGCGCGGATCGCCGCCACGTAGCCGCCCGGGCCGCCGCCGATTACCAGTACATCGGTTTCCTGTGTCATCTCGCCAACGACCATCAATCTATCTCCTGAATGTATGTGATGCAAAACCCTTGGAAAACCAAGCACCTGCGTTAGGTGTTGTCCAAGTCATCGCCTATACTCCAAGCAACAACTGAGTTGGATTCTCCAGCATTTTGACCATCTCGGTAACCATGTACGCCGCCTGCGCGCCGTCCGCGATGCGGTGGTCAAAGGTGAAGGTCAAGGGGAGCATCTTCCGAATGACAATTTCCCCGTCACGCACCACCGGCTTCTCCTGTACCCGCGCCATGCCCAGAATCGCCACCTCGGGGTAGTTGATCGTGGGGATCAGGCCGGTTCCGCCGATCGGGCCGACGTTGGTGATGGAGATGGTGCCGTGCTGGATGTCCTTCGGCTCGATCTCACCGTCTTTCGCCTTGAACGCCAGCTCCACGATTTCACTCGAGATCTCCAGGATGCTCTTGTTGTTGGTTCCTTTGACCACAGGGACCATCAGGCCGCGGGGGGTATCCGCCGCAAAGCCGATGTTGTAGTACTTCTTGTAGATGACCTCCTCGCGGTACGGGTCCAGGCTGGCGTTGAACTGCGGGTACTTCCTCAGCATCGCCGTCAGCGCCTTCATCACGAAGGGCAGCAGAGTCAAACGTGAGCCGGGCTCGCCCTTCTCATGCTTCTTCTTCTCAACGAGTCGCAGGTTGTCCAGCTCGGTGACATCCGCTTCGTCCATGTGGGCCACATGCGGCACGAGCACCATGGAGGTGACCATCTTCTTCGCCACTTTGCGGCGGATGCTGCGGAACTGCTCCACCTCGACCGGCCCTTGCTGTGAGAAGTCGGGCAGGTCTTCCAGCTCGAGCAGCGGGATGCCGGAGGAGGGGATGTCCACCACCTTGCGTTCCCGTGCGGGCGCGGCTTCTTCCGCCTTCTCGGTTTCCTTCTTCTCTTCGCCGCCACCTTCCGCGAACGCCTTCACGTCCTCCGGAGTGATGCGACCCGCCGGTCCTGTACCCGGCACCTGGTTGATGTCAATATCCATCTCACGCGCCAGGCGGCGAGTGGCGGGCGCGGCGGGAACCGGGCGGCCTTCCTTGCGCTCGGCAGGCCTCGCACTGGCCTTGCTGTCGTCTTTGGCCTTCTGCTCGGACCCGGACCTCTCCTCGGCTTTCTTCGCTTCTTTGCCGGAGTCGTCTTTTTCTTTGGAGTCGTCGCCGGCCTCGGTCTTCTGCTTCTTCTCCGCGTCACCGCCGCCGCTGCCGACGACCGTTTCACCGCTGCCGTCATCAATCACGACGAACACATCGCCCACGTTGACCATGTCGCCCACTTCGCCCTTGCGCTCGGCGATCTTGCCGGAACGGGGGGAGGGGATGGTCACAGCGGCCTTGTCCGTTTCCACATCGACAAGCGGCTCATCTTCCTGTATCTCTTCGCCCTTCTCGACGTACCATTTCAAAATCTCGCCCTCCTGGATGCCTTCACCCAGGTCCGGCAGTTTGAATTCAAACACGTTCGCCTCCCTCGATCAGAAGTCCAGGGTTTCTTCCATCGCCCGGCGGATGCGCCCGGCGCTCGGGATATACATCTTCTCACGGCCAAACAACGGCATCACCATGTCGTACATGGTTACCCGTTTGACCGGCGCTTCCAGGTACATCAACGCGGTATCGTTAATCTCCGCGATGATCTCCGAGGCCGGCCCCAGGGTTTTCTGCGCTTCCTGTACGATCACCGCACGACCGGTCTTCTTCACCGATTCACGGATGGTCTTGCGATCCATGGGGTGGATGGTCAACAGGTCGATCAGCTCGATGCTGACGCCGCGTTCCTCGGCTACCTTTTCGACCACTTTTTCGGTGGCGTGCAGCATGGCGCCCCAGGCGATCACCGTGAGGTCTTCGCCTTCGGTGACGATGCGGGCCTTGCTCAGCTCCATCACCTCTTCTTCCTCCGGGACTTCTTCCTTGAAGGCGCGGTAGGAGTGCTTGGGCTCCATGAAGACCACGGGATCCGGGTCGCGGATGGCCGCGATCAGCAGCGCCCGTGCATTGCGGGGAGTGGAAGGGATGACCGTCTTCACGCCCGGTGTGTGGGCGTAGTAGGTCTCCTTGCTCTCGCTGTGGTGTTCCAGCGCCCGTACACCGCCGCCATACGGCATACGCATCACCAGCGGTACGGTGAACTGGCCGCGGGAACGGTTGCGCATACGCGAAGCGTTCGCCTCGAGCTGCGGGATGCTCAGGTAGCTGAACCCGGAGAACTGCATCTCGATGACCGGCCTGAGGCCGCCGATGGCCATACCGATGGCCGTGCCGATGATGCCGCTTTCCGCCAAGGGGGAATCAATGGAGCGCTCTTCGCCGAATTTCTCAATCAGCCCGTCGGTTACGCGAAACACGCCGCCGTTGACCCCAACATCCTCGCCCATGACCAGCACAGAGTCGTCTTTCTCCATCTCCTGGTGCAGGGCCAGGTTTATCGCTTGAACCATGTTCATCTTAGGCATTTTCACGATCCTTCTTCAGGTTCTCAAGAAATATCTCACGCTGCTCTTTCAGGTCGTCGTCCGGGTCGCCGAAGACGTAATCGAAGGGGGAGTCGGGCGTCTTGTCCTCGAACGCCTCGAACTCCTTGACCGCTTCGTCGATCTGCTTTTTCACGTCATCCTCGAGCGACTTCTGCTTGCGGTCGGTCCAATGCTTCTCCGCCTCAAGCCAGGTCCGGAAGCGAACCAGCGGGTCTTTCTTTTCCCACTCGGTGACCTCTTCGTCCTTGCGGTAGCGTTTGGGATCGTCCGCAGTGGTGTGTACGCCCATCCGGTAGGTGAGCGCCTCGATCAGCGTGGGGCCGTCACCCGCCTTGGCGCGGTCCAACGCTTCTTTCGTGGCCTTGTACACCGCCAGCACATCGTTGCCGTCAACCTGGATCCCTGGGATGTCGTAAGCGATCGCCCGCTGGGCGAGGGTCTTGGCGCGGGTCTGCTTTTCGCGCGGCGTGGAAATGGCCCACTGGTTGTTCTGGGTGAAGAATACCACTGGCGCCTGCCAGACCGACGCAAAGTTCAGGGCTTCGTGGAAGTCGCCTTCCGAACTGGCGCCGTCGCCGAAAAAGCTCAACGCCGCCACGTCCTTTTCGCCCTTCATACGCGCGGCATACGCCAATCCGACCGCATGGGGGATTTGCGACGCCAGCACGATGGAGACCGGGAGGGTGCGCGATCCTTCGGGCATCTGAATGCCTTCCTCGTACCCGTTGTAGTAAAGCATCTCGCCGGTAAGTCTGGAGCCGCGCATCAGGCGGGCGCCAAGCTCACGATACGCGCCGACCATCCAGTCCTTGTCGGTCATGGCCATGGTGGCGCCGCAGACCGCCGCTTCCTGTCCCTTGTTCACCGGCAGAGTGCCAAGGCGGCCCTGACGCTGGAGCTTCAACATCCGCTCGTCCGCTTCCCGGGCCAGGTACATCCACTTGTACAGATCCGTGAGCTGACTCGCCGAAAGGTCCGGCAGCAGCTTCTCATCCACGGTTCCCTTCTCCGTGAGGATCTGCATGTATTTCACGTCGAATTTGCCAACCGTTTTCACCGGCATTGTTCTATCCTCTTTTGCTTGTCGAAAATCTGTTTCAACTCAACTCTCATCGCTGTTTCAGGCAAAAAGATAGGGCGACCTAAAACTTGGAGTCAATGGGTCAAACCGTGACAACACGGCCTCCAGGGTCCGTCTTGCAATGGTCCCTGAAGTTTGTCCGAGCGAAGTTGTTACGTAGGGAAGCTACAACAAATGGGGAGTGAAGTCGACGCGGGTAAAAGGTTAGCCGCGCCGAAGAGAGCAAATCACAGGAAGTGGGATCACGTCAAAGCGGCGTCGCGCCTAGTGGTCCATTGCGCCAGCTATGAATCGTTCTGAGCTGCGCATTATCGTTCAGAGCAAGGCGCATCCCTGAAGGCATAGCGGGTTATTTCAAAGGGATGCAACGCAGCTATGGACGATAAGGCGCGCTCCCTTTGGGCTTGTCACGAGGCGGTTGCCTGCGGCGTTGGTTTCGCTTGAGGTAACCCGTTACATCTGCGCGAAACCGCTTGGCATCCAACTCGCCCGTGACAAGCAGAACCTATCATAGCTGGCGCAATGGTCCACTAGCCGATGGGGACAAACATATCTTTACCGATGCCGCATACAGGGCAGACGTAGCCGTCCGGGAGATCCTCAAAAGCGGTTCCCGGTTCGATGCCGTTATCGGGATCTCCGACCGCCGGATCGTACACATACCCGCACACAGTACACTGGTAGGTCTTCATGAAGCATCCTTGTTGGGCGCTAGCGCCAGTTCAGATCAGGTTGGTTCGTTGGCCTTGAAACCCGACAGTGAAAAGTCGGGCCAAACAGCCTACGCTCCGCAACTCAACACTCAAACTCGATCTGAATCGGCGCTAGATCTTCTGGAATTTTTTAATGCGATGCCGCTCGGTGCGGCACAGGAAGAACTTCTTCGCGAAAAACTTAGTCATGGTATCCATATGATCCTCCAGCACCTCGATCATTTTGTAACGGCTGACATTCCCCAGGCGCATGTCCCGATAGGCGGTGGGGTTGGACTCGTTTCCGGCGTACATGGTAATTACATAGTAATTGACACGATCCGACAGCCGCCAGGTCTTGATCTTGAAGTGGATCTTGCCCACCTGTTTCCCGCCCAGCGACATGGGATCGACGCCGAGCACCTTTTTCGTTTTTTCCCGGTACTCGACCTCGTGTGCTTCATCCCACCGATCCAGGTCGATATACGGGAAATTGGCCGGATCACGTCCCAGGTGTTTCTCAAACATGGTTTCAGCGAAATAGTCGAGATGGTTCATGGAGAAGTTGATGCGAGTCGTGTCGCCATCGAACTCGGCGTCGGCCTGGTCGAAATAGGCTACATCATCAAACGTGGGCCTGTAGCGGTTATACTCAAACCAGTGGAGGGTGTTGTCGACGATGGTGTCGAACCAGTTGTCCTCCATGCGCGCGCTGGGATCGTCTTTCGTGATGTTGGCATAGAAAACGGAGAAGCCGACTATGAAAATCACGAACCCCACGAGGAATTTAATCAAGGGTTTGAAGTACTGCGAACTGGGGATAGTCATCGTGTGGCCTCGCCTGGCTAACTCTCAGCAGCTACCGTCTGGAACCAACTCCCACCTTATGGTGCGAAAGGAAAGTACGAGAACTCGACTGGATTTGCAACGGTTTGCCAATTGAACACGTGAAAGAATCGGAGTAGCAAACGCCACCCCGCAGAAGCGAAGTGGCGTTGATGGTCGGGGCGACTGGATTTGAACCAGCGACCCCCTGCTCCCGAAGCAGGTGCGCTACCGGACTGCGCTACGCCCCGTCCAGAAAGAAAAGTGTTCGGCGGTTGCTTCGCCGAACAGAAACTGAATATAAGGTTCCCGCTGACAGGTGTCAACCAAGGACCGGTTGGTTCCCGGAGGCGTATAGGGTTCCTTAAAAGCACTGTCCTGAAGTGTCATTCCGGACAAAGCAGAAATCCAGAAAAAACATAATTTTAGATGCCACGACTGTCCGATACTTTTCAGGAAACCCCATAATGGGCTGTTTTCTTTCCGGCATCGTTCTATGAATGCTGCCGGGGCGCGATGAAAACCCCCGCGCCGGGTGACGCGGGGGCTTGATAACAAAGCAGCAGGCATTACGAATGCCGGGCTACGTCTTACTTACTTCATCAGGATAACCTTGCGAACGCTTGTCTCACCACCCGCCTGGATGGCCAGGAAGTAGACCCCCGCCGCGGCTGCGTCGCCTCGCCAGGTCAGCCGGTGCATACCCGCTTGCAGCGAACGGGTAACCGTCTGCACTTCACGGCCCAGCACATCGTAAACGGTCATCGTGACCTGCTGCGTACGTGTCAGCGTGACAGGCACACTCACTTCCGCGTTGAACGGGTTGGGATAAGCGTCGCCGATGCTGAAACGGTCCGCCAGCGAGGCTTCGTCCACGTCGACGCCGTCCCAGTCAATGGTGAACGGCATCCCGGTCTCCTGGCCCTGCTCGTAGCGGGCGGTGACCAGGTAGGTGTAGACGCCCGCCTCCGGCAGCAGATCCACCAGCTCGGTTTCGGTGACCTCGCCCACGATGTCGCCGTTGCGGGTGACCAGGTAATCAGTCAAGCCGTTTTCACCGACCACGTGCTGCTGTCCCATGCGACTGCGGATCATCAGGTTGCCGTTCCACAGGTGGGGCAGGGGCATCCAGACCCCGCCGCCGACAATCACGCCGCGTCCGGACACCGGCGAACTGGTGTCACGCGCCAGTGCGGTCCAGCCGGGCTGCGACCAGGAGACGCCCACCCAGTAGTCTTCGCCTTCTTCCACGGTGACGCCTTCATCGACGATGTTCTCCCAGTACCAGCCGGCTTCTTCCGGAGTAAACTCTTCGGAGATGAACAGGGTATCGCCGCCGCGGCCGTCATTGTCGCCCGGGCCGATCAGCAGCATTTTCACGGGTCCGAAACCGTTGTCGGCGTCAGCCCCCAACATCGCGCCGATCTCGGCCAGCGGGCCATTTCCTGAAGCCGTAAACCTCACGGCGAACATGGCTCCGGCCGGAGTGGTTGTGGGGAAGGAGGCCATGTCTTCGGCGGAATTGTCGTCGTAAGCAGTCTCTTCCGTATCCATATGCAGCCAGCTCAGCGTGATTTCACCCAGGTTGTCCTCGCTCCAGTTCGCATGGACATAGCTCGGCGCCACCGGAGTGGCCCAGTTGACCGACACCGAATTCGAGGGGATGGATTCGCCTTCATCCCAGTAGGAAGTCACCTGGTAGCGGTATTCGCCGTACTCTTCCAGCACGTCGGTGTAGGTTTCTTCCGTGCTGGTCGCGATCTGTTCCAGGTCACGGTAGATGCGGTATTCCTGGAAATCGTTCAGCTCGTCCATGTCCCAGGTCAGGGTGACCTCGCCGGTGGCGTAGTCAGTCTCTGCGACAAGGTTTGTCGGCGGAATACGGGGATCGCTGGTCCATTCCAGCCCGCTGACGATCAGCGAATAGGCTTGAGGCGCCTGATCCAGCGTTCCCTTGTGGCTCACCGTGATCTCGTAATCGCCCGCCGCGGGATCCTCGATGAAGATCTTCTCCATGTTGTCCCGGAAGTTGTCGCCGGTCGTGGCGGCGTCGTTCGGGTCCTCCGGGTCGAGGATCCACGGCTCATATTCTGTCCCGCTGCTGATGTGCTCGATTCGGATGTCCAGGTCGTTGACCAGCTTGCGGGTGGTGTCGTTCACGATTGGCGTGGTGGATTCGCCCGGGACGTCGGTCCAGCACATGGTCAGCGTGATGGGAGACTCGCCGTCGGATTCGTACACGATACTCCAGCTGTCGCCGTCCTCCAGTTCCCTCTCCTGAAT
Organism: uncultured bacterium; assembly: GCA_964648415.1. Lineage (GTDB taxonomy): Bacteria > Electryoneota > Electryoneia > Electryoneales > Electryoneaceae. The sequence goes on along the minus strand of CAZYOC010000009.1, from coordinate 18,793 downwards.
ATTGTAGCCGGTCTCGGAGTCTTCCAAAATGACATCGGCGGCGTGCTCCACGTTGATCAGGCCCCAGCCGAAGCGGTAATCCGGGCCGTCGTAGCTGCCGCACTCGTCGGCGGTGTGGATGATCAGGCCTTTGAGTGTCGCCGCTCGCGGGGCCTGGCCGACATGCGTGTCCTTGTAATACTGGAGCAGCAGGTTGACCGCCCCCGCTGCGCTGGGGGAGGACATGGAGGTGCCGGACATGGAGGTGTAGGCGTTGTCGTGATCCGAGGCGGTGGAGTACAAGCCTGTGCCGTTAGCCACGATATCCGGTTTAATGCGGCCGTCGTCGGTCGGTCCCCAGCCGCTGAAGCTGCTCATGGACACGCTGTTGGGGCCGTTGTAACCGCCATTGACATCCTGTACCGCGCCTACGGTCAGGATGTTCTTCGAGGTTCCGTTGTAGCTGATGCAGTCGTAACCGTCCGAACCGCCGTCGATTTCCCGCGTATCGGTGCTCCAGGTCCAGTCGCCGTCGATCTGGACATAGTGGCCGGTTCCGGGGTTGGGGCCGTCGCCACGGTCGTTGCCGGCGGACTTGCAGATCACGTAATACGGGGCGTCGTAACAGATCTCGTCCCAATATTCCGCACGGTTATCGTAATACCCGAAGCCGTAATCTTCGGTCTCGGAGACGTCCACATTGCCGTACCAGTACCAGCCGTCGCCGTGTTGATACCGCCAGCCGGAGATGTAGCCGTACGAATGGTTGGATACGTGAAGGGAGTAGGTTTCGACGGCTTCAATCATCTCCGATTCGGCGCTGCTCCAGTCGTAACTGAAAAGGTAATCAAGTTCGTAGCTCATGCCCTTGGCGTTGTTGTCCAGTCCGGACGCGCCGATGGTGCCGCCGACATGGGTGGCGTGGTAATGAGTCGTGCTGTTGTCCATGATCCAGATACGGTCGCCGAATTCAACGTGAGTTAAGCGAATACTGCCGGCGTCCCAGACGGCCACCTCGCCCAGGTGAGCGCCGCCGCCGGTCATGTCATGGTCGCTGTCGCCGCTGGGCCAGCAGTGGTCGGCGCTGATGGATTGAGCTGAAATCAGGTTTTGAGTCTCGTAGAACCACATGTGGCCATTCGAGTCAATGCCGACCAGTTCAATGTCGCGGTTCTGGTTGAGCGCGCCCATGGGGCCGGTCTGCATGGCTTTCTTCTGCTGAAAGACCGGGCCACGCCATTGGGCTTCCTGCTGCTGCACCCGCAGCTTCAGGTCCTGCAAAGCGTCCAGGTTGGTGTGAGTCTGGGCAAAGGCGATACCATTCAAGGCGATAAGCAAGCTTAACGCGAGGATGAGCCGTGTGCGCATCGTGCATCCTCCAGTGCGAAAGGGTTGGTGCGACTGTACTTCGGCAGAGTGGACAGCAGGCGGGGTTGCTTGGAAAAACAGAGGCCCGGGTCGGACGACCCGGGCCGTCTCACAGTCAACCGTCTGGTCTATCGAACACTCCACTAACCGGATATGTAAAGTATACTTCACAACGGGAGATTTCAATAGCCGAGTCCTTGCCGACCCTGCGCTTCAGAGGGCGAGGGGGGCGCGAAGGGGTGTTCGGCGATTCCATCTCCACCGCCTCACGGCATTTGCGGGTTCCGGTAGACGCCGGCTGGTGCGGAACCGTGAAGGCAAAAGCGGTGGTTCGAGAGAGGCGGAACCGGCACGACACCAAGAGATCCGAGGGCGTAACATGAGCCACATAAACCAGGATTAGCTTAATCTGGATGATGTATATACTGTAAGGAGGACAGTCATGTCTCGACGGATGCTGTTGGTTGGGGTGATGGTATTCGGTTTCGGAATGCTCGCGGTGAACAGCTTGTTCGCCGGGGATCGTGATGATGATCGGAAGAAAGTGTTGATTCTCTGCACCGGCAACTCCTGTCGGTCCATCATGTCGGAAGCCTTCATCAACCATTACATGGGCGATGAATGGGTTGCCTATTCGGCAGGGGTGAACCCGTCGAAGGTCAATTGGCGTGCACGCCAGGTGCTGGCCGAGGTTGGAGTTTTTCCGGCGGATCCGCGTTCCAAACATGTAAGTGAATTCGTTGATCGTGATGATCTCGACCTTGTCATCACTGTCTGTGATCACGCCAAGGAAACCTGTCCGGTATTTTTAAATCCTGTAGAGCAGGTGCATATCGGCTTTCAGGATCCGGCTACCTGGACAGAGTATCCGGATAGCGTAGCCCTTCCGGTTTTTCGTCATACACGTGAACTCATCCGAGAGAGCATCCTTTCGGAGTTGGAGAGACGGTCGGAGTAAGCAGGTAACTGTAGTGTTCAGAGGGAGGTTTTACCATGCGTACCGGTCTTGTTTTGCTGGTAATGGTGTGTGTTCTTGCCGCGGCATTTGCCGAGCAGCCGCAGGAAGCAATTGATTTTTCGATTCGAGACATTGACGGCGAGAAGCACAAACTGGCTGATTATGATGGGAAAGTTGTCCTACTGAATTTCTGGGCCACTTGGTGTACGCCATGCCATCTGGAATTGCCGGTCATTCTGCAGGCGTATGAGGCTCATGCTGATGACGGGTTCCAGGTTCTCGGCATGGCGATCATGGACAATCCGGACAACCTGGAGAAAAACCGAAACTCAGCAGGCATTCCCTATCCTGTCTTTGCGAATGCCGAGGCTGTGTTCAAACAGTATCAGGAATTGGTTCCCGATGGACAACAGGGAAGCATTCCCTGCAATATCCTGATTGGTCGTGACGGTCGGATCGCATATGTCAAGGTCGGCAAGCTCACCGAAGAGGAGTTCATGCCCGTGCTCAGTGAAGCGCTTGGAAACCAGTAAGGGAAGAGGTCTGCGTAGGCAGGTACGATTCATACTATCACGTTAACTCACGGTTGTTTGGCCCGGCAGTGTACTGTCGGGTTTCAAGCCATATGATTCAACTGGATTTACAGTGTCATTAGAGCTGGCAACGGAGTAGATCCCCGCCTGCGCGGGGATGACATTATTGTGCGCTGGGGATGACATTATTGTGCGCGAGGCCCTACGTGAGCGCGTTATGGTTTACTTCCGCCAGTAGGTCGCTGTGAGGAGCACCAGCACGGTATAGATCTCGAGTCGGCCGACGATCATCAGGAAGGTCAACATCCATTTGCCGACCATGGGGATGGCGTAATAGTTATCCGTGGGGCCGATCTCGCCCAGGCCGGGACCGATGTTGCTCAAGCAGGCGATCACACTGGTGAAGGCGGTGACATGATCCAGACCGAGCAGAGACATGAAGAGTGTACCGAACATCGCCAGCAGAGCATAGAGGAGGAAGAACGCGAGCACGTGCTGAACGATGTCCGGCTGCACCGTCTTCTTCCCCAGGCGGATGGGGTAAATGGTGCGCGGATGGACCAGCTTTTTCAGTTCCACCGCAGCCTGTTTCAGCAGGATCTGTACCCGGACCGCTTTAACCCCGCCGCCGGTAGAGCCCGCCATGCCGCCGATGAACATCAGCGCCACCAACACCACGCGCGACAATGGATGCCAGATCTCGTAGTCGGCCGTGGCGTATCCGGTGGTAGTGGAGATGGACACCGCCTGGAACGCCGATTCGCGGAAGGATTGTTCCAGGCTGCTGCCGCTGAAGAACTGCACCAGCGTCATCAGCGCAATCGCCCCAAGCACCAGAGGAACATAGAAACGGAATTCCGGGCTCTGGAGGTATTTTCTGGGGCGGCCGCGTAAGGCGTGGAAATGCAACGCGAAGTTGATCCCGGCGATCAACATGAAAACAGTGATAACATACTGGATATAGGGGGAATCATAGTAACCAATGGAGGCCTGCCTGGTGGAGAACCCGCCGGTGGCCATGGTGCCGAAAGTATGGCAGGCGGAGTCGAACCAGCCCATACCGCCGACTCGGAGCAGCACAATCTCCGCCGCACTCAGAAGGACATAGACTCCCCAGAGCAGGCCGGCGGTGTCGCGTATTTGGGGGGTGAGCTTGTCCGCCGTGGGGCCGGGGGATTCAGCTTTGAACATCTGCATCCCGCCGACACCCAGAAAGGGCAGGATGGCGATGGAGAACACGATAATGCCCATGCCGCCGACCCAGTGGGTGAAGCTGCGCCAGAACAGGACACCGTGCGGGAGGGCTTCAATGTCGTTGAGAATGGACGCTCCGGTAGTAGTGAAGCCGGAGGCGGACTCGAAGAAAGCGTTGGTGAAGCTGGGAATCGCGCCGGTGAAGACGAAGGGCAGCGCGCCGGTGAAGCTCATCAGCAGCCAGCCGAAGGTGACCACCGCGAAGCCGTCACGAGCACTCAGGTCCGATCCTTTGCCTATCACCATTGCCATCACCAGCCCGAGCAGGATGGTGGCCGCCATGGCGATGCCGATACCCAGAGCGTCACCGTCGCCATAGATCAGCGCCACCAGCAGCGAAAGCCCCATGCTGCCGCCCAGCATGAGGAGAATCGCCCCCAGAACGCGTGACACGGTACGGGGGTTCATGGTTGTGTAGGATCGTCTACTCAAAGAGTTTAATCACCGATTTGACGGCGTTGGGGAGACAGAAAACGACAACTCGATCTCCCTCGACGATGGTTGTGCTGCCCACGGGGATTTTGGCGCCTTCATCATTCTCGATGGCGACCACGATAGAGCCGCCGGGAAACTTGATGTCGCTTATCTGCTTGTTTTTCACCCTGGAGTTTTCCCCGATACGAAACTCGATAGTCTCCGCGTCGATGCCCACCAGGTGCCGCAAGCTGACGATCCCGCTGTGGTGGATGTATTTGAAGATGGCGTTCGACGTCAGTATGTTCATGTTGATTGTAATATCCAGCCCGATGGTCTTCACAATCGGGATGTATTCGGATTTGCTGACGAGTGTGATAATCTTGGGGACTTCCAGGTGGCGCGCCAGCAGGGAGGTGACGATATTGCTCTCATCGTCGGTCGTCAGCGCCAGGAACACATCCTGGTCGATGATGCCTTCCTGTGTGATCAAGTCGATGTCGGAAGCGTCGCCGTGCACCACCATCACCGTGGCGATACTGCCGGCCACATCTTCCGCTTTTTGGCGGTCGGACTCAATCAACTTGACGTGCAGTTTCTTGTCACCGCCCAGCTCTTGAGCCACCATGCGGCTGATCAGGCCAGCACCGTCGATCATCACATGACGGGTTTCGGATTCCGTATGGCCCGTCATGTCGAAGATGTCGGTAAGGTGATCGCCCTCGACCGCGACATACACGATGTCGTTGGCCTCGAGCTGATCATTGCCGCGCGGGATAATGGTCTGGCCGTTGCGGGTGATGGTGATGATGCGGAACCGGTAATCGGAGATCGATCGCACGAGGTCGATCATGTTGCTGCCGATGTAGGGGGATTCGTCGGTGACTTTCAGGCCGGCGATGGCGATCAGGCCGTCGCAAAAGGTGAACAGCTCCAACACCTGCGGATACCGGATCAACCGGACAATCTCCCGGGTACACTCCAGCTCGGGGTGGATAATCTGGTCAATGCCCAGATCCTTGAGGTTGAGGAAACCGGCCTCGGCGGAGAATTCACGGTTCCTCACACGTGCGATCTTGGTTTCGACACCGAAGTTGCGCGCGATGGTGCAGGCGAGGATGTTGACCTCGTCGACAGCCGTCACCGCGATCATCATGTCAGCGCTCTGAATGCCTGCTTCCTTGAGCAGTGTGGGCGAGGCGCCGTTGCCTTCCAGCGCCAGCACATCGAACCGCTCGTTGATTCTCGCCACTTTGGGCGGATCGTGGTCGATGACGACGATGTCATGGTGTTCACGGCTTAACAGGCCGGCCAGGTGGCTGCCTACTTCACCCGCTCCGACAATGATGATCTTCATGCTTCACAACCCCGGATCTGGTCCAGGCCGTGCATGTATGGTTGCAACGCCTGGGGGATACGGATTCGTTTTTCCGGTGTTTGCCAGGTTTCCAGCAGCGCCACCATGAGCCGGGAAGTGGCCAGCCCGCTGCCGTTCAACGTATGCGGGAAGACCGGCTTTTTCTCGCCGGGCAGCTTGGCGCGCAGGTTCATGCGCCGGGCCTGGAAGTCACGGAAGTTGCTGACACTGCTGGCCTCCAGCCACCGCCCCGTGCCGGGCGCCCAGACCTCGATATCGAAGCAACGCGCCGCCGCAAAGGACATCTCACCCGCACAGAGGTCCATCACGCGCCAGGCGATCCCCAAATCGTCGAGAATGTTCAATGCATGGTTAAGGATTTCCTGCTGCACTTCTTCACTTTTTTCCGGGTGTACGATCTGGACCAGCTCCACCTTGTTGAACTGGTGGATGCGCAGGAGGCCGCGTGTTTCGGCGCCGTATGCGCCCGCCTCCCGCCGGAAACACGGCGAGTAGGCGACGTATTTCTTCGGCAGTTCGTCGGTCTGCAGGATCTCGTCGCGGTGCATGTTGGTGATCGGCGCCTCGGAGGTCGGGATCAGGTAGAAATCTTCCCGCTCGACGTGGTACATGTCGTCTTCCAGCTTGGGAAGCTGGCCGGTGCCGAGTACGCTGTCGCGGTTGACCATGAAGGGGACAAACAGCTCCGTGTAGCCGTTTCTTGTAATGTGCCGATCCATCATAAACTGAATGAGGGCTCGTTCCAGGGTTGCGCCCGGGCCTTTGTAGACCGGGAACGCTGTACCGGTGATCTTTGCGCCGCGCGGCATGTCGAGCATGTCGACATTTTCCGCGAGAGCAAGGTGGTCGACCACGTCGAAGTCAAAGGCGGGTTTCGGGCCGGATTCCCGCACCTGGACGTTGGACTCCTCGGTCAATCCTTCGGGAGCTTCCGCATCGGGTTCGGCGGGCCAGGCGAGCAGGAGGGTGCGGAGCTGTTCCTGCACTTCCTTCTTCTGCTCGTCGGTTTCGCCGATCTCGTCCCGGATTTTCCGGGCGGCTTCCATCTCCTCGGCGGCGTCCCGGCCGGCTTTTTTCGCCATACCGATGGCCTTGGAGGCTTTGTTGAGCTCTGCCTTGAGCAGATCCCCGCGCGTGGTAAGCTCACGCCAATTAGAGTCCAAAGCGAGGGCGGCGCCGGTGTCGGCGTCGAACCCCTTGCGCTTGATGTTGGCCCGGACTGTGTCCGCGTTGTCCCGTAAACGTCGTATGTCGTGCATGAGGTATCTCGGTAAATGAGTTTTTCTGTCTTCAATGTCTGTTCGTGTGTATCGATACTCTGTTCAAGCAATACAACTTTAATTCTTAATTCTTAATTCTTAATTGAAACCAGTCATCCTGTGAATAGTATTCTTGCCCCCATCAACTATCTGCCCTCCATTTTGAGCACCACCCAGACGGTATGCAGCAGGATCCGGATGTCCAGCCCGATGGAGATATTCTGCAGGTAGAACAATTCGTATTGCACCCGTTCTCGAATCTCCTCGATGCTGCCGGCGTAGCCGTGATTCACCTGCCCCAGGCTGGTCAGGCCGGGTTTGACATTGAACAGGCGCGAGTAGAACGGGATCTGCTTCTTCAGCTCCTCGACAAACACTTTGCGTTCCGGTCTCGGGCCGACCAGGCTCATGTCACCCTTCAGCACACTCCAGGCCTGGGGCAGTTCATCCAGCCGTGTCCGGCGGATGAAGCGGCCAAATCTGGTAATCCGCGGGTCATTCTCCTGCGCGAATACCGCCCCGGTTTTCTTCTCCGCGTCGGGAACCATGGAGCGGAACTTGTAGATGGTGAACTCTTTTCCGTGTAGTCCGACCCGTTTCTGAGAGTAGAGCATCGGCCCGCGCGAGGTGAGTTTAACTCCAAGTCCCACCAGGATCAACACCGGAAGGCCGATAGTCAGAATCGTCAGGCCGGCGGCGATGTCCATGGCGCGCTTGACCACCTTGTGCAACGGCGTCATCAGTTCCGGGAAGACCTCGATCATCGGCATCCCGTACACCTGCTGGCTGCGCGCCAGTCCCACCAGCATCTGGAAGAAGTCCGGCGTGATCAGCATCTTGGCGGGGTAGCGGGACACGCGATCAATGATGTCCAGCAACACCTTGCGCTGAGTCGGCTCAAGCGACAGCAGCACAAATTCCGCAGGGTTGTCGCAGTCCGGGTTCAGCACCGTTTCCAGGTTTTCAATCGGAATGCAGCGCACGTCTTCAGGAATGTCTGTATGATCCCGGTCACTGAGCACTGCTATTGTCGTGATAGTATAGCCAAAGCCGGGTGATGCGCTGAGTGTGGAATAGAGCTTCCTGCCGCGTTTGCCATAGCCGACCAGGGTCGTGGTGTACAGGCCGATTCTGCGCCGGAAGAGTTGCTGGAGCAGGGTTCGGAAGAGCACCCTTAAACCGGCGGTGAATAAGAATACCAGGCCGCCGTAGATGAAAATCAGGAAACGGGTTGCCTCCAGCGGAATGAACATGGTGACCAGGATGAACAGGATCACCGTGCCGATCACCGATGCGCGCAACGTATCGGCGACGGCCTCATACCGGGAAGTGCTGACCGTGGGACGATACAACCCGCTCAGGCCATACACCACCAGCCAGTAGAGCGCGAGGAGAACTCCGAGCAGAGTAAGTACGATCGAGATAGTGGCGATCTGGGAAATATCCACCGGGTTCTCGACCAGGTGGGCTTTAAACCTCAGCAGGTAGAAGACATAGAACGCCGCTACGAACCCGGTCACGTCGAGGACGAGACGGGGCAGCGTCCGATGCCGGATCAGCCACTTCACCGGTCGTGACTCCAGACGCCCAGCCGGCCTTTGGTAAACGCGTAGACTACGCCCACCGCCACTGCGTAGAAGGTCGCCAGCAGGTAGTAGACATGCGAGATCACAGGTACGGGTTTCATTCGCCCCATACCGCGCCCCAGCAAGCCCAGGAAGCCCGCGATGGTCGCCCCGCCGAAAACAAGGATTTCCAGGTTACGGTACTGGTTTGTAAGCAGTCGCCAGATCGTCGCCAGCAGCGACACCGCCAGCAGGAACGGCTCGAACCAGCGAAGCATTTTATGGGACCAGATGACAAAGCTGAGGCGTCCGCTTCGCCAGGGGAGCAGGATCCAGGGGTAGGATCGTACTCCAAATACCGAATGGCGTGTAATCCGCACGCGGCGTTTGAATTCGGCCTTGAAGCTCTGGTTGGCGCTCTCGTAGGCGATGGCGTCCGGCTGAAAGACGGTACGGTAGCCTTTGGCCGCCACCAGCACCGGCAGGTAAAAATCGCTGGTAACGCCCGCGGGAATGGGTTCGTAATACTTCCGCCGCACTGCGTAAATCAGGCCGTCCGCACCCGCGACGCCTCCGAAACGAGTCTCGGCCTTGCGCAGCACATCTTCAATATTCTTCCAATAGGTGGTTTCCAGTTTACCGATGGTCTCGTCTTCGTTGAGGACGACTTTGCGACCGCCGACACTGCCCACCGTGGGATCCGCAAAGGGCTCCACCAACCGCCGCACCGCATCGTTCTTATAGGGCGTGTTGGCGTCGGAAAAGACCAGGATCTCGGATGAAATCTGGCGGACAGCTTCGTTTTGCGCCGGCTCTTTGCCGATTTCGCCATACTCGCAGAGGCGGATTCCCGATTCCGCGTAGCGGCGTACAACATCCACCGTACCATCCATGCAGCCGTTGGCCAGAACATAAATGGTCAATTTTTCTTTCGGGTAGTCCAGTTCCAGGCAGTTTTTCAGTTTGGCCGCGATGGAGGCTTCTTCGTTGCGGGCGGGAATGAGCAGGGCGACTGTCGGCAGCTCATCGTCGGACAGCCGGGGATAGTCCGGTTTGGGGCGAAACAGGCCGAGCGCCCATACCACAAGCGGGTACAGGAAATGGTGATAGACCGCCAGGAGCAGCGGACCAATCATCAGCCATCGACTCAGCATGCTACAATCCCAGTTGTTTGTAAAACGCCAGCAGGCGTTGTTTTGAAACGGTATCGTCAAAGTCGCGGACCGCGCCTGCATACCCGCGTTGCCCCATCCGGCGCGCCTCTTCCGGATGACGCAGGATCCAGCGCATGGCCTTCGCCATGGCCTCTGCACTGAAGCCGGGCGTCGTCACCCCGCAGCGCACCTGATCAATATAGCGCTTGTATAGTGGGGAAGGGGTGGAAATCACCGGCAGCCCACGCCCCAGGTAATACATCATCTTGTTGGCCGGCCAGCAGCGGACGCTGTGGATGTCGGGCCGGTTGGCCACCAAGCCAACATCCATCCGGTCCAAATAGCTGATCGCGTCCTTCCGGTCCACCCAGCCGGCCACCTCAACTCGGTCTCCCAGGCCGGTTCGGGAACTCCATTGCTTGAAATACTCTTCATCGTCATCGGTCATGAACGCGCCGGCGGCCAGCAACCTCACGTCGGGAAACTCGGTGGCGATCTGTTCAAACGCTCCCAGCATGGCTTCCATGCCCCGGTGTTTCGTGAAAAACCCGTCATGCCCCAGCACCCGGATCGGCCCTTTTCGTTCCGGCGGTGGTCCCCAACTGGCGATGGGAGGCGTATTGAACACCTTCGCTACCGGGCGCCACGGATTCAGGAACAGGTAATAATGCTCTTCCAGTGTGTGGGCGGTTACCACGCCATCGACAATGGAATTGACGAACAGATCCTCGAAGAACAGGGTAATATGCTTGAACAGGTGCTGCAAGATGGGCCGCCGGGTTTTGGCGGCGTAGAAGAACGGCCAGACCTCATGCGCGTCAAAGATCAGCTTGACCTTGCGGCCACGCCGGGCCAATCGCCGCTTGGCCCAGATCGCCGCGAGCATGGGCGGGTCGAGTTCGTGGACATGGAACGCGTCGGCTTCGTACCGCATCGCCGCTTTGGTCAGTTCTGCTACGCTCGCCCATTTGCGTTTCAAGCCCCGTTTGGGTTTTCGGTAGCAAATCACCCGGATCCCGTCGGATACCGTCTCTTCCGGCTCATCCTTCATCTGCGGGGCCACGATGGTGACATCATAGCCGGCGTCCCGCAGCGTGGCCGCTTCCAGGTGAAAGATGCGGCCGTCGTAGGCAGGATGACGTGATGTCAACATCAGGATCTTTTTAGGCTGCGTCGCGCTCACCGTGCTCCTGTTCCTCTTTTTCCATCCGCTTCCATCCGCCAGTTTTCGTACATCACCTGTGCGGCGGCGAGGACCATCATCCAAAGAAACCCCAGGCGATAATTGGTCAGGATGACCGAAACATTGCCCATCAGCAGCAGTGCGATAATTGATGAGATAAACGCCGCCCCGAAAATACTGAGCTGATCATCGTCCGATTGACGATAAATCTGCCAGGAGCGGTAAAGGCCTGACAAATAGATTCCTGCAAGTAACAGCAGGTAGGGCAGCCCACCTTTATGCAGGGCGTGTACATAACTGTTGTCGATGAACTGAAACAACGAGGCGTTGGGAACCGTGAACATGGGTACGCCCAGGCCGTGGCCGAGAAACGGTGAGAACAGAAATGATTGCATCCCCCGCCGCAGGTCAAAGACACGCAGCATGGTGGAAGCGTCCTGCAACGAACCCAGGTCTTCCCAGCGTTTAAAGATAATTCCCAGGTCGACATTGAACATGCTGGTTACGGTGAGGAGGAGAATCGTCGCGAAGAGGATGACGATGCCCACGCCGATGAACCAGATTTTAAACCCCCGTTTCGTGAAACCATTACGAAACGCATACAGCGAGAAAAACATGATGCAGATCAGAATCACGTCCAGCCAGAGGGAGCGCGTCTGTGCGGCAAACGTCTGAACGAATGCAAAGAACAAAAGACTTGCCCAACCGATGCGTGGCCACCAGCGTTTGCTTGCCAGCAGGAAGGTCATGATCAGTGGGATCGAGACGAGCACGAGATTATTCTGTCGGGCCAGCAGACGATAGAGCACAAAGCGGATGATGTCATCCCAATTGCTCGTCAGGAAAAGCAGAAACCCGATACCGGCGACCAAGCCAACCCCGATGAAGAAATGGAACCAGCGCAACAGGTTGCCATATCGTCGAAACAAGGTGACCCAGATATAATATCCGGCGATAATGATCACATGCGACAGTTCAAACAGGACCAGCTTCTGGTCGGCGTCGTTGGCCAACCCCCAGATCACCATGAACGCGAACCACAACATGAGCAGGTTCAGCAATACGCTGACCGGATCGCTGATCGTACGGCGTCGCCGGTATGTATCGACTCCCAGGGGATGCAGCACCGAAACACCACGATTCAACTGCAACAGAAGCGCCATGCCCGGAAGAAAGACCAGCGACAGTTGGGGATAGTAGTGAACGGGGTAAAACCCCTGTGTATCCATCGAGTGACTGGCGGGGAAGATGCAGAGATAGGCGAGGAACAACGCGGGAATGAACTGCGGTCTCCAGCTCACGGAGAGAGCGACTCCGACCGCGAACGCTCCCGCGAAAGCAAACGTGGGATCGATCAGCACACCGACCAGGATCAGAAACGCGATCAACAGGATCCCGTAGAGCAGGATGGTTTCCGGTCCGGTCTGACCGCTCAGCCGTCGGATATAGGAGTCGCCCATCATGGGATCTCTTCTATTCCTTAAACGAGAACAGGTTCTTGAGACGCAATCCTTCCAGCACCTGTTTCACCTTGCCGTGCTCCTGAGCGTCGATTTCCGCCAACCGCCGATACCACTCAATGAACAGGACGTAGACATAGGTTAAAATGAACGCCAGAAACATGAAGGCGAGAATCACAAGCGCCCGCTTGGGTTTGTATTTCTTTTCAGGTACTCTGCCTTCGTCCAGCACATACAGCATCGCCGCGTCTTTGTACTCAAAGATCTTGGACTGCTCGTACATGGGCATCATGACTTCGAGTACCTTCTGGTGTACCTCCAGTTCGCGAAACAGGCGCAGGTATTCAATGCCGGCCTGTGGCGCCACATCCAATCCGATGATCACGGATCGATCGCCTTCTTCGGCGCCCTTCTTCATCTTCACGAGCTGCTCGCGAAGCGCTTGAGCCTGTTCCCTGGCCTGGATGGCCAGCGACGAAGAGGCGGGCATGGTCTTCTCCATGACTTCCGCCTGCACTTCCGCCAGGATCAACTGGGTTTGTACATTGGCGATCGCCTCGACTGTGGCGGCCAGTTGGTTCTCGCCCGCGATGACGCCGGTTCTTTCCTGGTATTCCAAAAACTCGGCTTCGGTCTGACGAACTTCAGCCTCGATATCCTTCAGTCGCGCTTCCATGAACTCCCGCTGGTTGCGGGCTTGGGCGGCTGTGATTTCGCCATACTCTTTTGTCAATTCTTCCAGCATGTAATTCACCATGATTGCAACGGTATCCTGACGGACATCATTGATGCGCAGATAAATCGTCCCGGCCTCTGTCAGCTCCCAGTTGACGTTACGGAAATAATGCTTATAGGCGTCTTTGCGGTACTTGTATTTATACTTTTTTTGAATATGAAACCTGTCAATAATGCGATCCTGCATCCGCCGGCTCTGGATGACGGCGGCGATAAGCTTGGTCTCCGTGGACATGCCGGTCATATCGCCCAGCAGGCCGAGATCCAGTCCCTGAAGCAAGCTTCCCATCAAGCCCATCATCTGGGGTGGTGGCGGCATCACCTGGGCGTCGCTGAAGTACCATTTCTTCGCCAGCAGGGAATAGGTCAGCGATCCGATCATCGTGATCAACAGGACGATCATAAACAGTTTCTTCCACTTCAGAATCACCGCCAGATGATCCCAAAGGTTCGTTTTAGCCAACTGATCCCGTCGCTCTTCCATCGATTCCTCGCTAGTGTCTGCCTGTCAATGCGTAGGGACGGTGCTGAGGGCGATGCCAGGCAAAGCCCACCGCCGCGATGAAGCTGTTATGATCCCAATAATCCACGAAGCGATCCTGACCGATCATCGCGTAAGTCAGTAAATGTTCGAATACTTCCCATTCAGCCCAAAGCGATGCCCGGAAACGATCCTGTCGCCTGCCGTCAAGAAAAACTGCTGTCGTCGTAGAATCTACATTGCGGGGCAGATCAATGTCGCCGCCCACGTTCTTCCAGCTCGTGTTCTCGCCATGGCGAAGATAGTGGGTTTCCACCCCGAATCGAAACGGTTGAGAGGGCTGCCAGGTCATCCAGGCCGTGGTACGGTCCGAATTCGGCTCCAACTGCAAGCCCAGGGATGTGTTCCAGTGTTTGTACGTGTTGATCGGGTAAAAGTGGCTGTACATAAAGGGCCGAAGGCCGGCGTACTCAATACCCGTCTCAATCGGAAGCCGGCCGCCGGGTCCTCGAGCCGATCCCCCCAGCAGCCAACCGACTTTGTTGCTCGCGTGGTTGTTCCCGATTTCGCTGAAGATGAAGTCATCCAGCACCAGCTCGCCCCACATCAAGCAGGGGCCGAAAGGTCCAAACAAGAGATCGAGCCCCATCAGGGCGTTGTCCTGATCGCCGCTGTCGTGCTCTTCGCTGAAAATCACGCTGACCGGATTGAGATAATCGAAGTCGAACCCGCGTTCGCCATACACGACAGCCTCCTGCAAGCCGATATTCAGCCAGGAGGTGACCCTCATGTCCAATCGGTGGGCGGCGATATATTTCTCTTCCTTGTAATAGCGGATCCGGCCGGAAACCGCTTCATACAGGGAGTCTTTGATCTCCGGGTACTGATGGAGCGCGCCGTGAAGATAGGTATACTTGACTACCCTCCCCATTTCAGCGGATGCGCGAACCTGGTTGAAGGTCGGCATGTCGCCGCCAAGCAGGACGTTCCCATACCGTCCCGGTCCCCAGGCCACCCGGTCACGCCCCAGCATTAAAGACAAAGGCCCGTTGGCAACGATCACGCCCCCGGCGAGGTCTTCATAAGCGAGCAGGTCTTCGGAATTAGGGTTCAAATACCCTACGCGGTCATCGAACATCTGCTCCCGTGCATTCCAATAGTAGTAGGGCCCCCGCCCCCACTCGGCCACATCACGCCACCTCAGGAAAACCTGCATCCAGCCGGTGGGCCCCGCCTCGAACACGAATCCCCAGCGTCGCCGAAACACAGAATAATCCGTAGCTTCTGAAGCTCCCGACTGGTGATCAAGCCGGAAGGCATAGGTCGGGTCCGCCGTCAACCAGGCCCCGTTGCGGAACGACAGATCCAGTACGTGCCCCTTTTCGCTGAAAAGACCTGGCGGGGATGTGTCCTCAAGCATCCAGGATCGCGAGTAGCGGTGCAGGCGCGGCCTGTAAGTCTGAGTGTCATCCCACCAGTCCGGCTCCACAAGCGCGTTGATCTCACGTTCATACCACACCAGGTGTTTGCTGAGTTCACGGTTCAGGGCGGGGGGAAAGGGATTGTCCGTGCGACGGGCCATCTCAAGGTCCACCAGCAGCCGCGCCATTTCGCCACGTAAAAGGGGGCGTTGCAAAAGAGTCGCATCGGTCAGCACACCGCGAGCGATCCCCTGTTCCACAAGTTGGTAGGCCCGGTCGCCCAGTGGGACCGGTTGACCGTTAACGACTGCTGCGAACAGCAGGATAACCGTCAAGCTTGTGAGGATGCGTATCCGCATGCTATTTGTCCGCCAGCCGCTTGCCGTACATGTCTTCGTAGTACTGCTGGTACTGCCCGCTTAAGATACGTTGCACCCAGTCCTGGTTCTGTTTGTACCATTCAATGGTGCGTGGCAGCGCCTCCTCGAATGTATACCTCGGCGTCCACCCCAGTTCGTTCTCGATTTTGCTCGCATCAATAGCATAACGGCGGTCGTGACCGGGCCGATCCGTGACGAACTGGATCAGGTCTTCCGAAGCGCCGAGGCGTTGAAGGATCAACTTGACAATATGCAGGTTGGCCCACTCGTTGTGGCCGCCAATGTTGTATGTCTCGCCGGCGCCGCCTTTTTCCAGCACCAGAACAAGCGCACGGCAATGGTCCTCCACGTAGAGCCAATCCCGAATATTCATCCCGTCGCCGTAGATCGGTAGTTTCTTGCCCGCCAAAGCGTTGGCGATCATCAGGGGGATCAGCTTTTCCGGGAACTGGTAGGGACCGTAATTGTTGCTGCACCGGGTGATGACGGTATCCATGCCGTGAGTGTGCCGCGCCGCTCCCACCAACAGGTCCGCGCTGGTTTTGGAAGCGGAATAGGGGCTGCTGGGCGCAAGGGGAGTCGATTCGGTAAAATAGCCTTCCGGTCCAAGCGAGCCGTACACCTCATCCGTGGATACCTGCAGGAAACGCCCTTCCGGATTGACCCTGCGGAACTGGTCGAGCAGAATCTGAGTGCCCAGGACATTGGTGGTGACGAAAATCTGCGCGCCATGCACCGAACGGTCCACATGCGATTCCGCAGCGAGGTGCATTACGGCGTCGGGAGTAACATCGTCGAACACCCGCGCCATGGCCTCCGCATCCGTAATGTCGGCATGGATGAACCGGTACGCCGGGTTGTCTTCGACGCCTTTGAGGTTTTCCAGATTGCCGGCATAGGTGAGGGCGTCCAGATTAACGACCTCCCAGTCGGGTCGATGCTTCAGAATGTAGTGGATCAGGTTGGATCCGATGAAGCCGGCGCCGCCGGTGATCAGGACTCGCATAGCCCCCTCGCGTTGTGAACAGACGTATCACTCCACCGTGAAGCAGGAGGTTCCTGCTTTGCTCACGGGATCAACAGTAAACTTTTAATATACCAAGACGAAGACGGGTCGCCAAGTCGAGCGTCACGTGGAGAAAGCCTGCTTCTGATTGCGCGTTGCGCCGGGTGCGGCCCAGACGCTGAAGAAACATCGTCCCGATGGTTGCCATGACCGGCGAAGTACAGTAGAATAGAAATTGGCGAAAAGAGGAGTGGAGCGTGCTGACCTGGTCCCAACTATACACAGCGTTTGAGTTCACGGAGTGGATCATCCGGATCGTGATGATCATCGTGCTCATGCGCCGCAAGCAGACCGGCACAATCATTCCCTGGTTGGTGGTGATCCTGTTCCTGCCGTTGCCGGGCATGCTCCTCTACCTGTTCATCGGCAACCACCGCCTGCCGCGTCGCCGTATTGACCGCAATGAAAAGCTCCTGACCAAAGCACAGCAGCTCATCAACAGGTTTGAGAACCACCCCGCAATGATACCGCCCGAGCGTGCGGCGCGACATGGGGGAGTGGCTCGGCTTGCTGAAGCCGTCAGCCACCTCGGAGTCCGTAGCGGGAACTGTGTGGAACTATATTCCCAGGGCCGCGAGGCGATTGAGAAACTCATCAACGATATCGATTCCGCTACCCATCATGTTCATCTGATGTTCTATATCTACCTCGATGACGCCACCGGCTGGAAGGTCGCAGAAGCCCTGGTGCGAGCTGCGAACCGGGGAGTCCGTTGCCGGGTGATCGTTGACGCGGTAGGCTCCTCCAAACTCCACAAGACCATCGGTAACCATCTCATCGAGCACGGTGTTGAGTTCCACTACGCCCTGCCGGTGCGGCTGCTGCGTCGAAAGCTGGAACGGATTGACCTGCGCAATCATCGCAAGATTGTTGTCATCGATGGCCGTGTCGGCTACACCGGCTCCCAGAACATCGCCGATGAAGACTATGGCCGGCATGACCTGGTCTGGTACGACATGCTGGCCCGCCTCGAGGGACCGGCGGTGCTCGACTTGCAATGGGTCTTCCTGACCGACTGGTTTTTTGAAACCCGCGAGCTTCTCGATGCGCCTGAGTTGTTTCCTGATCCGGAACAGCCTGGAGATATCGCGGTGCAGGTGGTTCCCTCCGGCCCAAGCTTCAATTCCTATATCTATCAGCGTATGGTCGTGACTGCCCTGTACACGGCGCAGACGAAGGTGACGATCACTACCCCGTACTTTGTGCCGGACGAACCCTTCCTCCAGGCGATGGAGTCGGCCGCCATGCGCGGGGTGGAGGTCAACCTGATCGTGCCCCGGCGAGGCGATCACTTCTGGGTGGATATGGCGGGGAAAGCCTACTACGAGTGGATCCTGGAGCATAACATCCACATCCACGAGTTCCACAAGGGGATTCTGCATACCAAGGCCATGATCATCGACGACAGCTACGCGTTCTTCGGCTCCAGCAATTTCGACATCCGTTCCTTCGCTCTCAATTACGAGATCAACCTGGTGTTCTACAGCCAACGGATGACCGGGCGGCTGGAGGAGATCTGCCAGTGGTATCGCAAACATGCGCGCACCTTGACCCTCGATCACGTTGAATCCCGCAGCCTGCCCAAACGCATTATCCAGCGCATTGCGAAACTGCTCAGTCCCTTGTTGTGACTCAAAAAGCCAAACCTGCGCACGAGATTCCCACCGTTGTGCATCTCATTCCCAGATACAGATTCTTGATAGTATGTCGAGGAGGCACTGTTTTCGCTAACCTGTTGTTTCTTATTGACTGTGGTGTGTAGCTCCCCTGGATTCGTAAACTGGACCGAAGCTTGCAGAATACTCAGGCGAGGGCGACGAAACGTGTAGCGTTCGACCGACGTTTTAGGTGCGGGGATGCGGCGTCCTAGGACGCGACCACGTTTCGCCACCCGAGCGGGTGAAACCGGATGGCGAAACCGGGCCCTCCCCTGGTTTCGTGAAAGACATGGTGGTTGACAGGTGGCCTCTTCCCACCGTGACTTTCAAACATTTTGACGGACGGCTTCCTGGAAGTCGTCCGTTTCTCTATACAGGCTGTTGCAGAATTCTGATGTCTCTCATTCCCGCGAAGCAGACTGTATCACAATGTCCAATGGATCTCATTCCCGCCTTCCAGACTGTATCACAATGTCCAATGGATCTATAGGGTCTGTTGCACGAATTCTGATGTCTCTCATTCCAGCGAAGGCTGGAATCCAGTCAT
>CAZYOC010000008.1:4662-36473 GCA_964648415.1 uncultured bacterium | reverse complement strand
GGATTCCAGCCTTCGCTGGAATGAGATCGGTTCCTATTGTGCAACAGGCCCTATAGTCCCGCGCCTTTTCGGAAACCTGGATGTTTTGCTGAGGAGTTCCCCCTTTGGTCCTGTCGTATTCAGAATCAGCCTTTTGGATAAACACATCCAACAAGTACCAGTATCTATAAAGCTGCCCCCGATGTCAAGAACTATTTTCGGATTCTCCGATCTTTTTTCAGCGTGTCGGACGGCATGCGCCGGGAGATCGCGCACGCCTGCGGCCTCGGCCATGGTCTACGCGCATTATTGCCGCCGCCACATGTGACCGGCGAGGGTGCCGGTCCTACAACACTCTCCAACAAAACGTTGAAACCCGACACTAAACTGTCGGGCCACAAAGCATCTTCAGGGCACTCACCCGTCGAGACCATTTAACCCGCTTCTGGCAAGTGTGTTCTTCCTCGCCGGGTTCATCGAGTCCTGGGGGCGCGGCATCGAGAAAATGAACCGTGAGTGCAGGGAGCATGATATCCCGCCTCCAGAATTTGACGTCAGCATGTCCGGTCTGATGGTTAGCTTCCACGCCAATCCCGAACACATACCCGACGAAGAGCGGGGTGAAAAGGTCGGTGAAAACCTCGGTAAAAGCCTCGGTGAAAAGGTCGGTATAAAGTTGACCGACAACCAGGTCATGATTCTCGAGCTTCTCCTCAACAATCCGCACATGGCCGCACCAGATCTTGCTGAAAAGGTGGGTATTACAAAACGTAGTGTTGAAGAAAACCTGGCTAAGCTGAAAAAATTGAATTTGTTGCGACGCGAGGGGCCAGCGCGTGGCGGGCATTGGGAGGTGCTGAAATGAACGGAGTCGACAAACCGGAGATCGTCACACAGGCACGGGTGATAAACCTGTTCACAAAAAGTAGGGACAAGATAGTAAAACTAGGAAAAACTAGTGCCAGACGGTAGTTTTTCGTTGCCACGACTGTGTCTGTCGCTGGTTTTGATATCAGTCAGATCAGAGAAAACCCGGCCAAGCATGACCGGGCTGCCTGAATATTCTTGGCATCCTTGCATCCTGTGAATCAGGGGATCACTCGCCGAATTCGGACTTCAGGGCTTTGTTCACCAGCTCATCATCCACCAGGTAAGGCAGCGTGATGTGGTCGGTGTCGGGATGTTGCCGGTTGAACTCGGCCACGGTTTCGATGCTGTGCTCGTTGCGTGCCCAGCTCCTGCGCGCCACACCGCCCATCACATCCCAGGGCATCGCTTTACGGATGATAGTATCCACACGTTCGCTGCCGTCGAGCACCAGCCCGAAGCCGCCGTTGATGGCCTTGGACACGCCCACGCCACCGCCGTTGTGCAGCGCGATCATACTCATCCCGCGCGCCGCGTTGCCGCCCCAGCAGTGCACCGCCATGTCCGCCGTGATGTTGCTGCCGTCCTTGATGTTGGCCGTCTCACGGAAGGGGCTGTCGGTCCCGCCCGGGTCGTGATGGTCGCGGCCCAGCATAATCGGGCCGACGATGCCGTCACGCACCATCCGGTTGAACTTCAGCGCGATTTCGGTGCGGCCCTTCGCGTCCTGGTAGAGGATCCGCGCCTGTGTGCCCACCACCAGCTTGTTCTTCATGGCGTCGCGCGCCCAGATCATGTTGTCCCGGTCCTGGTAGCGCAGCTCCGGGCGGATCCCGGCGATGACATCCGCCGCCGCCTGATCGGTCTTCACCAGGTCCTCTTCGTTGCGGCTCAGGCAGACCCAACGGAAGGGACCGTACCCGTAATCGAACAGCTCCGGACCCAGGATATCTTCCACGTAACTCGGCCAGATGAAGCCGTCCTTGTCGTCGATCCCGTTCCTGGATATCTCGCTGATGCCGCTGTCGTAAAGGGCTTTCAGGAACGCGTTGCCGTAGTCGAAGAAGTAGCTGCCCCGGTCGCGCAAGGCCTTGACCAGCTCGTAGTGGGTACGGAGGGATTTGTCGACCAGCCGGCGGAACTCGTCCTTGTCCTCGTCCAGCAGACGGGTGCGTTCCTCGAAAGTGAGCCCCTGCGGGCAGTAGCCGCCGTCGTAGACCACGTGGCAACTGGTCTGGTCGGACAGCAAATCGATGGGCTCGTTGTTGTCCACGGCGTATTGCAGCAGATCCACAATGTTGCCGTGGAAGGCGATGGCCATGCCGACCTCGTCGGCCTGCGCCGCTCGTGCCATGCGAAACGCTTCCGCCGGGTCGCTGGTCACCTCGCTCACCCAGCCCTGCTCGTGGCGAGTCTTCACACGGCTCTCGTCGACCTCCGCGATGATCCCGGCGCCGTTGGCGATCTCCACCGCCTTGCCCTGCGCGCCGCTCATCCCGCCGAGGCCGGAGGTGACGAACAGCTTGCCGCGCAGGTCGCTGTCCCCGGGTACGCCCAGCATCATGCGCCCGGCGATGGCGATGGTGTTGTAGGTGCCGTGGACGATCCCCTGCGGGCCGATGTACATCCAGCCGCCGGCGGTCATCTGGCCGTAGTTGGTCACTCCCAGCGCCGCGCCACGCGCCCAGTCCTCCGGGTTGTCATACATCCCGATCATGAGTCCGTTGGTGGAGATCACCCGCGGCGAGGTCTCGTGAGACTTGAACAACCCCAACGGGTGCCCGGACTCCATCACCAGCGTCTGCTCGCGGGTCATCACCTCCAGGTACTTTCTGATGAGCCGGTACTGCATCCAGTTCTGGCAGACCTGCCCGGTTTCGCCGTAGGTCACCAGTTCATACGGATACAGCGCGATGTCGAAGTCGAGGTTGTTGTCGATCATGACCTGGAAGGCCTTGCCCTCGATGCAATTGCCCTTGTACTCGTCAATGGGTTTGCCCCAGAGGCGGCCTTCGGGACGGAACCGGTAGCCATAGATCCGCCCCCGAGTGCGTAATTCTTCGAGGAACTCGGGGATCAGGGTCTCGTGGTGCTCTTCGGGGATGTAGCGCAGGGCGTTGCGCAACGCCAGCTCGGTATCGGCGCGGTTGAGCTTCGGGCTGCGTTTGGGGGCGCGACGTATACCCTCCCGGAACGGTTTCGGCTCCGGCAGGGGACCGTCGAGCTTGATCGTCATGGCGCCCGCAATATCGGTATTGGTCAGCATGGTGTAGCTCCCTGGTGGATCGTTTTTGCCGGAAATCCGGTACAGTCGCCTCGATGCTCGAGTGAAGTCTCTCGAGATGTCATCCCCGCGTAGTAACCTGTCGCTGAAAAGTACCCGCTCTCACATAACCAGAGTAGAATTCAACATCAGGTTACGATAGCTAACCTCTTGTAGTTTTATGACATATCTGGATTCCTGCTTCCGCAGGAATGATACTCCGGGACACTTTTTTGAGAAACCTGTCGCTGAAAAGCACCTGCTCTCATCCCCGCGTAGCATACTGTCGCTGATAAGCACCTGCTCTCATTCCAGCGAAGGCTGGGATCCAGGCAAGGTGCAAGAAAATATAATGTTAGCAATTCAGCATCAAAGTTGTGTTCAACGTTTGGTTTTCATGGTTAACATGTTGTAGTATATTAACATGACTGGATTCCAGCCTTCGCTGGAATGAGATTCCTCTCGCATTCTGGGACAGTCTGTTCCGCAGGAATGACACTCCGGGACACTTTTTCGAGAAAACATAACCAGAGTAGAATTCAACATCAGGTTACGATAGCTAACCTATTGTAGTATTTTAGCATCCCTGGATTCCTGCTTCCGCAGGAATGACACTCCGGGACACTTTTTCGAGAAACCCTCTGAACCGAGATTGTACGGAGACCGGGACGAATTCTCAAGACGCGGCGAGATCTCAAGACGCGGCGAGAACGAGAAAACCCGGCAGGGTCGCTGCCGGGTGAGAATACAGGGCCTGTTGCATGGACGCCTTATCTCCTTATCGCACTCAGCGTCTTTTCAAGAGGGTGCGCGCCTGATTTGCGCGAGAATCGCCGGCATCGGCGCGAGAGTTGGCCGTGTTCAGGCTGATACAGCGAGCATCCCCATGTACTCCCTTAATTCCTGCTGTTGAGACGCCTGTTGAGCATATATTTATGCAATTTCAACAGGTTGTGCGTCATACTGAAGAGAGTCCACTCGCTTCAGCAGGCCGACAGACGCAAGCTGATTCGTGCAATAGGCCCTATAGAAATTCGATGGTATTTGCCCCGGGCAGCTTGAGGCAGGCCGTCGGATATCTACCCACCAGCACCATGAACGACCCACGGATGTTTTGCATGATCCGCTGATCGCTGCCCGGGTTTATATAACGACTGTATCTGCTTGCCGACTTTTAGTTTAAACCCGGGCGGCGATGAACCGTCCATGGCTACGCCACCCGTTTGGGTTCATCGTCGGGAGGCTGTTTGGCCCGACTGTTCACTGTCGGGTTTCACGCCAGGTTGTCCCGGGCAAATACCGTTCACAGCACGTGAGACGGTCCACTTTTTAAAGGATGCGGAAGGTCAGTACGTGATCCGCGATCCGGCCGGCGTACTGCTCGGTCTTGTTCCGCATGTAGGTATACGAAACGTAAAACACCTTTGCATCGGTTATGAAGATGTAGTTCTGCGTCTGCAGCTCGCTGCCCTCCACATCAATATTGATGACCATATGCAAGCAGGGTTCGCCGTTGACTTCGGTCTTTTTCTGGCTGACAATCTCCTGCTGGACATTTGGCTGGCTGGCGACACTGGCGGCGATCTGGTTCGCGACCTCGTCCAGGTCGGCCGCTTGCACCGAGGCGGGGCCGCTGGGGTCCTTGGGCGCGGCGATCACGGAGAAGGAATAGGGCGGATCGCCCTGCTGGGTCATCATCTGCTGGATGTCGCCTTCGACCACGGTCAGCGCCTGCTGCACCTGCATCCCCGAATACCCCTCGGGCACCAGGACGCCGAAGCCCAGGTCAGTGTTCTCGTACTCGCCCGAGCTGACCGGCTGCATCTGTTGGGCCATCTGTTGCATCATGGCCTGCATGTCTTCTTCACTCATCTGTTGCTGGCCCTGCTGCATCTGAGCCGAGGCTGAAAGCCCCAGCAAACCGATCAGCATCGCCAACACCCACACTCCTGCTGTTCTACGCACAATCACCTCAATATGTTGTTACCGTTCACTCTGTGTCAGGAATCAAACCCCGGACGCGACAAGACGCCCCGGGTATAATAATGCTTGACTTCTCGCATTTCTGTGACGAGATCCGCATATTCGAGCCACTCATCCGGACAATAACGCCCTGTCAGGACAAGTTCAACCCCTCCGGGCCGTGCGGCGAAGATCGGGAGCAGGTCGTCAGCCTCCAGCAAGCCGAAATGAACCGCCACACAGACCTCGTCGAGGATCACCAGATCGTGGGAGCGTTCCTCGAAGGCTCTCACCACCCGTTGCAACGCCTCCCGTCCGGGCTCTATCTCACGGTCAGTGGCGGGCCGTTGTTCCAACACGAACTCGTCGCTCCCGTACCGCTTTACGGTAATCCACTCGGTGAGGCGCGCGAATACGTTCAGCTCGCTGTAGGGGTATGTGGCCTTCATAAGCTGGATCAGGAGGGTTTTCTTGCCGGCCCCGGCGGCGCGCAACGCCAGGCCATAGGCGGCGGTCGACTTGCCCTTCCCGTTGCCGGTGTAGATCTGTACAAAGCCCTGCGGGGTATCGGTATCCGCCATGCTCGCCTCCTTCCCGCTTTCCGAATTGTATCGGTATGCGGTCACCATTGACTGCGACGCCGTCAGTTTGCAATATAGGGCGTGAAAACGGCAGACCCTCGCGATACCGCTCCCGGTGTTGCTTTTCCCCGGAACCTGTCGTATCAAATACTGTGAACGCAGACACACAGGATGACAGGGTAAAAGGATGAGCGAGTATCGTCTGGCGGTGATGGCCGCACCCGCGGTTTTAGGCGAGGTGCTTCCCCGGTTGGCGGAAGAGGCCGGAGACGCCGCCGCGTTGAAAATCTACCGTAATCTGCTGCGGCGCACCGCTGAGGTGTTGTGGCAGCTTCCCGGCGCCATTGCTCCCTCCATCGCCTGGTCTAAACAGCCGGTGCATGATGACTTCTTCAGGCCGCACCGGTACATGATTCAGCCGACCGCCGCCGCGCCGGTGCGGTATGCGCGCGTGCTCAACCGGATTCTCGCGCCGGGGGTGGAACGCGCGGCTCTGCTGGAGGTGACGACTCCGGCGTTGAGCGCGGAGGACGTGGTCGAAGCCTACCGTCGCCTCGATCAGGCGGATCTGGTGCTGGGACCGGCGACCTCCGGCGGGTATTATCTGCTCGCCGCCCGCCGGTTCGTCCCCTCCCTGTTTCCGGAAGACGATCCGCCGCGCCGCGAGTGGTTGAGTTTCGCCATCCAGGCGGCTCGTCAGGAAGGGTTGAGCGTTGAGCTGCTGGACGTCAAGCACGACATCATCACACACGAGGACTGGCGGCGCACGCAGGTCCGGGGCAAGCACGGTTAAGAGTTTTCATCGGGGTTGGCATCTCACTCCTTCCCGCCGTACCTTACCAACCAAGCAATATGGTTTCAGAAAACAAACCCTTGAGGATACAGTGTTTAAATACGGTAATGCATTTGTTTTCTTCTTGTTGCTGTTGTTGGCGGGCTGTGCCCGGCAGCAGGTGACCTTGTCCACAGATCCCAAGGCTCTCAGCCAGCAACAGGTGATCCGCCTGGCGCCGCGTTACGCCCTCTCGGTGGCGTTACATCCCGAGGGCGACCTCCTGGCCGCCGGCTGCGATGACGGTTCGGTGCAGATGTTCTCGTTTCCCGAGGGCGAACGTCAATGGGTGTGGCGGGAACACAGCGATTGGGTTAACGCGCTGGCGTTCAGCCCCGACGGCGACTTGCTGGCCGGCGCTTCCGACGATGACCGGGTAGTTATCTGGGATATGAACCGGCGTACAAAAGTGGCGACTCTGACGAACCATCAGGACGATGTCGCGGAGGTGGCGTTCAGCCCCGACGGCAGCCTGCTGGCGACCGGTAGCTGGGACGCCCGTGTGATCCTGTGGGACACGAAGACCTTTGAGCCTCTGCATGTGCTGAAAGGGCACGACGTCGGGCATGTCAACGGGCTGGCGTTCAGCTCCGACGGGACCTTCCTGGCCACCGGCGGCAACGATTCCCGGGTCAAGGTCTGGCACACCAGCACCGGCAGGGAACTGTCCAGCTTCAGCCAGGACAACCTGGCTCCCAAGGCGGTGGCGTACAGCCCGGACGGGTTACAGATCGCCACAGGGACCGACGCGGCGGATGTGTGGGTGTGGAACGCGGAAACGGGCACCGTGCGGAATCGCTTTGACCATACCCGCGGCTGGGTGCGAGCGGTGGCGTTTGCGCCCGAGGGCCGTATCCTGCTGAGCGCGGGCGAAGACCGCGTGATCATGCTGTGGGATCTTCAGACCGCCGAGATCGCCGGCGCGCTGGACGGCCACGAGGACCAGGTGACCGACCTGGCGGTATCCGGCGACGGCCGCTGGGTGGTGAGCTGCAGCAGGGACCAGACCATCCGGGTGTGGGGATTGAAATAGCGATGTTTTCCGCTGGCGGGAAAAGGGGACTGCTTCCTTCTCCGCAGCGTGAACCAGGCGAGAGGATGGTGCGCAATCTGACCGACGAGGGTGTCGGTTTTACACTTCGCCAGTTGGCTCCCGGACAGGCGTGTGCGGGAGATCCGCACGCACGGTTCGGAGGGGGGCGGGAATGGGATCAAAACCATTCCTGCCTACCCCCCTGTCCCGGGCATGTCGGTCCTACAGGGCCTTCACCACCAGGTAGTCCTTCTTGCCTTTGCGCAGGATGATCGTGTGCGAGGGCGGCAGATCCTTGTCGGTCAGCGTGCGGTCTTCCTTCTGGCGATCGTTGTTGACATACAGCGCGCCCTGTTTCAGCATGCGTTTGGCTTCGCCCTTGCTCTTCAACAGGCCGCCCGCCACCGCCAGGTCCACCAGCGACACGCCTTGCTTCAGCGCGGCGGTAGCGACCTCGTGCTGCGGGGCGGCGGCGAAGATCTGACGCACCAGGTCGCCGTCCAGTTTCGCCAGTTCGCCCGCGTAGAGCGCCTCTGCACCCAGCTTCATCTTGTCCGCCTGGTCCGGGCCGTGAATCAGGGCGGTGACTTCCCACGCCAGCCGTTTCTGCGCCTCACGCCGTTCCGGGTGCTCGCTGACCTGCGTTTCCAGCTCCGCGATCTCGTCCATCGGCAGGAACGTGAACAGCTTCAGCAGTTTGATCACTTCGCTGTCCTCGCGCCGGACAAGATACTGGTAGAAGTCCCAGACACTGGTCTTTTCGGGGTCGAGGAAGACGGCTCCCTTTTCGCTCTTGCCGAATTTCTTTCCGTCGGCGGAGGTCAGGAGCGGGAACGTGGCGCCGTAACACTGCTCCCCGCGTTTCGTGTCGGAACCGCCGACCTCGGTGCTGATCGCGTTCCACAGGGTGTCATCGGCGTGGAAACGGCGGATCAGGTCGATGCCGGCGGTGATGTTGCCCCACTGGTCGCCGCCGCCCACCTGGAGCCGGCAGCCCTGGCGAGCGTTGAGCTGCAAAAAGTCAATCGCCTGCAGGCACTGGTAGCTGAACTCGGTGTAGCTGATGCCCTGGTTACGGTCTTCGAGACGGCGGCGCACGCTTTCCTTGTTCATCATGACGTTCACGCTGAAGTGCTTGCCGTACAGCCGGAGGTACTGGATCAGCGAGATGTCTTTGGTCCAGTCGTAGTTGTCGACGAAGCGGACGCCTTTCCGGTCGCCGTCATCCTCAGCGGGCAGCAGTCTGGCGAGCTGCCGGCGTTGGCCTTCCACGTTGGCGCGGAGGGCGTCTTCATCGAGGAAGGAGCGTTCCTGGTCCTTGCCGGAGGGGTCGCCGATCATGCCGGTGGCGCCGCCCAGCAGGGCGATCACCTGGTGGCCGGTGCGGTGGAAGTGCATCAAGCCCAGCACCGGGATCAGGCTGCCCAGGTGCAGGCTGTCGGCGGTGGGATCGAACCCGCAGTAGACCGCCTGTGGCTGATCAACAAGCGCGCGGACGCCCTCTTCGTCGGTGCATTGTTCGATGAACCCGCGTTCTTTCAGGATGTCGAAGACATTTTCCATGGCAAGGACCTTCGTGTTCGTGCAGTGTTTCGGTGGAGCGAGGTTACGGCATCTGTGGGGGAAGCGCAAGGGGGCGGGGATGCGCAGAGTACACGAATCAGTTCGAGTTGTATTGACGACAATTTGCCCCGGGCAGTTTGTCGTGAGCGGCAGGACTTCTTATGGCCCACAACGATGAAACCTGTTTGGTGTTGCGGTCCATCGCCGCCCGGGGCGGATATGGTTCAGAGGTGGTAAAACGCTTCACCCGGCGAGTGAGTGACATAAACCCCGCCGGGCGAACCGGCGGGGCCACAATCGTCTGATGGCATCGAACCTGTGTCAGGCACCCCCAGGTCCGATCAGTGGCGGGGGCTTTACAACTTCGTCACCACAAATTCACCGTAATCGGCGCCGCATTCGATGCCCTTGGTCTGGGTGCATACGAACGTGCCGAAGCTGGTCTTGCCGGTGGGGTCGTAGTCGCCTCCGTAGGCCAGGTCCATGAAGCCGGCGCAGACGCCACGGATCATGAAGGCGCTGCACATCCGGGAGTGGCCGTAATCCACGACGTCGGCCTCGTAGTAATCGTAGGCCCGCACCACCATCTTTTCGCCGGGGACCAGCTCCACGATTTCCGTCTTCGCCCAGCCCCAGGCGGTGAACACGGCGAAGGCGCCGTGGAGGACATCTTCGGTGTTCTCCACCATGGGCTCCACCACCGCTTTCCACTCGTCGCTGTTGATGATGCCGTAGCCGGTGTGGTAGCCGCATTCATGGGCGGCGTTGACCAGCAGGTACACTGCGGCCTCCAGCAGCTCGGAGGGCACCATGCGGCTGAGACGGTCGCCGAAGCCGTTCCAGAACGACGCCGGCATCTGGTTGACCAGCACGTTGTAGCCGGGGATCAGGCCTTCATCGTTGCTGAGCACCCTCAGTTGAGACAGTTCCGCAATCACTTTTTCGCGATTTATCGCCATGATGGCCTCCTTACTTCATCACTACGTTGAAAATGGACACGTCCGCACCCTGGGCCAGGCTCTGGACCTCGTTGACCACATACGATCCGCGCGGCATCTCGTTTAACAGGGCGAACATGGCGGCGATGTACCCGCGACCCACATGGTTGATCGGTTTATCGGTTTCGCCCCATTTCTTCACCCAGCCTTCATCCAGGTGAGAATGCAGCAGCTCCACTTCGCCGCTCTCGTGGCCGACAAATTTCACCTTCATCTGGCCCAGGCCCATGGCGCCGAAATACTGCTCGGCGATGGCGACCCGCTTGTGCAGCTCGGTCAGGTTGTGGTTCGCAAAGTAGTCCTTCAGGACACGGTAGAAGGAGTCTTCCGCCACGTCGGCCAGCAGCTTGCGGCCATCGACAAATTCAACATCTTCCGCCAACTGGGTATAGAGGGTCAGGTAGTGGTGGCAGTGCAACACACTCAGGTGGCCGTTGAGGTAATGACGGGAGCGCTTGGCGTCGTAATGCGCATCCAGCACCAACTCGTTTTCCAGGAATTTCGCCATGACTCACTCCTTAAAATGTCGGGGGTTGTTTTCCAGTGATTTCTTTCGCGGCGGCCTGGAATTTTGCCACCATGTCGGGGCTGTCGGGGATGGTCTTGGCCTTGTCCGACGGCACCGAGGTCTTCATGGCCAGCCGCATCTTCATGGCCAAACCCCCTTCTTTGGCCACCCACTCGTAGTACTTCTCCAGTTTTGCGCCCATCCCATCTCCTTTCTTACGTGTGACTGCTATGGAACCTGCTATCCATGTGTCAACGGAAGTAGCTGCGAATTTCCTCCAGGATGATGTCCTTATTCGATAACGGAATAATAAGCCGGCATTTCGGCTCTCCTTCCAGACCTTTGAGGATGTATTGCAACGGACTCTTGAACTGGAAGAACGGGCGGGCAAACTCCGGATGAAAATCCAACTCTCCTCGTTCACGCAACGCCAGAATGGCGTCGCGATGCCAGGGGCGGTCAAAAAAGAGGTCGTAGTAACGGCTGCCGCCCAGGCAATCATCCACGATCTGCATGTCTGTCAGTACCATACTCACACGTTTTTTCTCTTGCACAATACATAATACACATCGCATATTTTTAAATCAAACGTTCAACCGAAAAACCTCAACATCTCCGGAGCCTGTAGCCTCTCGTGTAGTCCTTATGACTACAAAGAAAGAACAACAACTTAGCCACATAACACGACCATTAGCAGAAAATTTTTCCATGATGTGTCTCCGGGTCTCGCGAGAGGGGGTGGTAACGCGAATCGCTGATATTGTAATTCTCGAATGAAATGTCCCATGATGTCATTCCTGCGAAAGCAGGAATCCAGAATAAACAAGTACTTAAGAATCTTGGTATGTTCGATTCTTTGCAAGAACCACTCTATTGCGCTGGTGTTGCCTCGTTGGTGTCGGCTCTCGTGTGCGAAATACCGCTGGAACTCCCGGAACACGAATCGTTCCGGTACGTGCAGCTCCCGTGCGCGGGCGTTGAATTAGAATTGCGGCGCAAGGCGCTCAAAGCGCTGACATTATATTAAAGGAAGATCACAGCTATCATGCGGATGAACTCCGGGAGAGCCTTTATGGTTCTTGCCTTTGGCGGAAATCGTCTTTAGCTTCGGCCAAACAGTATATACGCAACCAAAGTTTAGTGATAGTAAAAATGGTCGATCTGGAAGAGTTGGGGGGACGGATACGCCGGCTGCGGCTGGCCGCGGAGATGACGCAGGAGGAGCTCGCCGAACGAAGCGATCTCACCGCCGGCTTCATCAGCCAGGTGGAGCGGGGCAAAACCTCCATCTCCATCGACAGCCTGATGATGATTCTGGAGACCCTCAACATCCACATCGCCGACTTTTTCCGTCCCACCGAGGAACGGATTGTGTTCAGCGAGGATGACACGGTGGATCTGGAGCGGGCGGGGATCAGCCGTTTCCTCTCCCTGGTGCCCGGTGCGGCCAGCCGAACCATGGAGCCGGTCAAGGTCACGTTGGCCCCGGGCGAAAAGGCGCGCCTGGAGCCGTTCAGCGGCGAACAGTTCGGCTATGTGTTGAAGGGCGAGATCCAGGTGGCTTACGGCGGCCGGAAGAACACGGCCAAAAAGGGCGAATCGTTTTACGGCGCCGGGTTGCATGACATGAAGATCACCGGCGCGGGGCGCGGTGAAGCTGAGTTCCTATGGGTAACAAGTCCGCCGTACTTCTAACGGGCGTTTTGCAGGAGCAGAGGACCAACGCCCGGGCCGAAAGGCAGACCGGGCGTTTTTATAGCAGACAACAGAACCGGACAACGAAGCGAGGGTGTAGTGGAAACAAAGGCATTGGGCCGTCAACTGATGGTCGAGTTTTATGGCTGTCGGCAGGACTTCCTGAACGACGTGGAAGGCATCGGTGAAGCGATGGCCCAGGCAGCCCGGGAAAGCGGAGCCACCATTGTGGAGTCCGTGTTCCATCATTTCAATCCCTACGGAGTCAGTGGGGTGGTGGTGATCGCCGAATCACACCTGGCGATTCACACCTGGCCGGAATACGGGTATGCGGCGGTGGACCTGTTCACCTGCGGCGAAGAGGTGGACCCGTACAAGGGCTTCGAGTACCTCAAGCAGGAGTTGGGCGCGACCAACCTGTCGATCAGCGAGATGAAGCGCGGCATGCTGGCGGACCCGTCGGGACGAGCGCTGCACAAGCCGCAGGTTGCCATTGAAAACCAGGTGGCCTGAGATGAGCGCCGGCATTCCGATCCCGACCCGTTATTTCCTGTGCGCGGGCGCTGCCGAGGGCAAGACCCCGTTGAACGCGTTTGACGCCGCTCTGCTCAACGCCGGCGTGGGCGACTGCAACCTGGTGAAGCTGTCCAGCATTCTGCCGCCGAACTGCGCGCTGGTGGAGCCGTTCAGGCCGGCCCCGGGCGCATTGACGCCGGTGGCGTACGCCCACATGAGCGCGACCCTGCCGGGCGAGGTGATCTCGGCGGCGGTGGCCTGCGGCGTACCTGAAGACCCTGAGCTGCCGGGTGTGATCATGGAGTACAGCGCTCGCGGCAGCGCGGAAAATGCCGAGGCCATCGTGCGCGACATGGTTGAGTTCGCCTTTGAAACCCGGCAACGCAGCCTGAAAGAGATCCATTCCATCTCCGCCGAACACAAGGTCGACCTGCTGTGCTCGGTCTTCGCCGCGGTGGTGATGGGGTATTAACCTTCAAACAAACGTGATTCCCATGGATTTTCCCCTGACCGAACCCACGGTTTCCGAGACCACCTTTACCGAGTGGAGCAGCGAAGGCGCGGGCATGATCTGGAAAGTGTCCCGCATTCTGGAAGCGGTGAACACCCCGTTTCAGCACATCGAACTGTTCGAGACCCCCAGCGAGGGCAAGCTGCTGGTGCATGACGGCGCGGTGATGCTGTGCGAACGGTTCGAGCACACCTACCACGAGATGCTGGTCCACCCGGCGCTGACAACCCATCCCGGCCCGAAGAAGGTGTTGGTGGTGGGCGGCGGCGACGGCGGCACGTTGCGCGAGATCATCAAGCATGATGTCGTCGAGCTGGCGCGCCAGTACGAGATCGACGGCGAAGTGGTGCGCATCGCAAAAGAGCACCTGCCGGACATGGCGGTGGCCTACGACGACCCCAGGGTGGACCTGCGCATCGAGGACGGCATCAAGGCGGTTCATGACGCTGAACCCGGAACCTGGGACATCGCGCTGATCGATTCCACCGACCCGGTCGGCCCGGCGGAAGCGCTGTTCGAGGATCCCTTCTACGCGGGCCTGCACCGGGTGCTGGGCGACGACGGCATCCTGGTAACCCAGGTCGCCACCTACGCCTATCACCTGGACCACCTGGTCGAGGTGACCCAGCGCCTGCAGAAGGTCTTCCCGCTGGTGCGGGTCTATCAGACGGCGATTCCCATGTATCCGTCGGGCACATGGTGTTTCGTAATGGCCAGCAAAGGGCCGGACCCGCTTAATGTCGCGGTGGATGAATCCGATGACCGGGCGCTGATGGAGAAGACAGTGTTGTGGAACCGTGGCTTTCACAACGCGGCGTTCGCGTTGCCCACCAGTGTGCTCAAGGCGCTGGAGGGCTGAACATGGCGGGATCGTTCACGCGGTTGGGCTTTCTGGATGCGGACGAGGATCCGGCTCGCGCGGAGGTGGTGCTGGTCGGCTTGCCCTATGACCGGACGGCATCGTTCAAATCCGGCTCGCGTTTCGCTCCCGACGCGATCCGCCGGGCCGCCACGGACGGCATCGAGACCTACGATCCCGTGCTCGACCGTGACCTCGAGGACGTCGGCTACGCCGACCCGGGCGACCTCCATGTGGAGGAGAACACGAATCCGGAGCGGTGGGTGGACGCCGCGATCCATGCCTTCGAGAACGAGATGCCGATCGCGATCCCGGTGATCGGCCTCGGCGGCGAGCACACGGTGACGTATCCCCTGCTTGACCATACTTTGAAGTCGCATCCGGACCTGGGCGTGCTGGTGTTTGACGCTCACACCGACCTGCGCGACGAGTACGAGGGATCCTCCTTTTCCCACGCCTGTATCCTGAGCCGGGTGATTGGTCACGTCGGCGCCGAGCGGGTGGCCACGGTAGGAGTGCGTAGCGGCTTGAAGGAAGAGTTCGCCTTTGCGCGTGAGAACAACCTGCTGTTTGATCCCACACCGGAAGGCATCCAGGCGGCGTTGACCAAGCTGGGCGAACGGCCCTTGTACATTTCCGTGGATCTGGACGGGTTCGACCCCTCGGTCTGCCCAGGTGTTGGGACGCCGGAGCCGGGCGGGTTCACCTGGCGGCAGTTCGAGCAGGCATTGCAGATGATCGCGGGGCGCTCGCCCTTGCCTCAGCAGCCGAGGTCGAATCAGCTTCACACTGTAGTCGGCGGCGACGTGGTGGAGCTGTTGCCGGAAGCGGACCCCAGCGGGCGGAGCACGGTGCTGGCGGCGCGCGTGACGCGGATGCTGCTCCTGCTGGCGGCCCGGGGATAGGCCATTCATTGTCTGACCGCGCCTGAAAAGGGGACTGTTAGCTTTTCAGACTGCGCTATCGGTGAGCGCCGAAAAAGGGGACTGTTACCTTTTCAGACTGCGCTATCGGTGAGCAATCCTGACCCTGTTTCCGAAAAGGTAACTGTACCACTTTTTCCAGTAATACTCGGTTAACATGGATTGAGTTGTTCTGCTTGTCACGGATGAATTGGACGCCAGGCGGTTTCGCGCAGATGTAACGGCCGAAAAAGGGGACTGTTAGGTTTTCAGACCGCGCTAACGGTGAACAATTCCGACCCTGTTTCCGACAAGGTGGCTGTACCACTTTTCCCAAGGTTGCATGATCTCTACAGCGTTCGCCGGATGCTTACTCCATCACCATCTGCTCTCTCATGCCTGGCTGAAAAGCGTAGCAGTCTGATTTTCTTTTTACAGCACACGCAACATACAAGAAACGCCGGTCCGATTTACGCCCAGGCGCCGCCCATTTCACCGTTTTTTCGCTTTTTATCGATATTTGGCGATAAAACATCATGTTCAGGAACACGAGCCTCTTGACACCCTCCATGACCGGACGTAAGCTCTTATAGTAATTCTGGAATGAAAATGTCCCATGATTTCATTCCTGCGAAAGCAGGGATCCAGAATAAACAAGTACTTAAGAATCTTAGTATGTTCGATTCTTTGCAAGAACCACTATAGAAGACGCACGGATTATTGTTTTCGTGTTTGGGGACCACAAAAACACATCCGGGTCGCTTCCATCTCCCCGCGGCCGGATGTACCCTCGACCCCCTCAAATCGGTCGAGGGTTTTCTTTCTTTGCCCCACCGGCCCTCGTACCTTGCCTGCAACGACTGGGAGTTTATTATGAACGCTGCACACGTGCACCTGTTGGTCAACCATATACCGATCCTGGGGTTCGGATTCGGGGCGATCCTTATCGTTGTGGGCTTGTGGCAACGGCGCGAGAAGGGCATTACCGTTGCCGCAGCAGCCGTGCTGCTGGTGGCGGCGCTGGGGTCTCTGATCGCGGTCAGCAGCGGCGAGGACGCCGAGGGTTTGGTGGAAGGATTGAACGGGATCACTCACGAGCGCATCCATGAGCACGAAGAGCGCGCAGAGGTGGCTAACTACGCCGCGATCGTCACCGGCCTGGCGGCCATCGGGCTGCTGGTGATGGCGTTGCGGCGGTCGTTTGAAACCCCCGCCTGGGCCTGGGCCATCCTGCTTGTATTGGTGCTGATCACTACCGGGTTGATGGTCTGGGCCGGGGACGCCGGCGGGAAAATCCATCACCCGGAAACGAGGAGGGGGTTCTCCATTACCGCCGACCCGATAACGGTTACTCGTTCGGAAGACTCTTCCTCCGGCGAGACCTCGGACGAAGCCGAACACGAAGCCGCACACGAGGAGGACTAGCATGCGGTTCCAGAGCCCCATTCCGCTGGTCGCCATGCTGCCGGCGGTCCTGTTGCTGTGCGGGGTGCGCCCTTTGAATGGCCTCCCGGAAGCGCCGCCGCTACCTGATGACGGGTTCCGCGACGGCTGGCAGGTCGTCGAAGGCAGCTTCAAGCGTTTCCCGGCCCAAGAGCTTTACGGCTACATCAACGGCGGCGCGGAACTGTACCTGGAATACGGTTTCGAGGAAGTCCGCGCACAGCATTACAGCCACGGTGAGCTTGAGGTGGGGCTGGACGTCTACGAGATGACCGGCCCGGTGGCGGCGCTGGGCATCTACCTGGCCAAGTGCGGCAAGGAAACGCCTTCCCCCCGCTTGCACGTTCGCAACACCGCCGGCTCCAGCCAGGTGCTGGCGGTCAAGGGCAACTACTTCATCAAGGCCAATTCCTATAACCGCGGCGCGAACCTGGAGGAGGTGGTGACGGACCTGGCGGCGGCGTTCCTGGCGGCAGTGGAGCCCGCTCCGGAGACGGCTATCTTCTCCCAATTGCCTCCGGAACACCTGGTGGCCGGGTCGGAGAAGCTCGTGCGCGGGGAGTTCGCCCTGCAGCCGTTCTACACCTTCGGCGAGGGCGACATTTTGCAGCTCGGCGGCGACGTGTTTGGTGTGACCGGCCGGTACGAGACCCCCGACGGGGCGACGTTCCACCGGCTCGTGATCGAATACCCCTCAGCGGATCGCGCCCGGAATGCCTTCGCCAACCTGGTCGCCAATCTGGATTCCTACCTGGACAAGGTGACCATCGCGGAAGATTACCTGATCTTTAAGGATTACAACAACCTGTACGGACTTGCGGAACTGGACGGGGCGAAGCTGGCAATCCGGGTGGGGTTGGAAGCATTGCCGGAATAACCTATGATACAAAGCTACGACAAAATGGGACATTTCTTCCAAGCATTCGTATGGACACTCCCGACACGTTCATCGCGGGATGGTTTGCAGGGCCTGCCTGCGCGTGCATTGTGTTCATCGGTTGACCTGAAAAGCAACGCGGAGGGCGTATCGAGCCATGCGTCCAAACAGCGCTCATATTTGTGGTATATCTTGAGATAGTACCATTGCTGGTGAAGCATTCGGGCTAACGAGACACAGTTTTGGAGACTCAGATCACCAATCCATGCGGGTTGTCGCTGGCGCTGGCTGGAAAGCTATCCGATCCCGTAAGCCGCCAGGGGCAAGACGGCGACGAAGACAACGAGGGTATCCCCCACTCGCCAGCGTGTGGGATGCAGCGAAGTGCGCCGGACGGTGGGATCGTAGCCGCGCAGCACCAGCGCATCGGCGAGTTCATCGGCGCGGCGCAGACTGCCGGCGATCAGCGGCGCGAGGATGGGCGTCCAGGCGAGGACACGTCCGATCCGGCCCTTGCCTCGTCCCCAGCCCCGTGTCGAGGCGGCGCGCTGGAGCGTCTGAGCCTCGGTATAGAGCACCGGCGCGAAACGAAGCGCCAGGGTGAGCACCAGCGCCGGTGCGGTGGTGTTGATCCCGAGTTTGCGCAAGGGTCTCGCCAGGCTCTCGGTGGCGCGGATGGCGTCGAGCGCCTCGGTGGTCACCGCCACGACCCCCGTGATCAGCACCGCCGCCGCGAGACGGAGCACGATCACGCCGCCGTGAAGCAATCCTTCGTATGTCAAGGTCCACCCCACACGGGGTACATGCCAGAGGACGTGGCCCGAGGTGGTAAACCCGTGGATCAACACAGTGAGCACGAACATCCAGGCGAGGGCGACCAGAGGAGCGGTAAGCCGCAGCAAGCGGCCGCTGGACAGGAGGACACCCCCTGCGATCACGCTCATCACGACCCACAAGGCGATTGAGTTCCAGGGCAGGAGCATGGCCTGTCCCGCCAGCAGGAGCGCGGCGGGCAGCTTGGCGCGGGCGTTGATGTGTGTCAGGGGCGTGGCGGCCATGAGCTTTCAATCCGTGTGACTGCTCAACGTCCGCAATATACGAGAAAAGAAAGCGGTTCGCCCTGAGGACGAATTAGCCCCGGGCGGCTTGCTGTGATTCTCGTAGAAGTCCCTTTCCTGGCAGACTGTGTCGAAACGCCCAACGAGTCTCATTCCCGCGCAGAGCCTGTACGCGAATGCTTTGATCGGGGGCGGGAATCCAGACATGTCTATATACGACAAGATGTTAACTATGACGCAGCTCAGAAAGCATCAAAGCTGGCACTAGCGTGTTAATTTCTTGCACCATGCCTGGATCCCACCTGCGTGGGGCTGAGAGTGGTTCCGATAGGGCGTTTGCTCACAACAAGCTGGCCGGGGGCACATCAAAAATCAGATCACGGCCGCTTGGTCAGGGATCAGCCCTTGCCGCCGAAGGTCACGCCGGAGCGTTCCGAGAAATCTGTGGAGATGCCGGTCATTTCCTGCATCCGGGCTCCCTGCTGCCGTCCGGTGTCCTGCACCGCTCCCGCGGCCTGCTTCATCTGGGCCTGCATTTTCCGGCCTGCGCCGGAGATGTCGACCTTGTCGGTACCCACCTGGTTGGCCCCGATTTTCACGTTGGATTTCGCGCCGCCGGTGGCCGCCGGAGCGTTCTTGGCTGCGTGAAACTGCATCTGGGGGCTTTGAATCGCACTGATACGCATGAGGTTCTCCTTGGTTTTGTCCGCTAAGGTTCGTTGCCGAGGGGACACGCTGCCACATGTCCCGCGTAAGAGTGTAGTGCAACCGGTGTGCCGGTTGAGGCAGAGGGTTGTTATTGCTGTGGATACATATAATAAAAGGATGTCGCTTGAGTCTAAAACGTAACGATGGCGGGTGGGGTGAGGTACGGAAACGTCTCGATCTCTTGGTGATAAACACCGGCGCCAATGGGTTGTTTCACGTGCGGTGAATGATATCGGCCCCTGGCGGCTTGTTGTGAGCAGCAGGATTTCAAATTGTCCAAAGCGGTGAACACAGGCTGGTTTAGCATATACCGAAGGTTGATCGCTGCCCGTGGCAAATCGCAGCTCCCATTTTCCGTTTGGAACAATATGGGCTCAAGATTCTCCGTTTCTGAAACTGAAGTGCTTGCATGGCTGCGGTAAACATGGTAATACTTGCGGAAGGATGTAGCCTCGACACGGGAGGGAAAGGGAATGCCGATTCTCTGGCGGAAGAATCTGGAAACCGGCGTACGTGACATCGACATGCAGCACCGGGAGTTGATCAACCGGATGAGCGCGTTGCTGGAAGCGACCGAAGAGGGTCGGGAGGCGAATGAGGTTCTGGAGCTGCTGGATTTCCTGAAGCAGTATGTCATCGTCCACTTCGAGACCGAAGGGTTGCTGATGGCCCAATACGAGTATCCGGATCTGGAAACTCATGTCAAGGAGCACCGGTTGCTGGTGCAGGATCTGGAACGGATGGACGAGGAGTTTATCCGCCGTCACAATCCCGAGCGTCTCGCCGCCCAACTGGAATCTCGTCTCGTGGAATGGCTGCTGACTCATATCAGCCTGGTGGACAAACGATTGGGGAGCTACATCCTTCGCAAGCAGCAGGAACAGGCGCCGGGCTGATGCTATTGTGTAAAGACATGGCTCGAGGGCCATTGGGCTACGGTTAGTATGGCGGGTTTGCTGATCGAGCAGGTTCGGAACCGTAAGGGCGATGCGAAGGACGAAACCGCAGGCCGGTGCGGGGACGCGACTGGGTAAGCCGGGAACCGAAGCCGGATATTTTCACGAGCATTCGTTTTTCATTAAGCTAAACCATGAAATGAAAGCAGCTTGAATAAGTCCACGCCTGGAACACCATATTTGCTCGGCGATGTGATCCCTGAAGAAAAAAGAGTGTCGTATCCCCCCGTGGGTTTTGTATATACGTAAGAGGGCTTCGTCCGCACGGCCGGACACGTAACATCCAGAGAACACCATCCACCATGAAAACAGGAGGAGCGATGGATATTCTGACCCATGAAGACCTGCGCATGCTGCTTGACAAACGGGACGAATTCTGTGTTTCCCTCTACATGCCTACTCAGAAAGCGGGAGACCGGACGCAGGAAAACCCTATCCGCTTCAAGAACCTCATAAAAGAGGTGGAGAAGCGCTTCGAAGCCTTTGGCGCCGACAAGGACGACGTCGCCAACTTCCTCAAGCTGGCCCACGATCTGGAGGAGAACTTCGAGTTCTGGCAACATCAGGACAAGGGCCTCGCCTTCTTCATGGATTCCGACCGAGACTACTACTACCGCCTGCCGCTGGAATTCCAGGATCTGGTGGTGGTCACCGACCGCTTCCATGTCAAACCTCTGCTGCCGTTGATGAGTGTCGACGGGGTGTATTACGTCCTGGCGGCGGGGCTGAAAAACGTGCGCCTGTTCCGGGGTACGCGCCAGCAGGTCGAGCAGGTTGACCTCAAAGGCCTGCCCACCAGCCTGAAGGACGCGCTCTGGTTCGACGACGATGAGCGGTCGTTGCAATACCATACCGCGGTCTCGCTGGGCGGGGGCGGCGAAAAGGGCGCTTCCTACCATGGCCAGGGCGACCCGAAAGACCGCCGGAAGAACAAGATCAGCCGCTTCTTCAAGGAGATCGACCGTGGCATCCGGGACTTCATGGCTGAGCAGAACGCGCCGTTGATCCTGGCCGGTGTGGACTACCTGTTGCCCATCTACCAGGAGGTGAACAGTTACCACAACCTGCTGACCGACGGCGTTCCCGGCAATCCCAGCGATGTGTCGGTGAAGAAACTGCACCAGCGTTCCTGGACCATCGCGGAGAGCCATTTCGCCCGGCAACGGGAGCAGGCGAAGGAGCGCTACGGCCACCTGTCGGCCAGCAGCCAGACAGCCAGCGACCTCGAGGATATTGTCAAGGCGGCGTTTGAGGGACGGGTCGAGGTGCTGTTTGTCGCCCGCCACCAGCAGAAGTGGGGCTTCTATTATCCCGACAAACATGAAGTCGAGGTCCATGACAAACGCGACGACTACGACGAGGATCTGCTGGATTTCGCAGCAGTCCATACGTTGAGCAAAGGCGGCAAGGTGTACGTCCTGCCGCAGAGCGATATCCCGCAGAACAATCTGATCGCGGCGATTTATCGAGTGTGATGGTTATCTTTTCCGCTTAGAGTAATTCTCGAATGAAATGTCCCATGATGTCATTCCTGCGAAAGCAGGAACCGGAACAAAGTGAAGCTTGCGGTGTCCCGTAGTTTGGGACAGCCGTGAATCCAGAATAAACAAATACTTAAGAATCTTAGTATGTTCGATTCTTTGCAAGAACCACTGTAAACCCGGGCAGCGATCAGCGGATCATGCAAAACATCCGTGGGTCGTTCATGGCGCTGGTGGATAGATATCCGATGGCCTGCCTCAAGCTGCCCGGGGCAAATACCATCGAATTTCTAAATCCACTTGTGCAAATCTTTCGAGAGCCCTGTCAGCAGCGGTTGACAGGGCTCTCGCTGTTTGTGCCGCCTGTCACGGCGGCTTACTTTGTGTGAGCGTTACGTTTGCACCTGGTCAGCCTGTTGTGAGTCGAGGCGGGGAGTTGGCCCAACCTGTGCGGTTGCGAGGAGATAGAATGGCAACGAAACATATTTTAGTGGTGGACGACGACCCTTCGATGCTGAAGGCCATCAGGAAGTACCTGGAAAGAACCGGCAACGAGGTTGTAGCGGTCGGTTCGGCCACCTCGGCCCTGACGGCGCTGAACAATCACGCATTTGACGCCATCGTCACCGACTGGATGATGCCGGAGATGTCCGGCATCGAACTGATCTACCAGGTACGCAAAACCATCAGCCCCTTGCCTGTGATCATGGTGATCACCGGGTTGGGGTCGGAATTCGCCCGGCGTCACGCCCTGGAAACGGGCGCCGATGATTTCCTCTCCAAGCCCTTTGAGCTTCACGAGCTCGAACAACGCCTGAATAACTTGTTTAACCGTAAAGCGCAGCCGGCGCCGAACCTGACGGACCAGGTGACAGTCAAGCCTCTGACCACCAAGCCGCCGTTTACTTGTGTTACCATCGCCGCCAGTACGGGCGGTCCGCCGGCCCTCACCAGCCTGCTCGTCGGACTGCCGGTACTGCCCGACGCGGCCACCCTGGTCGTTCTCCATTCCCCGTCCTGGGCGCTCGAGGAGCTTACCAAACGCCTGAATCGGCAACTGGCTGTCCCGGTGCAACTGGGGCAAGACGGCATGGCGGTGAAACCCGGCCAGATCTACATCGCGCCCGGTGAAAAGCACATGCTGATCACCCGGCAGTTGACCCTGCGCTTGACCGATGATCCCCCGGAAAACTATGTCCGTCCCGCCGCGGATCCCCTGTTTCGTAGCGCGGCGAAAGTGTTCGGGAAGTATTGTGTGGGAGTGGTGCTGACCGGGATGGGGCGTGACGGCGCCCAGGGATGCCGGCATATCCACGCCGGAGGAGGCGTCGTGCTGGTCCAGAATCCCAACACCGCCGTCGCCCGTTCCATGCCCACCACAGCGCTCGAGTCCAACCCCAAAGCCATGCAGGCCACCCTGGAATTGCTGCCCGTCCGTATCACCAACCAGGTGCAACGGATCAACCGACCGGCCGGTGACGAAACGGACTGAATCGGGCCATGCCCCCTGTTTCATGAAATATCCGGGCTAATCGATAGCGAAGTAAAACGTGGTGAGTGTATCGCTGAAACCCTGGTTCGTGTTGGCCAGGGTCACCCCCCAGGTGCCCTCTTCCGGAAAGTGCACGATCCCTTCATAAATTTCTTCCATCAGGTGCGACGGGGCGGTGTTGTCGTTGGACTCATCGCCGCTTGGCGTCTGGAAAACCTGTACCGATAAATCCAGCGTGGTGTCCGGTTCGTAATACAAGCGGCCGTTGGAGGGCCTCCAGATCCCCAGTCGAAGCTGGGCGGACCCGGTGTGTCGCGGGATCGGCTCCAGGACGGTCAGCACCTGGCGATAGCTGGATGTATTGAGGGCGACAGTCCGGGGATGGGCTCCCGCCTGTTGTGCTCGAGCCGCGACATGGGATGCCTGTACAATATCGGGGCTGGTCAGTGTCACTTCAAAATGCCAGCGTCCCGTATCACTGGGGGTGACAAACCCGCGGTAGACATTCAGCGCGGCGTCGTAGGTCAAGGTATGAGAACAGGGAGCGCCGACCACACGACTGTCTTGCTCCTGCTGGCAGAGCAGGGTCAGGTGGGTATCTTCGTCGGTCCCGTCCCACCCATTGGGAAACCAGATGGTGAGCGGTTGATACTGTGTATACGGCTGCGCGGTTTCGCCATACAGCCCGCCCTCGCACCCCGCCAGCGACAAAGCGCCCCACGGATGGAGGTTGTCAACCGGGGAAGCGGGGTCGTCCTCCGCGGGCGGGCACCCCGAGCACAGCGCAAGCGCAAGCACTATCCCCAGGCGCGCCAACATGATAGATCGCTGTGTTCTCGATGTCCGGACTGTCATGGCAACCGGTGGCTTGGTCCTGTTTCCTGCTGTAAGATACGAAGCGAACAACAAAAAAACCGCATCCCGGAGGGACACGGTTGCTTTTTGCACACCGGGGGTGTGCTACACTCCGTCACGGACGCCGGACAGCGATTCGAGCAGCTCCCGCTCGAGATGAATGGGCCGCCGCGTACGCAGCTCATCCATTTCACACCGCCAGCAACGGTTATACACCGAACGCCAATTGGCTCGTTTTCCGCAGCAAACGCAGCTTCCGGTGTTAGACCCACGACCAGCGGTTGATCGTGTTCCGCGTCGTTGCTTGTGAATCGGCAGGTATCTCATCTGGGGCCTCCTCACCGTTTGTTTTTGCTGACATCCCGGAAAAACGTCTGATTATCTATGAACACCTTTCAAGGATCCGCCCTCCGGCTGCATCTTGTGAATGCAACCGGTATGCCATGCCGCCGTTTGTGTCTTCCACGGGACGCTTGTTCCGGCGAGACGGGAACCGGGGAGATGGCATGAATCAACCGAGTGAGAACGGGATGGACGAGTGGTAAACATCCTGCTATTATACGCTTACCGCGGGATACGACAGGGTGGAGCAACCGCGGGCGAGAGGCTGGAGCCGTGGGCCGGTGCGGCGAGAAGGTCTCCCATAGACACCGCCCACACCGGGTATTCTTTTCGCGCACCTGCGAATGACATGCGCAGACACCCTGTGAGGCGGAGCACACTTCAGATGCCGGCTTCAAACCAAAGTGGAATCAAAAGAACAGCTGTTCCGCCGGATGCGCCTACAAAACCCATGCGTACCCGAGTTTCGCGAACACCGTCCGGTTTGTCTGGACCAGGTCCACACGGTGTTCCTGCCGCCAGTTGTCGGTGTAGCCCAAATAGAACACCGTCTGCGGGTTGAGGGTGTAGGCGAACAGCACCTGGCCGCCGAGGCTGGTGGAGGTCGGTTCGGGCAGATCGTCCTCGGTCTCGTCCTCACCCAATGGGTAATGGTGTATGTTGTAGTTCACACCCCGGTTCTGCACCACCACCCGCAGGTAGGCGCGCTGGGTGAACTGGTACAGCAGCTTGACATAGTTGATGCGGGCAGTGAAAAGCAGGGTGTCGTACACCGTAAGCTGTTCATAATCAAACCGGTAGGTCGCCCGGAAGTGCCGTCCGAGCTGCAACGTCGTGGAGCCTTCCCAGTAGAACTGCTTGCCGGGCCGGGCGTTTTCGTAGTCGATCTCGTCCCCGCCGGCGTATTCGGTCCAGATGTACACCACGGAATTGGGCCGGAAGCCACCCCCCGCCCAGACATGATAATCCGGGAACTCCTTGCCCTGATAATACTTGCGGCCAACGATGCCCCAGACATTGAAATGCGATTCGTAGAGCCCGTTGAACCACGCCCAATAATCCACGCCGCTGTTGAGGACATTCCCATGCCGGTCCTCGTCGTAGATCACTCCCATCCCGACTTCGCCCCGGTTCCACCAGTGGTCGCGGTCACGATACAGGTAGCGTTCAATCCCCGCCTCGTTCTCCTGCACGTCCACCTGCCCGATGTATCCCAGGTCGGCGCGGAAATCCTCCGACCGCTCCCGTCGGCGCAGGTAACTCGCCCAGTCGCGGGTCTGGTAACGGTAAATCGCGTTGTAACCCCACCCGGTGAACTCGCCCGTGGGCTGCTCGTAATCGGAGGCCAGGCCGGCGGGATACTCGGTCGACGTGATCACGCC
The DNA here is from genome assembly GCA_964648415.1 of uncultured bacterium. GTDB lineage: Bacteria > Electryoneota > Electryoneia > Electryoneales > Electryoneaceae. The sequence continues at coordinate 10,810 of CAZYOC010000008.1, read as the reverse complement.
CTGTACATGCAAACGTTGAGTGTCGGACAGCCGCAGGTCGCCGTCAACACTCCCCAACCGGTTGAAGTAGCCGTCGGCTTCACGATCTGTAAAAGTAAACCCCGCCGTGGAAGCGTTCGGCAGGTCGCGCCGGTAGCGTACTACGCCGGCCGTGTTCGCCAGCGCCAGACTGGTGAGACCCGACCCCTCGGATGATGGAAACAGCAGATTGGTCCGGGTGTCCCGGGCGGTGAAAAAACCGATGGCGTGCGAGCCTTCCTTGCCTGTCAGCTTCACGCCCCAGTCAGGATTGGCCACCGTCCGGGTGTGCACAATGTTGATGCTTGAATCGAACAGCTCGGCGCCTTCCAGGAAAAACGGCCGCCGTTCCCCATAAAAAATCGCGTACTGCTCGTTGTGCTCGAACCGAAGGGCGTCAGCCTCGATCTGGGAAAAGTCCGGGTTGGCCGTGGCGGCGAAGGTCATGTTCGGGGTGACGCCCCAGCGCATGGTCAGGCCCGCCTCCAGGTTGCCGTCTTCGCTGAACGGTCCCGCAATTCCACTCTCCCGCTCCTCGCTGTAAAACCCGGACACGGTCGGGTCGAATTCCAGGTTTTTGCCCGGTTTGACCCCGGCGAAGCCGACCAGTTTCTCCGCCTGGCACAGGTAGCAGTTGCGGCTGCGGTCTCGCGGAAACAGGCCGATATGATGCCGCACCCGACGAGGATAACTGCGGATGGCGTCCACGCCCCACACCTGGGCCTCTTCAGTGCGCTGGAACCGCAGGGAGTGGAACGGAATCACCATTTCAACAGCATAACCCCAGGTGTGGATCCGGCCGCCGGAATCCCAGATGGCGTCCCACGTACGGCCGTTGCCGTCCACTTCCATATTATCCGCCTGCGCGCCAAACGGGTTGCAGACCAGCAGGAAGGAGTTGCGCTCGTCGTTAAACGTGTCCAGGTTGATCGCCACCCAGTCGTCCGCCCAGATGTCGTCCCGAGCCCGCATACGGGCGCGGATCTGCGAAGGATCGGGATCGTATGCCTTGAACGCGATATACAGCTCGGTTTGGGTGTAGGCGAGGTAAACCTCGGTGTCGACCGGAGGCGGAATGTTCTCGCCAGGCCTGACTTCGTAGTCAAGAGTCAAAACAAGGGCGTCATCCCAGACGGGTTCATTCAGACGGCCATCAGCGATTACATCACCCTCGACACGAGGAGCCCGGTAGGGGACTCGGTCGCTGGCGTGCGCCTGCATGGTCCATCCCAACAGAATCAGGAAGCAAAAAGTGGTAAGGTAGCGTCGTTCAGCGGGCATGCCGCCTCCAGCTCACAGCATCCCGTGCAAGGCTGCGTCGTCCAACGGTCGGCTCTGTTCATGTGTCAAAAGACCCGGACAAGATACGAGGGGAAGGAGGACAGAACAAGCTGGAGACAGACGTCTCCCGGGCGATGGGAGGGCCGTTTTCATCCTCCGAAATGCTGTTTGCCGGGCAACTTGTCGTGAACGGCTGGATGGCGGGTGGCCCGTAAGTAACATGGCCACAACGTAGCATGGCCGTCTCGGCCATGATTTCCAACGAAGGTAACTGTCCCCTTTTCACTAAACCCGGATAGTTCACGCAACAGGGGGCATGGCCCGGTTTGCTGTGCTCGAGAGGGCGGTCTTAGATCACAATCAGCGATGGATAACGCCGGATGAATCTGCGGTGAACGTAGTAGAGCAAGCCGGGAAAGATGGATGCTTGGCAATCATTTTTTGTTCGAGTGGGAAACGGAGGAGATCCCCGCCTGCGCGGGGATGACATCGTTGTGCGCTGGGAAAAAGGGACTGTTACCTTTTTGCCGCGAGAAGTTTTGTGTTTCGTACAGTGTGAATCAAAAAGGTAACTGTACCATTTTTCCGACAATTGATTGCAAGACAGACCGTGAAAAAAAGGTAACAGTCCCCTTTTCACGGATAGTATATTTCCTGATCACGAAGTCGGGAATAACGCAACCGAATCCTCGGGTTTTTCTCTTTTTTGGGGTTTAACGCAAATGAACGTTCCCCGAGAGCCAAATCAACCGTCGCGCGCCCCGGTAACAGGATTTCTAACCCCATGATTAACTTACAGATTCACGTCTACTCTCAAATTTTTCTAAGGTTTATCCCTTGCGTTTGCCTGTTGTATCTTATATGTTTGCCTGTGACCCCGCTAAGATCGTGTGATGCGGGTCACAGAATCATGCTGGACGTCATGCGAACAACCGCTGCCCTGCCCGTCTGTTCGCTCGTCTGTCAGCTTCTGTCAGGAGGCTGTGGATGAAGGATGAGCGGAAGACAAAGAGAGAGCTGATCGCCGAGCTGCAAGCCGCCCGGGATCAGATCCGCGAGTTGGAGTCGGAATCGCCCCCCACTCGCCCCGGTGACCCATCTCCCCACGTTACCCCCCCTGAACGCACGTCCCGGGAAGTGACAAGTAACTGGCTGGAGCAGGCCCAGCGCATGGCTCATGTGGGCAGCTTCACCTTCGACCCGAACACAGGCGAAGGGTTCTGGTCCAGGGAACTCTATCACATCCACGGCATGGATCCGGACAAGCCCTCGCCCGGACGAGGGGAGATGTTTGGTCTTTTCCACCCCGAGGACGCCCCTCGTGTCGGCCACGCCATTGAGACGGCCGTTCACCAGCACACCCCCTTCGAACTGACCGCCCGCATCCTGCGTCCCGACGGCGAACAGCGCTGTGTGCAGATCCACGTCCGCGCGGAGTTGGCCGACGACGGTTCCGTGAAACACATCCTGGGCGCGGTCCAGGATATCACCGAGCGCCGCTGCGTGGAGAAAAAACTGCGGGAAAGCGAAGAAAAGTTCCGTTCGCTGTATGAAAACAGCTCCATCGGTCTGTACCGTACCACTCCCGACGGCGAGATCCTGCTGCAAAACCCCGCCCTGAGCCGCATGCTGGGCTTTAAGGATGGCAACTGCTTTTCCCGCAACCTGGAAGACGCACAGTATTTCGCCCCGGACTATTCACGGGAGGAGTTCAGAAAGAAACTCGAGGAGGAGGGGGAGATTCGCGGCCTCGAGTCGGTTTGGAGGCATCAGGACGGCAGCTTCATTTACGTGCGGGAGAACGCACACTGTGTGCGGGACCGGGACGGCGGGGTGCTGTATTACGAGGGCACGGTCGAGGACATCACCGAGCACAAACTGGCGGAACAGGCGCTGGCCGAAAGCGAGCGGCGCTTCCGTTTGATTGCCGACAACATCGAGGACCTGGTCTGGCGTTTGGAGAAAGACCTGACGATATCCTTCGTCAGTCCCTCGGTGGAGAAACTCCTCGGTTATTCCATTCAGGAAGCGCTGAACCTGTCGGTACAGGACTATTTCACCGAAGAATCCCTGCAAAAGGCCGTCGTAGAGTTGTCCGAGCGCAGCCCGGAGAATCCCAGCGGGGTGCGGGAATATGAGTTTGTCCGCAAGGACGGCTCCATCGTTCCGGTGGAAATCCACTCGACAACTGTCTTCGACGAGGAGGGCAAGCCGGATTACACCATTGGCGTGACTCGGGACATCAGCCGCCGGTTGCAGGCAGAAAAGGAACTGCGGCAAAGCGTGCAGAAGTATCGCGAACTGGTGGACCAGACGGCCGATGGTGTGGTGCTGGCGGACGAGAACGGCGTCATCATCGAGTGGAACCGCGCCCAGGAGGAATTAACCGGGTTGTCACGTGACCGGGTGATCGGCCGCGCCGTCTGGGACGTGCAGCACGAGGTCGCCCTGCCGGAAGACCGGGCAAAGATCCCTCTCGAACGCCTTCGTGAACTGGTGCAACTGGCGCTGGTGACCGGTGAAGCGCCCTGGGACCGTGAGACCACCGAGGTTCGCATTCTTCATCAGGACGGGCAGGCGCGCCATGTGGAACAACGTGCCTACCTGATCCGAGCCGATGGCGGCTATCGCATCGGCAGCGTAACTCGTGACATTACGGAAAAGAAACTGGTCGAGGAGCAGCTCGAAAGCGAGCGCCGCTTCGTACTGGATATCGTCGACACCGACCCCAACCCGATCTTTGTGAAAAACGCCGGCGGGAAGTTCCTGATGGCCAACCGAGCGCTGGCAGACCTTTTTGAAATGTCCATCTCCGACATTGTTGGCAAACATCTTCGCGACCTGTTGCCCAACCCGGACGAGCTGACCCAATACGACCAACACGACCGGCGGGTGTTGGAAACGGGCCGACCTTTCTGTGTCGAAGAAACCTATCAGGATGTGCAGGGACAGACACACACCTTCCTGACCACGAAGTCGCCCATTCGTTTGCAGAACGGCCAGACCGGAGTGCTTGGCGTGTCGGTGGACATCACGGACCGGATGGAGGCGGAACGCGCCATGCGGCAGGCGGAACGAGAGAAATCCGCCATCCTGGATTCCATGGCTGAAATGGTGGCGCTGCACGACAAGAACCTGGAAATCCAGTGGGGCAACCGCTCGGCGGCGGAGTCCGTGGGCTTGCAGACCGACGAGATCAAGGGGAAACGCTGCTTTGAATTATGGCATCATCGCGACGAACCCTGCGAGGACTGTCCCGTGGAGAAAGCGTTTCGCACCGGCCGGGTGGAAACCGACGATATGGCGACTCCCGACGGCCGCATCTGGCGGCTCCGGGCCTACCCCGTTCTGGATGACGAGAGGATTGTCCAGAACGTGGTGGAAGTGGGGCTGGACGTCACCGACCAGCGGCGCGCCCAGGAAATCACGCTGGAAAAGAGCAAACTGGAAGGCACCGCCACCCTGGCCGGCGGGGTCGCCCACGACATCAACAACCTGATGGTCGGCGTGATGGGCAACGCCGAACTCTTGCAGCTCGACCTGGGCAACGACCCGGAGATGAACGAGCTGCTGTCCGAGGTCATCCACGCCGCGGAAAAGGCCGGCAACCTGGCCCAGGAAATGCTCGCGTTCTCCCGGCAGGGGAAATACTTCCCGCGCGCGCTCGATGTGAACACTGTGATCGACAACGTCTACCGTTCCCTGCTGACGTCCAATCCGAGCGGCGTCCGCTTCGTCTTCGATCTCCACAGGGAGTTGGCCCGGATCGAAGCCGATTCCTCCCAGCTTCACATGGCGCTGATGCACGTGATCCGCAATGCGGTCGAGGCGATTCCGGAAACGGGGACGGTTCGGGTTGAGACCAAAACCGTGGCGGTCCCGCTGGAAAACCTCTCGCCCAAGCTGGAGCTTGAACCCGGCGACCATGTGCATATCAGGGTCACGGACACCGGCACCGGTATGGCGCCCGAAGTGCGGGCTCGTGTGTTCGAACCCATGTTTTCCACCAAGTTCACCGGCCGAGGCATGGGGATGGCGGCGGTCTACGGGATTGTGAAGCATCACGGCGGCGATATCGCGATCGTCAGCGAACGCGACAAAGGGACTCGTGTGGACCTCTACTTTCCCGCGCGAATTTCCCCCGCTGAAGTCACACCGCAGGACAAACCAACGATCCGGGCGAGCCAAGAGGAAACGGTCCTGTTGATAAACCAGGCGGCGGAAGACGACCTGTCGCTGAATCATATGCTGACACGACTGGGGTATAACGTCCACGTTACCGCAGATCGTGAGTGGGCGCTCGCTTTCCTCGAAGCGACAGCACAGGCGATCGACCTGGTGGTGCTCAATTGCCTCCGCCGGCCGGATGACCTGGAAACCTGCCTGCAACAGGTACGCGCGGTACGCGACTCCCTGCCGCTGCTGGCCTGCTACAGCAGCGAGGACGGCGGCAAGTACGAGGATGGCGAGATCCCGGGCTTGCACGTCCTGAAAAAACCTTTCCCGCTGCCGCTGTTCTCCCAGACCCTGCGTCGTGTTTTGAACGATCCTTTCGAGGAGTGAAAAGGGGACTGTTACCTTTTCAAAACGAACCATTCCCGGATATACTCACCTCTGTTTCCGAAAAGGTAACTGTACCACTTTTCACATGGTTATATAGTAATTGTCGAATAAAATGTCCCATGATGTCATTCCTGCGAAAGCAGGAATCCAGAATATAGTAATTGTCGAATAAATTGTCCCATGATGTCATTCCTGCGAAAGCAGGAATCCAGAATAAACAGGGGGAAAAGGGGACTGTTACCTTTTCAAAGTGTGCTATCAGCTAACATTCACAACGATGTTTCCG
>CAZYOC010000008.1:0-4562 GCA_964648415.1 uncultured bacterium | reverse complement strand
CAGTGCAGTTTCTTACAGCGGAAAAGAGTAGCAGTCCCATTTTCTTCACCAAGGGGAAAAGGGACTGTTACTTTTCTCCCGACTTTCCCCGTCCTTTTTTCCGCACCCCTCGGCTGGCGTGGGTTCTCACCGGTTTGTATGTTACGGGTGGACGAGACCACAACGAGGACGCATATTCCATGCAGCGACGTTCCTTTCTGCGCGCCACCGGCGCCGCCACCGCCGGCGGTTTCTTCCTGGGGTTTCCCACGGTCAAAGCGTTCGCCGAGCAGCAGCAGGCGGACCTGGTGCTGGTGAAAAACGGCGACCCCGCTCAATTGGTCCGCAAAGCTCTTGAGCTGATGGGCGGCATCGAGCGTTTCGTCAAACCCGGCCAGCGGGTCGTCATCAAACCCAACATGAGTTGGGACCGGAGCCCGGAATACGCCGCCAATACCAATCCCCAGGTCGCGGCGGAAATGGTGAAGCTGTGCCTCCAGGCGGGCGCGGACAAGGTGCTGGCGTTCGACCGGACCTGTCAGGAAGCGCGGCGCTGCTACACCAACAGCGGCGTGGAAAAGGCCATGGACGACGCCGGCGCGAGCGTCCGCTTCATTCGGGATTCGCTGTTCGAGACTGTGGACATCAACGGTTTCGTGCTGGACAAGTGGGAATACTACCGGGATGTTCTCGAGGCGGATGTGTACATCAACCTGCCGGTGATGAAGCACCACTCCCTGTCGCGTCTGTCACTGGGCCTGAAGAACACCATGGGCCTGATCGGGCGGAACCGGGGGAAAATCCACTCCAATTTCGACCGCAAGCTCGCCGATTTGAACCGTGTGCTGACGCCCGACTTGACACTGGTCGACGCGACCCGGATTCTTCGCGCCAACGGTCCCTCCGGGGGCAACCTGGGCGATGTGGAACAGTGGGATACCGTCCTGGCGGGAACCGACCCGGTGCTGGTCGACGCCTGGGGCGTGAAACTGTTCGGTCTGGAGCCGATGTCGCTGGGGTGGCTACGCTACTCCCACGAAGCCGGGCTGGGATCGCTGGATACGGCGGCGCAGCAGCCCCTCGAATTCTCGTTTATCTGATCCGGTGATCGTGAACCCCGACACTTCCGCGCCCGCCCGGCCGCTCAACCCGTTGCGCCGCTGGCGGGCGTTTACTCTCGCCGGTCCGGAACGCGTACTGCTTTCCTTCGGTTTCGCCGCCCTCGCCACCGTTCGTATCACCACCCCCGGTTTTGACGTCTCGCTCTCCCTCGGCGGCGTGTTCGTGACCCAGGCGCTGGTACTCTGGCTGACCCTGCCTGCGGGCCGTGTCCTGTTTCGCAGCGACATCGCCGCCCTGATGGCCGCAGTGCTGGTGGCGGCGTACGGCAATGTCGGTGTGGCGCCGGTGTACGATTCCACCCCGCTCAGCGTGGCGCAACCAATCCTGATGCTGCTGGGCCTCGCGCTGGCGTACCGGTTGTGGAAACGGCAGCAACCGGCTCTCATGGCGCAACGTCATAGCAGCCTGTGGGTCGCGGGAGGGTTTATCGCGGCATGGTGCGCCGGGTTCGGCGTGTTGTGGCTGGTCGACTCGCCCTGGCGCGAGCTGCTCCACCCCCTGCGGCTGTATCCCCCGGTTGAGTGGGCCTTGCTGCTGTTGTGCGGCCGGAGCCTGGCGGCGTGGCTGGGACAGGGCGGACTCACCGGACGCTGGAGCAGTTTCCTGCTGCTGATCGGCGCCGGGCCTGCGCTGCCTGTGATGGCCGTGACCGCCCACCTGCTGCATGCCCTGTCCGGATTCGCGCCGAAAAAAGCGGCGTGGCTGACTGTTGTGCTTTATGTGGCGGCCACCCTCGGCGGGCTCGGGCTGTTCCTGCTGCATCAACAGGTGGAGATGTACGGGTTCGCGGTGCTGCTGCTCGTCTGCGCGGTGCTGGTGCTGGCGATCCCGCACCGTGGCTGGCGCAGTGTGGCGGCGTTCACGGCCTCGCTGCTTCTGGCCGCGGGCATGGCCTGGTTGCAATGATACTGCAGCGGTTCCCTTGTTCGACCGCGCGCCGTATATTTGATGCGACACAACGACTCGGATTTCACTCATGACCCACATTCCTCACGACAAACCGACGTTCGGCTCCCACGAGGTGGAGGCGGTGTCGCGTGTCGTGAAGCGGGGGCAATGGAGTGCGGGACGCGAAACCCGTGAGCTCGAGGCAGCGTTCGCCGGCTTTTCCGGAAGGCGCTACGCGGTGATGGTGGGCTCCTACGTGGCCGCAGTCCGTCTGTCCCTGATGGCGCTGGGGGTGGAACCCGACGACGAGATCATCCTGCCCGCCTACGGCCCGGTGGAGCTGCCCAACGGCGTCCTCGCCTCCGGCGCGAAACCGGTCACGGTGGACATTGACGAAGAGACCTGGCTGACCGATCTGGACCAGGTCCCGTGGGTGTTGAACGATCACACCTGCGCGGTGATCCTGCCGCACCTGTTCGGCTGCCCGTTGGATTTTCAGGCGCTGCATACCCTGAAGTTGCCGGTGATCGAAGACTGTTCGCACGGCCTGGGCAGCGGCGGGATGGGCGCGGAGAGTGATCTGGTGATCCTGTCGCTGGACCGGGAGAGCCTGGTGGGGGCCAACGGCGGCGCGGTGGTGTTGACCGACGAAGAAGACCTGGCCGACGTGATCCGGGAAAGCCGTTCCTGCATCGGCCTGCCCGCTTCGCCGTTCCGCCTGGGCGACCAGCCCAACGACCTCACCGCCGCGCTGGCGAGGGTGCAGCTCAGGCGTCTGCCGGAGATCGCCGCTGCGCGCAAAGTGCTGGCCGATGCTTATCTGGACGCCTTTGCCGTTCTGCACGAGCATGGCCTGATCCGTCTGCCGGAGGCGCTCCCGGGACGCATCTGGCGGCGCTTCGTCATCCAGGTTCCCGGCCGGGCGGAACAGTGGACGCACAAGATGCGGCTGCTGGGCATCTCGGCCTTTCCGCCGCTGCTGGATTACCGTGCCAACGCGCAAGGGCTGAAGCTGTATCCCACGCCGCGTGCGGATGTGGCCTACGATACGCTGCTGTCGTTGCCCTCGTATCCCGGGCTGAAGGCGGCGGCGATGCAACGCGTGATCGACGCGGTGTCCTCGCTCGCGGAAAAAGCGATTTCTGGTTGATATGGATGGCATTTGCCCCGGGCAGCTTGTCGTAAGAAGGTATAGCACAACATACCCTGAGCCATGAACGATGCTGTTGAAAGTCTATTCAGGCTTGTCTTCGCTGCCCGGGTCTAGACTAACACATGACAAGCCGCTACAGTTCGTAGTGTAAACCCGGGCAGCGACCTGAAGCTTGCATGACAATTCGGCCACTCGTTCATTGCACCGTAAGTCAGGTCGCATCATTCACGCGACAAGCTGCCCCGGGCAGACACAAAGTGGATTGAATTTGTTCACCCACAGACCGGAAGAGGACCCATGAAGATACGTATCGCAGCCCCGCTCCTGTTCGCCCTGCTGATCGCCTCGTGCGGCGAGAAAAAGATCGAATTCCGCCAGGAATGGGAAGGCAAGAGCCTGTTCGACGCCGCCATGGCCAACGATTCCCTGTTGACGGCGTTCCTGTTGCAGGAGGGAAGTGATCCGGATACGGCCAACCAGCATGGCGGCGGAGCGTTGCACGTGGCCGCGCTGAACAACGCAGTGAATGTAACTCGGTTGCTGATCGACGCCGGAGCCAACGTCAACATCCAGGACAGGCAAGGTTTCAGCCCGCTGTTGATCGCCTCGGGCATCAATGCGGAAGAGACCGCCATGCTGTTGCTGGAGAACGGCGCGGACCCGTCCTTGCGCGGCGGGCCGTTCCAGGTGGAGCCGATCCACATGGCGGCGGCGGCCAACGCGGTCAACGTGGCGCGTCTCCTGTTGAAACACGGCGCCGCCCCCCACGCGACCGCCACCGACCTGGAAAAACGGCCCATCCATTTTGCGGCGGAAGTGGGCGCGCTGGCCACCGGACGGGTGCTGCTGGAAGCCGGAGCCGACCCCCTGGCAAAAGACGCCGCCGGGAAAACACCCCTGGAACTGGCGCAGGGTGACGAGTACAAGTACGAGCGCTTCCGGTCCCTGCTGGCGGAGTTCCAGGCTCAACGGTAGGTGGATTCATAACAGAGATTTTGAAGAACGGGAGCAAGCTCCCTGCCGGGCCACGCTTTCGGTCAGGTATCATGCGTGTCTGACCGCCTTGCTACTTTTCCGCCTTTCAGGGCTTTTGGGTTTTTCGCCTTGACTCCACGTATCCACAGTTCTAGCTTGCTGTGGGCTGGGTTCTGCACCGCCCGCATGCTGCCATAACCCGTTCCGGCCTTTCCGAAACATCCTGTCGATCCTTGTGTTCCGTTGCGCCAGCTATGATATGTCGCTGAACCGTTCCCGTCAAAGCAATTTGTCCCGGGCAGCTTGTCGTTGGTAACAGGATTACCGATCTCCCACAACGATGGACGCCGCTGGTGTCCCAGGTGTAAACGGGTCATCGCTGCCCGGGTCTAAACCCGAGTTAAACAGTTGATGAGCCGTAAGTCTATGGTATTGATGTTCTTAC
>CAZYOC010000007.1:0-38851 GCA_964648415.1 uncultured bacterium | reverse complement strand
AATTGCTTTGACGGGAACGGTTCAGCGACATGTCATATCCGTTGCAATGGAGCACGAGATGGGCAAGTCACTCCGGGCGATCAGCATTTATGTGTTCCTCATGGTGATTACGCTGCTGGTGGTCGCGCTGCCGTTGCTGTACAACGAGCTCGACAAACTGGCCGACCTCAGCGCCAACGACGCCATGGAGTACACCGGCGACCTCTATTACGCTTCACAGCGCTACCTCGCCCAACGATACGCTACGCCTCCCACACACGAAGCCCTCGTTGAGCGGCGCTTCATCGAGCCGGATTCGGTGCTGCTCATGCAGTGGCGCTACACGATCCACTGGCCGGACAGCATCGTGGCGGTGTCGACCAACGCCATGCCCGGCGGCCCCGACAAGCGCCTCCTCTACTTGATCGAGGCGGATGAGTTTTACGGCTACTCCTTGCCCCGCCATGGTCTGCCGTCTTCGTTTCGCTAACATGTAGTATAATATGGTATTGTGGTGCGTCCGGGCTATGAAAAACTGGCTGCCTTCAGGATCGCCCCGGATAGCGATCAACCGTCAGCTTATACTGATGCTCGAAAGTTATGTCCCGTGACGTCATCCCCAGCGCAGAGCCTGCCCTCCTGCTAGAAGTCTGGCCGGAAACGCACTTTTCGCGAAATGCCGACCAAATCCCGGTTCTCATACAACGAACGCTCCAGCGCCATCACGCTGTTTATGAAACACTTCCGTCGCGCGCGATTCAGCAATGAGAACCGACGGCTCCCGTAGAAATGTCTGAATCATACTTTCCGGCCAGACTTCTAGGGTCGGGGGCGGGGATCTACTCCCTTTTCGGCTCCGATGAGGCATTGTATTCAAGCATCCGTATAAGCAACTCCAGGCGGCTTTCATCGCAGACAGCGATTCAACATCTTGCTGTTCACACCAAGTCGCCCGGGGCAATTGGTTGTCGCTCCCTCCGTACAAGGTCGCGGAGAATCGTTGACAGCGAAACCCGCCTCGCTTACCTTACGACTCCTCGGAGAAGAGGAGTAACGTAAACCATACCAACACATTCATACGAAACGAGAACGGGTGAGGTGAACCATGGATTTTCTTAAGGAACTGGGCATCAAGGATGTCAACTACGGCGCGTGCTACGGCCCGGACTGCTGGATCGGCGGCGATGACCGGGACAAGCTGGTCTCGATCAACCCGACCACCGGCAAGCCCATCGCAACCGTATTGCAAGCCAACGAAGAGGACTATGAAACCGTCCTGAAGCACACCACGGAAGCCTTCAAGGAATGGCGCGATGTGCCGGCCCCGGTGCGAGGTGCTGTCGTGCGTGACCTGGGTGACGCGCTCCGCGAGAAGAAGGACGCGCTGGGCCGCCTGGTCGCTCTGGAAATGGGCAAGATCGCACAGGAAGGCTGGGGCGAAGTGCAGGAAATGATCGACATTTGCGACCTCGCCGTGGGCCAGAGCCGCATGCTGTACGGCCTCACCATCAAGTCCGAACGCCCGCAGCATTTCATGATGGAGCAGTGGCAGCCGTTGGGCAACGTCGGCGTGATCACCGCCTTCAACTTCCCTGTGGCGGTGTGGGCGTGGAACTCCGCACTGGCGGCGATCTGCGGCGATCCCGTGGTCTGGAAACCGTCCTCCGACGTCCCCCTGACCGCCATCGCGGTACAGAACATCGCCAACGACGTGATGGAAAAGCACGGCCTGAAGGGCGTCTTCGGGCTGGTGATCGGCAAGGGCCGCGTGGTCGGTGAACGCCTGATCAATGATCCTCGTGTCCCGTTGATCTCCTTCACCGGCTCGACTGCGATGGGCAAGCGTGTCGGCCAGGTGGTGGGCGAACGCCTGGGCAACACCATCCTGGAGTTGGGCGGCAACAACGCGGTGATCGTGACCCCGAGCGCCAACATGGAAATGGCGATTCCGGCGGTGCTGTTCGGCGCGGTGGGCACGGCGGGCCAGCGCTGCACCTCCACCCGGCGCGTGTTCCTGCACAAGAGCATCGCGAAAGACTTCACCGAGAAGCTGGTCAACGCTTACAAGCAGGTGCGTATCGGCGATCCGCTTGACGAGAACACGCTGATGGGCCCGCTGGTTAATGAGGCGGCGATTCACGACATGATGGCGGCGATGGACAAGATCAAGGAAGCCGGCGGCGAGGTGCTGATCGGCGGCGGCCGTGTCGACCGTGAAGGCTTCTTCGTCGAGCCGACCATCGTAAAAGCCGAGCACGACTGGGAAATCGTGCACCACGAGACCTTCGCCCCGATCCTGTACCTGATCGAGTACGACGATTTCGACGAGGTGCTGGAGTGGCACAACGAGGTCCCGCAGGGCCTGAGCTCGGCGATCTTCACCAACGACATGATCGAGTCTCAGCGGTTCATGAGCCCTCACGGCAGCGACTGCGGCATCGCCAACGTGAACATCGGCACCTCCGGCGCGGAGATCGGCGGAGCGTTCGGCGGCGAGAAGGAAACCGGCGGCGGCCGTGAATCCGGCTCCGACGCCTGGAAGGCCTACATGCGGCGCCAGACGAACACGGTGAACTACTCCCACGCCATGCCGCTTGCGCAGGGGATCAAGTTCGATATTGGTGGTTGAGCCGAGACAGCATACAGAAGCTTCCACCGGCGCGTTGCGGGGAACCGTGGCGCGCCGGTTTGCTCCTGTAAAACCGGTCTCTACCCAATGCCGGGTGCGCAAGAAACCATATTGTATAACTGTAGGTAAACATGTATTTTAATGATACGGAAAAACCAAGGAGGCGGGCCATGCCGTTGATCTCGTGGAGTGATGATATGTGTGTCGGTGTACAGGCGTTTGACAACCACCACACGAACCTGGTGAACCAGATAAACGCCTTGAACGACGCCATGCGACAGGGGAAGGGCGCCGAGGTTCTCGGCCCCCTGTTGAACAACCTGCTTGCCTACACGAAGAAGCACTTCGATGCGGAAGAGCAGCTGCTGTCCAGGTACAATTATCCCGGCTATCAAGCCCATAAGCTGGAACACAAGAAGCTGACCGATCAAGTTCTCGCATTTCAGAAGGAGTATGAAGCCGGCAACAAGATGCTGTCGATTGAGTTGATGAATTTCCTCAGGGACTGGTTGACGCACCACATCAAGGAAACGGACATGAAATACGGACCGTTTCTCGCACAACAGGGCGTGAAATAGCGTGAGTGGGGGTGCGGCCCTACAGGCCGGGAAGGAGGGGCAGAACAACTACGGTCCCAACATTATACAGGCTGTTGCAGAATTCGGATGTCTCTCATTCCAGCCTTCCAGACTGTCGCTGAATGCGCGAGGCATCTCATCCCAGCGAAGCAGACTGTCGCAAAATGCGCGAGGCATCTCATCCCAGCGTAGGCTGGGATCCAGTCATGTTTATATACTACAATATGTTAACTACACAAACCGAACATTGGACACGGCTTCAGTTCAGAATTGCTAACCTCTTGTATTCTTGCACCTTGCCTGGATTCCCGCCTTCGCGGGAATGAGAGTGGGTTCTATTTTGCGACAGTCTGCTTCGCGGGAATGAGAGTGGGTTCTATTCTGCGACAGTCTGCTTCGCTGGAATGAGAGCTGTTCCTATTGTGCAACAGTCTGTGTAGTGTAGGACCGGCGCCCTCGTCGGTCTTTTTACACGGGCGGGACGCACGTGCTGCGAGGGAATGGTGAGCCTGAAGGTGTTTGGCCTGAAGGTTTACTGCCGGGGTTCAAGACCAACGTGGCAACCTGATCGGAATAGCCGCCAGATGGCGGCCACTCATTTGATCAGCACCAGCTTCTGTACACCCCACTGTTGTCCATTCCAGGACGCCCTCAGCAGATACGTCCCCGTGGGCAGTGCGGCTGTGCCTTGCAGCGTCACACGGTACTGTCCGGCTGCCGTCAGCGTTTGCTGTTGACGGGACACGCGTTCGCCCAGCACATTGAACAGCTCCAGCGTCAGCGCGCCTTGCGCGGGCGTGGCGACGGTCACCGTGGTGCGGCTGTTGAACGGATTGGGGTAGACGGACTCGATGGCGAATGTTTCGGGCAGCAGATTCTCACCCGGTTCCTCCGCGTCGAGGTCCTCGTAGTTGATCCAGGCGTCGCCGGAGGGTGCGGACTCACCGTTGTCGTGCAGCGCCGTGACGAAATACCGGTAGAGCCCAGGTTCGGGCAGGGTGTCGGAGAAGGTCAGCTCGGTGGTTGCGCCGACGAAGTTCTCGTTGCGGTAGACGCGAAACTCCAGAAACTCATCCAGCTCGCCGCCGGCTTGCGTTTGGCCCGTTGCGGTCTGGATGGAGCCTTTCACACCGGCAGGGGAATGGTTCATGCGGATGCTTGAAAAAAATGCCTTATCAGAGCTGGAAGGGGAGGAGATCCCCGCCTGCGCGGGGATGACATCATGGGACGGTACGTTCGATGATGCTTTCGATGATACTTGCGAGCATCCGCTTATGGGCTGTGCAGGCGAAGGTATGAGTGCTACGATCT
Source organism: uncultured bacterium (assembly GCA_964648415.1). Taxonomy (GTDB): domain Bacteria; phylum Electryoneota; class Electryoneia; order Electryoneales; family Electryoneaceae. The sequence continues at coordinate 34,354 of CAZYOC010000007.1, read as the reverse complement.
GGCCGGTGGCAAGGTACTGCACCACTGCGCGGACCAGGTAGGCCTGGGGCCATTCACTCCACTCTTCGCCGTCGAAGTCCCAGCTCCGGCCGTGGTCGAGATTGGCGTCAACACCCAGGTTGGCGATGTCGTCGAGGCCGTGAAACGCGCCCACGAAATCCGTATTGAAATACAGCCCGCCGGCGCTCACATCCGCCGTCACCCAGTTGTAGTGAGCCGACTGGGCCTCGACGGCATAGGTTACGGCTGTATCGGGCGTTCCGGCGGTGACATCGTAGACACGCGCTTCGAACGTGGAGTTGTTGCGGGTGTAGAACCGCAGGGCCAGGAGGCGGCAAATCGATGCGGGTGTAAACCGTACGCCCATCGTGCCGCCGTCCCAGTAGTAAAAGCCGGTGTATTCGCCGTTGTCGTAGAGCAGCTCCTCGTCTTCGGTGACCACGTCGAATTCCCACTCCAGGTCAACCACGCCGGTCTGGTTGTCCACGCTGCCGGTGAGGTTGTAAGGCGCTTCCACCGCAGGAGCGACGCCGATGTGCAGGTCGGCCTGCATCACCGAATCCGGCGCTGAGATATTCAGCACCTGCACATCGGTGAAGAGGCCCTCGTAGGAGCGGGTCGACGGGGTGGAGGAGCTGTTGAACGAGTGTTCGTCGCTCCAGCCGGGCCAGGGATCGCCGCCGTCACCCCGGTTGGAGCCCTGTTCCAGGTCCCAGGTACCGTCGGCCTGTTCCAACGCGACCAGCAGGTGACCGTCGTTCTGATGGCCGGGATACCAGGGGAGCGTGTTGCGTGTGGTGACGCTCTCATCTACGTGATAGATCAGCAGCCCCGACGCCGGGATATATTGATCGAAGCCGGTTTGCCGGCGATTCTCGACGAGGTAGTACTCGTCCTCGACCACGCCGCCGGTCCAGAGCTGGTACACGCCCGGTTCGGTTTCCACCTGCGGAAACACCGCTGCGATGCTGTCATGCTGCAACAGGTGCGGCTCCAGCCAGCCGGCGCGCATACGGTTGTACGGGTCCGGGTGCGCGGGGCTCTCGCCGACGGTCTCCTCGCCGTTCCACGCGCCGTAGGCCATCAGGCTCCAGGTCCCCAGGCTGGAATGCTCGTCGTCGGGGACTGTCAGGTCCACCATGCCGAAATGCGATTGCGCCAGCTCGAAGGCGGGCGGGCCGGGGGTGAGGGGCAACGTACTGTCGCCGACCACCATGTACTCCGGCAGGAGGGTGAAGTTGCTGATGGCGACGCTGTCCGTTTCTACGGGAATGGGCAGCGTCCAGGAGAGGCTCCAGAAATCGTTGAACAGGCCGGTCTGTTGCGCGGAGGCGCCGGCGTGGACCAGCACCAGGTTGTCCACGAGGCCGTCGCCGTTGTTATCGTACTCGGCGAAGTTGACGAAATCATCCACCGCGGTGATGGCGTCCAGGGCAAGCTGCTGGGAATTCTGAGGAAAGCTGCCCAGCCCCTGCTGGCCGTTGACATACCAACCCTTGACATGCGGCATGTTGAGCGGCTCGATCAGGGAGGGGAGGTGCAGCGTCTGAAAGTCCACCGCGCCGTAGCTGATCTCGTGAAAGTAGTCGGTTACACTGCCGGTGTTGGCGATGAAGAAGGTGCTGTCGTATTCGGCGGCGTCATACACAAACCCGCTGTCGGGGAATTCGAGCAGGAGTACGAGCAGCGAGAGGGTTTCGTCGAGTTCGCTCATGCTGGTGCGTTGCGGGAAAGCCTGTTGGTCGAGGCTCTCCGCCGCACGGTCGACGATCACCGGTGTGGGGACGTCGCCGTTATGGATCCGCTGGAGCAGATCCGGGTGTGGCGGCAGGGCGCTCGCCGCGGTGAACAGGCCCAACAGGCCGACAAGGATCGCTGTGACATGCCGCATAAGACAGCCCATGTGCTGGTGTACAGAGAAAACCCTTCCGGCAACAGTGCAAATACCATACTAGTTTAACGGCAGGGCGATTAGACGAACTACTATTGTGTAACCAAATATAAATAAACAACATGGGTGTTCATCTCAAAGAAGAGAATATTTCGCAGGCCGCATGGACGACCCGTATCCTTGCTGATGATGGGCAAATTTGGCCGCAGCTACCGACCTTCCAGCCAGACCACTTTCCCGGTATCGATCCGGTAGATGGCGGGCACGATGCGTAGCGTTTCCTCCTCAGCGGCGGCGGCCACCACTTCGCTGTGTTCGAGTATCTGCTCGATCGCGTGGCAGGCGTTCTCCTCGATGGATTTATCGATCTTAGTCAGTTCGTCGAGGTCGTTGTGGAGTTCGCGTACCTTGCTGATGGGATGATGGATGCGGTCCAGGATTTTCTGGACATTGGCCGGCACATCCGCCTGGTTGACCGCCGCGGTTACCGCGCCGCAGTCGGTATGGCCCAGCACGACCAGGACCGGCGTTTGCAGCTTTTTCACGGCAAACTCGATGGACCCCACAACATTGTCGCCGACCACGTTGCCCGCGACCCGCACCACGAACAGCTCGCCGATGCCCTGGTCGAACAGGATCTCCGGCGGCACCCGTGAATCCGAACACGTCAGCACGGTGGTGTGCGGTTTCTGGCCTTCCGCGGCGGACACAGTACGCTGCTGCGCCAGGTTCTCGATCAGCGTATGCTTTCCGTCGCAAAACCGCTGGTTGCCTTCGTTGAGTTTTTTCAGGACGTCGTCAGAAGTCACACTCTTCTCCCTGTTATGAAAACGCCGGCAGGTCAGGAATCGGCCCGTCGGCGCATGGTTGTTCCCAAGTCGCGTTGAACTCACTCCGGAAAGACGATACTGCCGCCGGAGCCGTCATCATTCACATCCCACACGGCCACTCGTCCCCAAATGAATTCATTGTTGACGCCAACGCCCAATTGCCAGAAATCGTAGTCGCCGTTGGCGCGATCGCCGTAAGCGTTGAACCGCACCACGCCGCTGAGGCCTTCGTACCCGTCAGATACGTTTAAAAAGGCTTGCCTGAAGTCGGCGAACGCAGGGTTGATGTCGTTCAGTTCGATATAGGTCAACGCGCCCAGCCAGGTGGCGTCGTAGGCGGCGAAAGCATACGCCCCGGGTTCTTCGTCGATCAGCAGCCGGATTCGTTGCCGCAGATGAGTCACATCGTCCGTTTGCTGTTCAGCGAAGACCGGGCAGGTGAAATCCCGGATGGAAGCGATGTCGGCCACACTTTGATCGTAGGTCATGGTTGAACTCTTCGCTACTGCGGAGGCGCCGTACCAGCGGACATCTTCCCAGGCGGAGAAGGTGTGATCCAGCAGACCATCGAAGACGTAAAACGCTTCGCTGAAGGTCAGCAGGTAGACCGCCACCGCTGAATCCGGGTAGGTTTGCAGCGCATCAAGCACCACGTTTTCGATCGAATCCAGATACGCAGTAAAGTATTGTGTGTCCGTGGGATACCGAAAGCCGCCGAGGGTCTCCATGCCGGCATTGGTGAAGCTCTCTTGCGTAGCCTCGAACAGGTCGTCGCCCCAGACATCTCCCCGATAGAGGGTTACGACCGCCTGAACGCCATGCACCTGTTGCATGTAGGCGGTGATGGCGTCGGCCTGGTGGGAGTCATCGGGCGCCATGCGGTAGATGGTATCTGTTGAGTCGGCCAGCGAAATGGCGACACTCGAGGGGCTGTTCAGCAGGACGTTTTCGCCGACAGCGTAGTCCTGAACCGCTTCGGCGTTGGCGCTGGTGGACGGCCCCACGACATACTGGTAGCCGTCGCGGGCGAAATTCGCCAACCGTTGCGAGGCGACATCAGGCTGGCCTTCCGAGTTTTCGATCACCAGCTCCACCTCGTAATCGTACTCACTCGAGGCGAGGTAGTCATTGAGGTCTAGGACCGCCAGGCTGCACGCGATCGCTTCCGGATGGCCGAAGGAAGAGCCGGAGCCGGTCACGTCCAGCAGAGCGCCAAGACGGATGGGTGAGGGCGGCGGCGGGGGTGAGACCTCGGTGTCATCATCGCATCCCGCCACAAGCGCAAGCGTCGGTAACAGAACCAGCATCAGGCCAAGATTGATCCAGGCTGCTTTCGTCGGGAAAGGTCGATTCGGTGCGTCAGTCATGCGAGTGTCCTCGTATATGTCACCTGCGAAACAAATATAATACTGTACACAGGTTAAAACCATCTCGTCGTCAAGCAAAATCATGCGCTTGACATTATTCGCGGGTTTTGAGAGCTCTCACCAAGACTCGTTTGATTCTGCGGTCATCAGCGTCCGCCACCCGGATAACCACGCTCTGCAGCCGTACTTCCTCGCCGGGCTTGGGAATCCGGTTGAGACGGTCAATGACAAGTCCGGCTACGGTCTCGTAGTCCCCCTCAGGCAGTTGGATGGAGCAATACCGCTCGATCTCATCCAGCTGCGCCACACCCGGCAATAGATAAGCTCCGTGCGCCACCTCGCGCGGTTTGAAGGTGCGGCGGTCGTATTCATCCTCGATCTCACCGACGATTTCCTCCACGAGGTCCTCGATGGTGATCAAGCCCGCTGTGCCGCCGCGCTCGTCCACCACGATCGCCAGGCCGGTGCGCAGCTCCTTCAGCTTTGAGATGACCTTGGCGACCGGTGACTGGAGCGGGACAAACACCGCCGGGCGCAGGATCTGGTCAATGGTCGCGGTTTTGTCCAGCAGGTCGCGCGCGAGCATCACGCCAACCACGTGATCCGTGTTTTTCCGGTAGACGGGAAAACGCGAGAATCCGCTGCTGTGAATGATCTCGATCATCTCCTCGCGGGTGGCGCTGAAAGGAATGCCGATGATTTGGGGACGAGGCGTCATGGCGGACCGGAGCTTCATGTGCCTCAGGGTAACCACCCGGTCCAGCATCTCCGCTTCGTTCCAGTCCACCTGCCCGGCGCGGCGCAGTTCGTGCCAGGTGACACGCAGGTCGGTGAGGGTCAACCGCTTGCTGTCCTCGTCGCTTCGTTTCTCGCCCAGAATGGCCAATACTGTACGACTGGCCAGCGCGCTGGCGGCCACCAGCGGCCAGGTCAGCCAGTAAAAGATCTGCAACGGCCAGGCGGCCAGCAACGCCCAGCGTTCCGACAGGTCACGCGCCAGCGTCTTCGGGATGATCTCGCCAACGATAAGCAGCAGCGCCGGGCTGACCACAAACACCACCTCCATCGGCACACCGATGGAGGTGAGGTACAGCGCCGCGATGGACGAATACACCACCGCCACCAGGTTGTTGGCCACCAGCACAATGGTAAAGAGCAGGTTGGGGTTGGTGGAGAACTTGTGCGCCGTGACCGCACCCGGCCTGCGATGCCGCATGTAGACCTCCATGGCGATGCGGCGCACGACTGTGTATGCGGTTTCCGTGCCGGAGAAAAACCCGCTGAGCACCAGGCACACGAACAGGACGATCAGTTCCGGGTTCATGACACCACCCGGATGGTTGCCTGCCCGGCGGTGGCGTCGGTAAGATCCTGCCTGAGTGCCTCGGTCTTCAGGATAGAGACGGTCAACGGGATGGTCACCCGGTTGGGTTCGTATTCCGGCTCCGCCGGTTGCGCGCCGGCTTTCTCCGCTTCGGAGTAGACCTGACCGATCAGGTTGAGAGGAACCGTCACCCGCAGCTTGTCGGTGATGTGGATGGTCTTGCGTCTGGCGTTTTCGAGGGCCTCGGCAGCGGCTCCGCCATAGGCCCGCACGAGGCCGCCAGTCCCCAGTTTCGTGCCGCCGTAATACCGGACCACACCCACGAGCACGCCCCACAGTTCCTGCCCGGTGATGGCCTGCAGAATGGGCGGGCCGGTGGAGCCGTGCGGCTCGCCGTCATCGTCGTACCGTTCCTCGCCGTCGGGAGGAGGAGCCAGCCGTCGCGCCCAGCCGATATGAGTGGCGTCGTAATGAGTCTTCCACCACTGCTTCAGCCGCTGATCGGCCTCCTCGGCGGAACACACCGGCACGGCATACGCGATGAACACGCTGCCCTTGATTTTACTGCGCGCCCGGCTTTCGGAAGCGAGGGTCTGGTAGCTGTCGATCCGTTCATCCATCGTGAGGAATATACAATACTGGGGTGGGGGAGGGGAGGTTGTCTTCAGGAGTGCAGGACCGGCGCACTTGCTGGCGAAAGAGGGAATTGACCTTGCGAGCGTCTTCTCGCAGACACTATGTCCGGGCAACCTTGAAGCTGTTCAACAAATCCGAGGCAACTGTTCTCCGCTGAGCATGGGGAGAATGCGTGACGCGCCCAACGTAGTTTTCAACATCACAAATCCAGGCTCTTTTTCAACCACGCGCCCGCAGACATAGGCCGCCCGACCCGTGTCCACCTTCCGCAGTACGTTCAGGGTACGGTCTGCATCTCGCACCGGGACAACGAACGCCAACCGTCCCTCGTTGGCGACGTAGAGCGGATCCAGGCCCAGCACTTCGCACAATGCCCGCACCCCACGTTGCACACGGATGGTTTCTTCTTCGATTTCGATCCCGAGCTGTGCGGCGCCGGCGAGCTCGTTCATGGCGCTGCCCAGGCCGCCGCGTGTCAGGTCGCGGATGCAATGCACTTCAACACCCGCCTTGATCACCGCTTGCACCAAGTGATTCAGGGCTGCTGAATCGGAACGAATGGTGGAGGCGAAGCCCAGGTCTTGGCGCGCCGCCATGATGGCCGCGCCGTGCCGCCCCAGGTCACCGTTGAGGATTACCGCGTCGCCCGGTTGGATTTGATCCGGGTGGATACGCAGGTCATGGTCGAGGACTCCCACACCGGACGTGTTGATGTACACGCCGTCGCCCTTGCCGCGCTCCACTACTTTCGTGTCACCGGTGACGATACGCACCCCGGCTTCGTCGGCGGCGCGACGCATGGAGGTGACAATCCGCCACAGACCGGCCATCGGCAGTCCCTCTTCCAGGATGAAGCCGGTGCTGAGCACCATGGGGCGCGCACCCGCGGAGGCCAGGTCGTTTACCGTACCGTGCACCGCCAGGGAACCAATGTCGCCGCCGGGAAAAAAGAGAGGGTTGACAACGAAGGAATCGGTGGTGAAGGCGAGACGATTATTCGGAACAGTCAACAGGGCGGAGTCATGGCTGCTTTCCAGCGAGTCAACGCCGAACGCCGCCACGAAGACCTTCTCGATGAGCTGGCGCATCAGAGCGCCGCCCCCGCCGTGAGCCAGCTGGACGGTCGGGTATTCCGAAATCGGTAATGGACACTCCAGGCTGAACTCGCTCTCTTTCGGCATGATCACCTCTTCGCTCTACGGCATGTCAGGGTGATATCAATAACGTACACAATGTCTGATCAAACCGTCAGCAATCATTCTCAGTACGTCGTCGCTTATCAGGGGGAAGCGCACGAAGGCCCTTCGGCTTCCATCTGCGGCTCATATACAGGAAAGGTGTATCCACCGCCGCGACCAAGACCTTCAGCAGGTACGTGGTCAGCACGATCTGCAGGAACACGGAAAACGGGAACACCATGAAGAACGCGATAAACGAAAAGATCAGGGAGTCGATGAGCTGGCTGACCCAGGTCGAAGCGTTGTTCCGCAGCCAGAGCTTCTTGCCTTCGGTCTTCCGTTTCCAGAAATGGTACGCCCAGATATCGTGGGTCTGGCTGGCGATGTAGGCTACCAGCGAACCGATCACGATGGCGGGGGTCAGCGAGAACAGCGTACTCATGGAATCATTTACGAAATCATCCGCCGACGGGTGAAACCACTGAAACACCTGGGTGGCCAGGAGAAACCCCATGGCGACAAACCAGCCGAACCAGACCGCCCGCTTCGCTTCCCGTTTGCCCCAGTATTCGCTGATCAGATCGGTGGCCAGGAAAACCGCGCCATACAGCGAGTTGCCCCCGGTGGCCGCCAGCCCGAAAAGCGTGATCTGCTTGGTTACGAAGATGTTGGCGAGGACGATATACACTCCGATGACGCCGTACAACCCCGCCCGCCCGAAATACCGAAACGCCGCCAGGACGAGAAAGACCGCCAGCAGCGTCCACCCGAGGAACAGCAGCTCATTCATCGCCCGTCTCCAGCAGCGAGTCGATCTGTTCGATCACATCCTCCACCCGGATCAGATCCATGCACCAGGTGTCCATCGGACATGTCTTGTAGTCGCAGGGATTGCAGGTGAGGCGGTGATGCAGCAGGCGGTAACGATCCTTCGGCGCCCAGGGACGGTAGCGTTTCGAGTTCGAGGGGCCATAGACCGCCACCAGCGGAGCGCCGACTGCGGCGGCGATGTGCATCGGTCCGGTATCGTTGGTAACGACCAGGTCCATCTGCTGGAGCATGGCCGCAGTCTCGCGCAACGACAACTCGCCGCAGAGGTTGATCGGTTCACCCTCGAGTCCCTTGGCGACCTGGCCGGCCGTTTCCACATCACCCGGTCCGCCGAGCAGAACAACCCGGAACCCGCGTTCCTGCAAATAGCGGCCAGCTTCAGCAAACCGCTCCGCCGGCCACATCTTGGTCGCCACATTCGCGCCCGGTTGCAGCGCCGCAAACCGGCCCTCGCCGTTCAATCTTTCTTTGGCGCCGGCGGCGTCCAGATCGTTCAGCCCCAGCGACAGGGGACGCGGTTCGATGGACGCCCCCAGCAGGCCCGCCACACGCAGCTTGGTAATGGCCTCGGGAACCGGAACGCGGGAGATGTCCTTCACCGCACGGTCGAAATAGGGCGCCCGTTCATCGGTATCACGTCCCACCCACATGGGAATGCCCAGCGATTTGAACAGCAGCGCCAGGGTCCACGCGCCGCGCTGGGTCGAGATATTGTTCAGACTCAGCAACGCATCATACCGGTTCTGCCGGATGGGCAGAATCTGGCGATGCAGGCTGCGCAAGGTGCCCGGTTGTTTCAGAGAAAGAGGATCTCGGAAGCGTTCGATGTCGAACCCGATGATCCGGTTGACTGCCGGGTGTCCGCGCAGCAGATCCACCGCCCGGGGTGACGTGACCACATCAATGCGGCCATCGGGGTAACGATCCCGCAGAGCGCTTAGCGCGGGTGTTGCGAGTACGAGATCTCCGATCCCGGCGATCTGAACCGCCAGCAGGCGCGGAGGATGCTGCCGGGGCAGCGTCCTGTCCGGGTTGACCACTCGCAGAAACCGTAACGGGTTCATCAGCCTTCCTGTTACTTCGGGAAAAAGCGCAACACTTCGTCGAGTTGCACCCCGCCGGGCGAAACGTGAATCGTATCGACTTCAGTCTGGCCGTGAGAAGGATGCTTCGCATAGAGCCGGTACTCTCCGGGGCGGATTCCCTTTATGAGTCCCACGCCGACACCGTTGGTGGTCCCGGAGTAGGTGGTAGCGCCGGCGAGATACACCGTCGCCCTGTAAACCGGGGTCGCCTGTGGGCCGCCCACGACCACCGCCTTCAGAGTTGCGTACTGCCCCGTAGTCCGGTTCAACGCGATCAGCTCCAGATTGATCGTGAAGGTGTCCGTGGCGCTGATACTGAACCGGACACGCGCGGGAATATACCCCGTCGGACGGCAGGTAATCGTGTAGATTCCCTGTTTCAGGTTCTCGATTCGGTAGTACCCATCGCTCTCTGTGACGGTGTGCATTCCGGGTTTACGGTGAATCTGGACCTCGACGTCCGACGCCGGGGCGCCGTCCGCCATCAGGGTTACCCGCCCTTCCACCACGGCCGCCAACGCCTGCAGGCCCGTCACAAGGACCAGGCCAATCGCAATCATCCAATGTGCCGGCTTCATCGTTCCCTCCGTGCAAGGAATTCAGCGGGGATGCAAAGCACAAGAAAACACTTCCTTCTCGCCCGCGCAACTGCTTTCACCGTGTTGCGCCCGGTTTACGGGAGAAAGTACTTTCCCCAACACCCTGAACGAGCTGCACGGAAAGAAGGCTACGGTGACCGCCTTTCGCAAAAACCTGATCCTGGCGCTCTTGGCTACGCTGTTCTTCGGCGCGGCGGCGGGGATCTTCACCGCCACGTTGAACAACTATCTGGTTGACATCCACGACATGGAAGCCGAAGGACGCGGCTGGCTGGAGTTTCCGCGCGAGATGCCCGGCTTCTTCATTATGTTCGTCGCGGGCGGCCTGCTGACCCTGATGCGTGAGACCCAGATGGCCGCCCTGGCCATGCTCGCGACCGCCGCGGGAGCGGTCGGGCTGGGCTTCCTCGCACCCACCACGGCGTTGGTGGTGGTCTGGGTCGTCATCTGGTCGCTGGGTGATCATGTCATCTTCGCGGTGGAAGGCCCCATCGGTCTGAAGCTGGCGAAGATGGGCGGCGAGGGCAAACGACTGGGCCAGTTCGGCGGAGCTCGCAACCTGGGAGTCATCACAGGTGTTGGAATTATCTTCCTGCTGGCCAAGTTCTTCGGCGACCAGTACGGTTTATTCTACGCCATCGCCGGGGGCTCGGCCCTCATCGCCGGTGTGCTCTACCTGACGCTTACCATCGGGCAGGGCGAACCGCGTTCTCGCCGGCTGGTGTTCAAGAAGAAGTATGGCATTTTCTACGCCATCAGTGTCCTGTTCGGTGTTCGCAAACAGATCTTCCTCGCCTTCGGGGCGTATGTGCTGGTGGAGCTGCACGATGTGCCGTTGGCGACCATCGCGCTCCTCTATTTCATCGCCGCCACCATCGGAGTGGTTTTCCGGCCGTTGCTCGGCGAAGTCATCGACTGGCTGGGGGAGAGAGTGGTGCTCTCGGTCGATGAGATCCTGCTGATCGTGATCTGCCTCGCCTACGCTTTTTCAACGGACCTCTTCCCGCAGCCTCATGCGCTCTATGTGCTGTATGGGGCGTATATCCTGGACAGCGTGTTGTTCGCCCTGCGTGTGGCGCGCACGACCTACCTGAAGAAGATCGCCGATGATCCCTCCGATATCACGCCGACCATTTCGCTGGGCATTACCATCGACCACGCCGTGGCGATGACGTTGCCGGTGCTTTCGGGCTACATCTGGGAGATCTACGGTTTCCGGTGGGTGTTCCTCCTGGCGGCGGCGTTTGGGGTGGCCGGGTTCTTCGTGTGCCTGCGGATTCGTGTGCCGGAAGACGCCGAGCCGGTGGAGGCGCGCATTCCCCCGCCGGGACGACGGTGATAAGTCTATCTTAAGTCAATAAAACACAATTAAATCAATAATTTCAGAGTAAAATGTATCTCTTACTTTGTCTTTAGACTTTAACTTTAGTATTTTACGATATTCTTCAGCATTTTCTCTAAAAATACTAACATATATCTTGTTTGTATAGTTAGGATATTTAAAATTCCCCATATTTACATAATCGCGTAAAGCATCAGTGAATTCCTTACGGTAGTTTTCTTCCTGAAAATATGCAATTATGAAATCTTCATCACGCTGATTAATGTATTTTGTGCTGCCACCACTTCTTTGGTTAATCGTATCGATCACAATATCTAGTATCATCCTCCGAAATAATCGTGCTCGGACACTTTCTGTTAAGATCATAGCAATATTAGTAAAAGCGCGAAAATTAAGAATTCCGAGTTGCGGTGATTTGTCTCCGACATCAATGTCGGAGACATTGTGCTCACGCAGAGCTAATTTAAAATTATTCAAGCGCTTACCCTTCAGGATTACATAGCCATTTTCGGACAATTCAGCTGAATAATTCTCCAGGTAACGCTCAATCGTTCTGGTGCTTACCTCAAAAAAATCAGCGATTTGCTCCTTCAGCACCCAGAAATCACCTTCAAACTCAACCCCACGAATGTCCAGTGCTTTTCTTATCTCCCGCAAGGCAAATTGATTGTTCAGTATATTCTGACGATCTATCGGGGATTGGGGTAGGTTCTTCTCCATCAGGCATTCCTCCAAATCTCTAAGACAAACGACTCAACCTGTTGTAAAAAAACGGTAACTGGAATTCATCAAGAAACACAATACGCTTGCATAATAGGGCAGGGGACTATGTGGTGTCAACTTCTTTCGAAGGGGAAAAGAATCCTCTATAGACGTGCTATTTCAAGAGAAGCCCCTCACGATATGCGGATCGAAAATGCACCGCTCAAGCATGAATCGTATGATGTTTCTCTCCGCCAAACCTTCCCGGTTCTGAACTGGCGAGACACAGGCCCCTCTGCTTACCTTCTATCTTGCGTTCTTCAGGGAGGAGAAGTGAGCAAAGCTGTGCAGGTCCACGATTTCGCGAAGCAGGTCGCCGCGGGCAAACCCGCGCCGGTATACCTGGCGCTGGGCAACGAACCGCTCCTGCTCGATGAAACCGCGCGGCTGACCATGCAGCTTGTCGACGAGGCCACGAGGGACTTCAACTTCGACAGCTACCACGGTGACGACATCACGGTGGATGTGCTCGCCTCAAGCCTTAACGAGCTTCCCATGATGGCCGAGCGGCGGGTCATCCTGGTCAAACGAGCCGAGGAGCTCGCCCCGAAGATCCAGAACTACCTGCTGGAGTACACGAAGAACCCTTCCGAGGATACGGTTCTGGTGCTCCTGATGGAGGGCGACGCCAAGCTGAAATGGAAGCAGAAACTGAGCAGACAGGTCACTGTGATCCGATGCGAAACCCCACAGAAGCGTGAACTCGAGCGGTGGTTGCAGCAACGGGCGGCGGAGATGGAGCTGACGATCGAGCCCGACGCTATGGCGTTGATGACAGAATCGCGTGAGATTCGCCTGATCGACCTGGCGGGTGAGCTTGAGAAAGCATCGCTGCTTCTGGGCGAAAGCGGTTTGTTAACGCTGGAGGTGTTGCAGCAGATCTGGGGGCTGGAGCCGGACCTGAATATCTGGGCGTTCTTCGACCGGGCGGCGGGCGGACGGTTGCCCGACGCCTGGCGCGATTTCAAATTGACCGAAACGGAGTTTGAAAAGGACAGCCGGCAGGCGGGGTTCATCATGGGGCAGGTTTCACGCCGGCTGCGGCTGGCGGCCAAGGAGCGGGAGTATGACCGCCAGAAAATCCCCTCAGCGCAGCGCACCTGGTCCGGCAACACCGCCAATACCTGGCGCATGATGTCTCAACCGGTGAAAACCATGTCGCTGGAAGTGGCCCAGGGAGGACTCGAGGACCTTCGCATCATGGATCTGGAACGCAAGTCAACGTCCAAGAAGCCGGGCCGCATGTTTGAACGCTTCCTGGTGAAACAGGCACAGCGAAGCAGGAAGCCGTGACATGACCGACCCTGCCGTGAACCACCAGGAGATCACCGACGAAGAACTGATGGCGCGTGTCCAGCAGGACGACGAATTCGCGTTTGAGGAACTCGTTTCCCGCTATCAGCACCAGCTCACCACGTTTATCAGCAACTTCGTGGGCCAGGGCGCTCATACCCAGGACATCCTGCAGGAAACCTTCATCCGCGTCTGGAAGCACCGGATGCGGTACAAGACCATCGCCAAATTCTCCACCTGGGTGTACACCATCGCGGGCAACCTGGCCAAGACGGAACTGCGCCGGCAGAAGATCCGCCGCGCCTTCCGTATCAACACCGGCGGCGAGGATCAGGAGGAGTCCGGAGTGGATGTGGAGGATGAATTCGCCGATCCGGAGCAGGACGCCCTCCGCAGCGAGATCGCCACGGTCGTTCGCAAGGAGATGAGCCGTCTGCCGAAAGTGTACCGCAGTGCGGTGATTTTAAGGGACATCCAGGACAAGAGTTACGAAGAAGTTGCCGACATTCTGAACATTCCGGTGGGCACGGTAAAATCACGTGTCAACCGGGGCCGCACCATCCTGAAGAAGCAGCTCGGTTCTCTGCGAGAGCCCGGTCAGTCCGGCTGGGAACCCGAGTGAGCCTCTAGCGTATACCCACTGTAAGCAGCCTGCGACACGAAACAACGGCTTCGGCTCATGGGGATGAGCCATGGGGGTCGCGGGTGAAGGCGCTCGCCAGAGCGTTTGACCCGACACATCCGTGCCGGGAAGAGGAGTGGGAAAAGGACAGGAAGCAGAGGCCGCCGGCCGGTTGCGAGGAGTAGCGCCCGTCGGACGACCTCGAAGACAGGACCAAAGGGAGAAGCTCCAGAAACGAAAGGTTAACACATAACTTTGTTCAGAGTGTGACGGGATGGATACTACCACGTTTGAACGGCTGTGGCTGAAACGGTCACAGTTGAGCCGGGAACAGGTGGAAGAGCTGGAGCAGGCTCAGGAGAGTGATGAGTTCTGCAAGGCGTTCGCTGAAGAAGGCGGCGATGTGCATACACTGCTGCGCCGTGTGAAGAGCGAAGCGCCGCCCGCCGATTTTTCCTACCGTATGCGTGTCTACGCGCAGAACAACAAGGCAGGCGGCGTGTCGCTGTTTGAAAAGACCACGTTTCGCTGGGCCGGCCTTGGGGTTGGGCTGGCGCTGGGCGCGAGTCTGATCACGATTGGGCTTGACGGTGTTTCGGTGACCAATCCGGTCGGCACGTCGGCCTCCCTGGTGAATGCGGATTCGATTTCACGCACGGCGCTGACGGTGGAGCCGGAGGAGAGTCTTAACGTGTCCAAAGAGCAGTTCATGTCGCATGCGGACTCCATCGGCAACATCAGTTCGCCGGAAAAGGAAAAGGTCGCCAAGGAGATCCCGCAGTCGGCGATGAAACTGCAGATGGTCAGCGGTTCATCCGGTTTTTTTATCGATCAGTAGCGGGCAGCGACAGACAACACGTGGTGCTCCGGGGCAACGAGAAATACTTGAAGTGATACGGATCGGCCTGTAAATTACAAGGCTTGGGTCCGTTTGTTGTTTACCAGTGGAGAGAATCATGGCGAAGGGCAAAACCTTTTCCGCCAAATTGGCGAAGGGAAAGCAGAAGCGACTGAACGAGGCTGGCGAAGAAATCACCAGCGTCAAGGTCCTCAAACCGCAGGAAGTTCCCGGCAAACCCGGTGTCTATCGCTACCGTGCGGTCATGGTGGACGTCACCGCTTCGAAAGAGAAAGAGATCTTTGGCTAGGCCGAAGCGTGCGTTATTGATTGTCCTGGACGGCGTCGGGGTGGGTCATGCTCCCGACGCCTCTTTCTATGGGGACGAAGGCAGCGACACCCTGGGCAACCTGGCCCGGTGGGCGAACGGGCTGACTCTGCCCCATCTGCGCGACCTGGGACTGGGCAACCTGCATGACATAGAAGGTGTTGCGCCCGTGGAGACGCCCCGCGCCAATGTCGGCAGGATGGAAGAGAAGAGCGCCGGGAAAGACTCCATCGACGGTCACTGGGAGCTGGCCGGCGTGGTCACTGAAACGGCCTTTCCCACATTCCCCGAGGCGTTTCCCCAAGAGGTGGCGGATCTCGTGGAGGAGGTCGCCGGCAAACCGGTGCTCGGCAATGAGGTCGCCTCCGGCACTGAAATCATGGCGCGCCTCGGTGAGGAGCACATGCGCACGGGGCGCATCATCCTCTACACCTCCGCCGATTCTGTCTTGCAGCTACTGGCCCACGAGGACGTCGTCCCGCTCGAGCAACTCTACCGCATCTGCGAGGGCATCCACGAGCGCCTCCGGCCGCCCTACCGGGTGGCGCGGGTGATCGCAAGACCCTTTGTCGGCGAACCCGGCAACCTGATCCGCACCTCGAACCGTAAGGACTATGCGGTCGAGCCGCCACGCCGGACCCTCCTCGACGCTTTGGTAGGCGCGGGCTGGGATGTCCATGGCATCGGCAAGGTGGACACCCTCTTCGCCGGACGCGGCTTTTCCTCCGCCAGGCACACGAAGAACAACGCCGACGGCATCCGAAGGATCACCCGCAGCCTGGAAAGTCTGGAGAGCGGCCTGGTGTTCGCCAACCTGCTGGATTTCGACATGCTCTGGGGCCACCGTAACGACTGCCCGGGGTTCAAGGGCGGCCTGGAGGAACTGGACCGTGCGATTCCCGGGTGGCTGCAACACTTGCGCGAGGGCGACCTGGTGATCATCACCGCCGACCACGGCAACGACCCGACCACCTCCAGTACGGACCATTCCCGTGAACATGTACCGCTACTTGCCTGGATCGAGGGCGGCGCTGTTGGCAAGAATCTGGGTGTGCGCGGTAGTTTCGCCGATGTGGCGGCAACGCTTGCGGAGTTTTTCGGAGTACTCTGGGAAGGGAGAGGGACGAGTTTTCTTGAGATGCTGTGATGGTATAGAGGCGTCTGAGTGGCCCAATTGCCACTCGATTAAGCAAAGCGCATTCCAGCGAAGCGAGTTCGAACAACCAACAACACAAACGAGAGCGACCAACCGATGCGACACCTGTTACTGGCGACCCGAAACGAAGACAAGCGGCGCGAGCTGTCCCGTCTGCTCACCGACGATGTAGTCCTCCATTCTCCCGCCGAGTTCACCGACGAAGAAGTCGAGGAGACCGAGGACAGTTTGTGGGGCAACGCCCTGCTGAAAGCGCGTGATGGCTTCCAGCGCAGCGGCCTGCCCTCGCTTGCCGACGATACCGGCCTGGAAGTGGACGCCCTCGACGGGAAACCGGGTGTGTACTCCTCGCGATATGCAGGCGAAGAGGCAACTTACGATGATAATGTTAACAAATTACTTGAAGAGATGCAGGGCGTTGCGGAGGAGAACCGGCGGGCGCGTTTCCGGACCGTCATGGCCTATGTCGACGACACCGGCGAGTATCGTTTCGATGGGACCGTGGAAGGCGTCATCCTGACTGTCAAGCGTGGCGACGGTGGTTTCGGATATGATCCCGTGTTTCTGCCCGACGGCTTCGACATCACCCTGGCTGAAATGGAAACCGACGCGAAAAACGAGATCAGTCATCGTGGCCGGGCGTTGAAGAAATTCGTGCAGTGGTGGGAGACGCATCTGCCGGGGTAGCAGCCTCGGGCCGTTGGTTTTCCAGGGCGTTGCATCTTGAACCGCGAACGGGACTCACTACCTTACCTGTAGAGCACAGTCAACAACAAAAAGCAGCAGCGAAAAGGACTGAACCGTGGCTGGCAACCAGTTGATTTACTTGGATAATAGCGCGACGACGCCGGTGGATGAACGGGTGGCGCGGCGAGTGTACGACGCCATACTGAACGAATGGGGCAATCCCTCCAGCCGTTACGCGAAGGGGCGTGAAGCCAAAGACGCCCTGGACGAAGCCCGCAGCAATGTTGCGAGTCTGATGTACGCTCAGCCGGAACAGGTGTTCTTCACCTCCGGCGGCACGGAAGCCGACAATCTCGCCCTGATCGGGGTGATGCGGCAGGCGAAGAAGGACGGCCGCGGGAGCCACCTCATCACCTCCCAATTTGAGCACAGCGCGGTGTTGAAAGCCGCCGGCTTCCTGGAAGAGGAAGGGTTTGAGGTGACGTACCTGCCGATCACGGAAGACGGGTTTGTGACCCCGGACGCGCTGAAGCAGGCGCTTCGCGAGGATACCGTGCTGGTCAGCGTGATGCACATCAACAACGAGATCGGCACGATCCAGCCCATCACGCAGCTCGCCTCCGTTGCACATGAGGGCGGCGCCTGGTTTCATACCGACGCGGTGCAGTCCTTCGGCAAGGAAGAGGTGGATGTGGACGGTATGGGGCTGGACCTGGTATCTGTTTCCAGTCACAAGATTTACGGCCCCAAGGGTGTCGGCGCGCTGTACATCGGCAGGCAGGTGAAGCTGGAGCCTCGTGCGCTCGGCGGCGGCCAGGAGCAGGGTGTCCGCACCGGCACGGAGAACATGCCGGGCATCATCGGGTTCGGCGAGGCGGTGCGGATATGCAGCGTAAAGATTCACACCGAACAGCCTCGGCTCGCGAAGCTGCGGGACCGGCTCTGGGAACAGCTCCAGGAGCACGTGGAGGGTGAAGTAAAGCTCAACGGTTCCTTGAGCAATCGTCTGGGCGCGAATCTGAACGTGGCCTTTCCCGACGTGGAAGGCGAATCGCTGCTGCTGTCGCTGGACATGGACGGCATCGCGGTTTCCACCGGGTCGGCGTGCAGTTCCGGCTCAACGAAACCGTCTCACGTGCTGACGTCCATTGGTCTGGATGATCAGACGGCCCAGTCGTCCTTGCGGCTCACCCTGGGGCGCTCCACGACAGAGAAGGATGTGGACTTCGTCGCGCAACGGCTGGCGGCTCATGTGAAGCGTTTTCGGGACATGGCCTTTTAGATGGTGCTGGCGAAGTACAACCGCAGGCGGAAAGAGGTTCGGGTCGCCGTGCTGATGAGCGGCGGGGTGGACAGCTCCGTCACGGCGCATCTGCTGCACCGACGCGGATACGAGGTACAGGGGGTTACACTCCAGCTCTTCGACGAGTCGCTGGTCCCGTTGGCCAAGTCGCAGAGTGTGCAGCAGTCCATCGAGGACGCCGCGCGGATCTGCGACCGGATGGGTGTTCCACATACCGTGATCGACCTCCGCAGCGACTTCATGAACCTGGTGGTCAATCCTTATCAGGACACCTATCTGGCGGGCGCGACGCCGAATCCCTGCGTGATCTGCAACCCGAACATCAAATGGGGCTCGATCCTGGAGCGGGGCCTGTTGGATCTGGGCGCCGACAAGCTGGCGACGGGGCATTATGCGCGCGTGGTGTTGGGACGCGATGGGCCGAGACTGGAGAAAGGCAAGGACAGGAGCAAGGACCAGAGCTATGCGCTGTGGGGATTGAAACGGGAATGGCTGGCGAAGACCCTGCTGCCCCTGGGGACATGGCGGAAGGAGGATATCCGCAAGGAGGCGGAATACCTGGATCTGCCGGTGGCGGACAAGCCGGAGAGCCAGGAGGCCTGTTTTATTGACGACCATTATGTATTACACTTGCAGGAAATGAGGAGCTCCGAACTGCGTGGCATCGGGAAAGGTCCGATCGTCAACAAGCGTGGCGAGCAGCTCGGGGAGCATCAAGGCTTTTTCCGGTATACCATCGGCCAGCGTCGCGGGCTCAACATCCGTGACGGCAAAGGGCCGTACTTTGTGATTGAGTTGCGTCCTGATACGAACACCGTGGTGGTGGGGGACAACAAAGACCTGTTCCACGGCGGCTGTGTGATGCGTGACGTGAACTGGTTGTCGCACGAGCCGCCTACGGAACCGGAACGCTGTAAGGTGAAGATCCGGTACAACGACGCCGGCGGTCCGGCGATGGTGTATCCGCCGGACAAGGATGGCAGGACCGAGATCCGTTTTCTCCGCGCACGTCGTGCGGCGACCCCCGGCCAGTCGGCGGTGTGGTATCGTGGGAAAGCGTTGTGGGGCGGCGGGATCATCGAACACGCATTGGAAGTAAGATAGAGAGTGAGGCGACGCCATGAGTGACACAGCCTCGAACAAAGATAGCGGTGGGAAGAGCAAGAAGCGGAAGGTGACGGTCCCCTGGCTGGTTCGTATGAAGCAAAAGGGGCTCAGGATCGCCGCTTTGACCGCCTACGATTTCACGTTTGCCGCCATTGAGGATTCCGCCGGGCTGGATGTGATCCTGGTGGGCGATTCCGCCGGCATGGTCATCGCCGGCAACAAGGACACGTTGCCCGTCACCCTCGATGAGATGGTGTTCATGACCCGCAATGTCCGGCGGGGCGTGAAAACCGCGCTTCTCGTGGCGGATATGCCTTTCGGCAGTTTCCAGGTTACCCCGGAGAAAACCATCGAAGCCGCACTGCGTCTGATGAAGGAAGGCGGGGCGGAGGCGGTCAAACTCGAGGGCGGCAAGCCGATGCTGGAGACCATCCAGCGGCTTACCGATGTGGGCGTACCGGTGATGGGGCACCTGGGGCTTACTCCGCAATCGGTGCATGCGTTTGGCGGCTTCAAGCTGCAGGGCGCGACCGACGCTTCCGCAAAGCGGATTCTGGACGACGCCAAAGCGCTGGAGGACGCGGGCGTGTTTGCCATCGTGCTGGAAAAGATCCCGATGGAACTGGCGGCGGAGGTGACCAGGGCGCTTACCATTCCCACCATCGGCATCGCTTCCGGGCCGCAGTGCGACGGTCAGATCCTGGTGGCGCACGATATGCTGGGGCTGGACGCGCAGTACATGAACCTGCGGTTCGTGCGGCGCTACCTGGAAGGCGCGGAGCTGGTGCGTGACGCCGTCGGCCGTTACGTCGACGACATCAAGAAGGGCGATTTCCCCAACGAAGACGAGAGCTGGCATTCATGAAGGTGCTGACATCGTACCGTGAGATGCAGCAATGGAGCGACGCCCGCCGGGCGGAAGGCAAGCGGGTCGGTTTTGCGCCCACCATGGGGTTCCTGCATGAGGGCCACCTGAGCCTGGTTGACCTGGCGCAGCAGCACGCGGATACGGTAGTCGTCAGCATTTTCGTCAACCCCACTCAGTTCGGCCCCGGTGAAGACTATGAGACCTATCCCCGCGACGAAGAGCGCGACATGCAGCTCTGTGAGGAGCGGGGAGTGGAGGCGATCTACTACCCGAGCGTCGAGGAGATGTATCCCGAGGGGTACAAGACCTTCGTCGAGGTGGAGGACCTGGGGCGTTATCTCTGCGGCTCCAGCCGTCCGACCCATTTTCGCGGTGTGACCACAGTGGTGACGAAGCTGTTCAACGCCGTACGTCCCGATGTGGCGGTGTTCGGCCAGAAGGACGCTCAGCAGGCGCGCATCATCCAGCAGATGACGGCGGATTTGCAGTTCGGCGTCGAGATCCTGCTGGGACCGATTGCTCGTGAAGAGGACGGCCTGGCGATGAGTAGCCGGAATGTGCGCCTGGCTCCCGATCATCGAGCCCAGGCCCCGGCGCTTCATCGGGCGCTCATGAAGGCGAAAGAGCTTTATGAAAGCGGAGAACGCAACAGCCGTGTTCTGATAGAAGCCATTGAAGATGTGATCCGTAGCGACGCGCCGGCGGGTGTGAAGGACTACATCGAGATCGTGGATTGGCGCACATTGACGCCGGTGCGGGAGATCGAGGAAGACGCACTGTTGGCGGTGGCGGTGAAATTCGGCGAGGTACGGTTGATAGACAACATAAGAGTGAAAAGGTGATGAGCGATTCTCATGGCGTAGCGGCGGTGATCCTGGCCGCCGGGCAGGGCAAACGGATGAAATCGGACCTGCCGAAGGTGATGCACGAGGTGGGCGGCAAGCCCATGGTGCAGCATGTCATCGGGCAGGCGAAGGGAATTGACGCGGATCCGGTGGTGGTGATTGTCGGGCACGGGCGCGAGCTGGTGATTTCGGTGGTGGAAGAAGCCGGCGCGACCTGGGCCGTGCAGGAAGACCAGCTCGGTACCGGCCACGCGGTGCAGATGGCGGAGGAGGCGCTGGAGGGCTTCACCGGAGATATCCTGGTGCTGTCGGGCGATGTGCCTCTGCTGAGTGTGGAAACTTTGAGCCGGGTGCTCGCGTATCACCGCCAGAAGGCGGCGGCGGCAACGGTGATTACCGCGAACGCGCCGGATCCGGCCGGCTATGGCCGTGTGCTGCGGGGCGAGGACGGCAACGTGTACGCCATCCGCGAGCACAAGGATTGCAGCGAGGATGAGCTCGCGATTGATGAGATTAATTCCGGAATTTACCTCTTCCGGAAGACCGAGTTATTTGACGCCCTGCGGAACGTGACCAACGACAACGCTCAGGGCGAGTATTACCTGCCGGATGTGTTCGCCCGGTATTTCCGGGAGGGCAAACCGGTTGCGGCGATTGCCGCCGGGTTCGAGGAAATCCACGGGATCAACAATCGGGAGGACCTGGCCGAGGCCAATCGCATTTACGAGGAAAACGCTGTCGGGACTTGATTTACAACGGCTCTCGGGACTACTTTAGTGTCAGGAGGCCCTGATGATGAGAAAACAGACGATTCTGGTTGTTTTTCTGGCGCTTATGCTGGTGGGCGCGAGCGTGTTCGCGCAGTCGCCCTACCGGGATACGCCTGAGTATTCCACAAACGACCACCTGGTGAAACCCATGATCGAGAACTCGGGTTTCGATGGCTTGCTGGACGCTTCACGAATCAGCATGAACCACCAGATGGGGATGGGTTACAGCAGCGCTGGGGGCAACGGGTACACCCAGGGCTATTACATGAACACCATCCGGTACCGTTTTGATGCGCCGGTGGACTTGCAACTGCGGCTGGGAGTGGCCAACAATCCCTTCAAGCAGGCGTACAGCGGCCCCGGCCAGGGACCGTTGAACGGTCTGCTGAACAACGCCGAATTCTTCGGCGGGGCGGACCTGAGCTGGCGACCGGCGGACAATGTGCTGTTCCGGATTTCAGTGGATCGTCTCGCGCCCGGCATGTACCGGTCGCCGCATTACGGCAACCTGTTCATGGGGGGCTGGGACGGTCATTCCTACGAGAGCATTCGGCCGTGGGATCTGTATTGAGCAAGTGTTTGAAGAACAGGTAACAACCTCCCCGTGCCCTCCAGCCTGACGGTAGGCACGGGGTTTTGACTTTTTTACACTCTGGCAAGGATGGGAGTGAGGATGGTACGGATTCCCCCACGGGAGACGGGAAAACGAGCTGCGCCATCACTTGAGAAAAAGATCACGTTGCTGATCGGCCTTTCCGGGCTGCAAGTGGTGATTTTGCTGATCATTCTGGTGATGCAACTCATCGGCGGCGGACCGCGTGTGGATGACGCCCATAGGGCGGGTGGAGCCGGCGCCCCGGATGAAGAGGCCGCGGAGATGAGCGACGCCGCGGGCGAAACCGCCGACGGCTCCCCTGTGGTGGAGGAGCCCGAAGTCGGCTCGTTGCCACCCATGGTCAACAACGAGCGCTATGTGCGCATTGTCGTGCTCAACAGCACCAGCATCGGCGGCCTGGCGGCGCACTATAAGGAAGTGCTGCGGGGGATGGATTACGATGTGCGGGACACCGGCAACGCCGGCCAGCGCTACGGATCCTCCGTTATTGTTTACGGCCCCGATATGCGTAAACACGCGTTGCGGCTGGCCTTGTCCATGGGCATGTCCAACGAACAGGTCCGGGTCGGGACAGGTGCGGATCAGTCGGTGGACACGGACCTGACGCTGATCCTGGGCCAGGATTACCAGTCCTTGAACTACTCACCCTGATACGT
The DNA here is from genome assembly GCA_964648415.1 of uncultured bacterium. Taxonomy (GTDB): domain Bacteria; phylum Electryoneota; class Electryoneia; order Electryoneales; family Electryoneaceae. Next base: position 11,420 of record CAZYOC010000007.1, on the reverse strand, counting down.
GATGAGCGATTTGACTTCCCGAGAACTGACTGAAAAAATCGCGCAGTGCATGCTCGAGAAACAGGCCCGGGATGTCATCGCCCTGGATCTGGAAGAGCTGTCCACGCTGTGTGACGCGTTTGTGATCTGCACGGGTGCGGTAGATGTGCATGTCAAAGCCATTGTGGATCATATCATGAAGAGCCTCGACGCACTGCCGGAGAAGATCCGGGCACGGTCTGTCGAGGGCTACGGCAGCCTGAGCTGGGTGCTGCTGGACTACGCCGATGTGGTGGTCCATGTGCTCACTCCGCGCGCTCGCGCGTATTACCAGCTCGAGCGCCTGTGGGGTGACGCCGACATCACCCGTTTCCACGACAACGACATTTCCTGAAGACACACACATGAGTCTCGATAGCCTGCAAGAACGCCTTTCCGCCGCACTGCGCAGTGCGGCGTCGTTGCCGGAAGACCATCCGGTGCAGTGGCAGATCCCCAAGCGCAGCGACCAGGGCGACCTGGCCACCAACCTCGCCATGACACAGGCCAAACAGCTCGGCAAATCGCCGCGAGCCATCGCTGAGGAATGGGTGCAGGCGGTAGACTGGGACGAGATCGGCCTGGAAAAGGTCGAGGTCGCCGGACCGGGGTTTATCAACGTCTGGGTCGGCCTCAGGCCCTACCAGAACGTGGTCCGGGAGATCCTGAACAAAGGCGACGAGTACGGCGAAAATGTCGAGGGGACGGGCAGGAAGGTGCTGGTGGAATTTGTCAGCGCCAACCCGACCGGCCCGGTAAACGTGGTCAGCGCCCGCGCCGCAGCCATCGGCGACAGCCTGGTGCGTGTGATGAAGAAAGCCGGTTACGTGGCCTTCGCGGAGTTCTACGTGAACGACGCCGGCCGCCAGATCCGGCGCTTGGGCGCCTCCGTGATCGCCCGCGCGAACGGAAATGAGCCGCCCGAGGACGGCTACCACGGCGAGGACGTCAGCGAGTTGGCGAAAACGCTGTATCCGAACGGCGCTTCATCGAACACCGACCCGGAAGAAGCGGGGCGCAAAGCCGCCGAACTCAACCTGAAAAAGCAGCAGGCCGCGCTGGAAGCTTTCGATGTCACGTTTGATCGCTGGTTCCGTGAAACCGAACTCCACGCCTCCGATGCGCCCATGCAGGTGCTGAATATGCTGAAGGACAAGGGCGCGGTGGAGGAGAAGGACGGCGCGCTCTGGTTCAAGGGCAGCGAGTACGGCGATGAGGACCGGGTGATCGTCACCAGCGAAGGCCGTCCCACCTACCTGCTGCCGGATATCGCCTACCACCTTGATAAGATCCAGAAACGGGGCAACGACCTGGCGCTGGACCTGTTGGGGCCGGACCATCTGGATTACGTGGGCCGGATGAAGGCCGCACTGAAGGTGTTCGGTTATGAGGAGGCGTTCGACGCCATCATCGTGCAGCAGGTCCACCTGATCGAGGACGGAAAAAAGGTCAAGATGTCCAAGCGCGCCGGCAAGCTCATCACCTTGCAGGAGCTGGTGGACGAGGTGGGAACCGATGTGGCGCGGTACTTTTTCCTGCAACGCCGGACCAGCACACCGCTGGAATTCGACCTGGACCTGGCGAAGGAGCAGAGCGACCGGAACCCGGTGTTTTATGTGCAATACGCCCACACCCGCATCAGCAGCATCCTGCGGCAGAAGGGCTGTCCGGAGGTAACGGACGCAACGGACCTGAGTTATCTCAAGGAGCCGGAAGAGCTGGATCTGATCAAGCACCTGGAGCAATTTGGAGTTACCATACAGCGTGCGGCCCAGGGGTACGAACCGCAGAAACTGGTGGGTTACCTGCATGATCTCGCGACAACGTTTCACAAGTTCTATACCGCGTGTCGTGTCATTGGTGACGACGAGAAAGTTTCTGCGGCTCGCGCTGCGCTGGTAAAAGCCGCTCAAATCGTGTTGGCCGAGGGGCTGCGCCTGCTGGGCGTATCCGCCCCCGAACAGATGTGAGTATGTGATGCCTGACAAAGAGATTCTGGTCGTCGGCTCGGCGGCCCTGGACACCGTGGAAGCCCCGGCGGGCAAAGTGGATGACGCCCTGGGCGGTTCATCCTTCTTCTTTTCCACCGCGGCAAGTCTGATGACCCCCATCCGCCTGGTCGCGGTGATCGGGTCCGATTTTCCCCTCGAAAAGATCGAGTTCCTGAAAAGCCGGAACGTGGACACCTCCGGTCTGGAAACCGCCGAGGGCGAAACCTTCCGCTGGGGAGGACGTTACTACGAGGACCCCAACAAGCGGGACACCCTGTTTACGCTGCTGGGTGTGTTCGAGCGGTTCGAGCCCAAGATTCCAGACCATTTCCGCACCACACCGATTGTCTTCCTGGGCAACATCCATCCAGCGTTGCAGTTGCAGGTTCTCGACCAGATCGAGTCGCCCGAGCTGGTGGCGATGGATACCATGAACTTCTGGATCAACGGCACTCCCGACGAGCTGAAGAAGGTGCTCGAACGGGTGGATGTGCTGATGATCAATGACGAAGAAGCGGCGGACCTGACGGACAAAACCGATATCCTCTCCGCCGTGGATTCGATCTTCAACATGGGGCCGAAAACCATCGTGATCAAGAAGGGGCAGCACGGCGCCATGCTGTTCCGCGAAGACGGCGAACTCTTCAGCCTGCCCGCCTTCCCGGTGCGCCGGGTGATCGATCCCACCGGAGCGGGCGACACCTTCGCCGGCGGTTTTCTGGGATACCTGGCCAGCCATGATCTGGACGATCCCATGACCTGGCGGCGCGGCATCCTGTACGGGTCGGTGCTCGGCTCGTACGTGGTGGAAGACTTCTCCATGGAAAAGACCAAGGTGCTGACCATGCAGGACCTGGAAAAACGTGTTGACGAATACCGGAAACTGGTGTCGTTTTGAGCGTCCTGTTTGACGAAAATCGCGGGCTCTGGTGGGACGGCGACTCGTTCCACTTCATCGAGCAGACCCTGCTGCCGTTTGAGGAACAGCCGGTTGTGACCAAGGACTGGCGGGTGGTGGTCGACGCCATCAAACGGCTGGGGATTCGCGGCGCGCCGGCGATTGGCGTGTCGGGTGCGTTCGCGGCGGTGCTGGCGTACCGTGAGGCGGCCGGCGACAGGACGAAATGGCGCGACTGGTGCGCCCGGATCGCCAAGGCCCGCCCCACGGCGGTCAACCTCTCCTGGGCGGTCAGGGAGCTGCTGGAGGTTGCGGAAAAAGCAGGTGCGATAACGTCCCGTCTACCGGATGCGGAGTCGGATCTCGATGCGGCGCTGGAAACTCGGGCGCGGGAGATCGCCGAAGAAGACGAGCAGATGTGCGAGCGCATGGCCGAGCACGGGCTCGAGGTCATTCCAATGGACGCGAAAGCCCTGACCCATTGCAACACCGGCTTTCTGGTAACCTACGGCATTGGAACCTCCCTGGGTGTGTTGCGTAGAGCGCATGAGGCGGGCCGGATTGACAAGGTGTACGCTTGTGAAGCTCGTCCCCTGGGACAGGGAGCGCGACTGACCATGTGGGAGCTGGGACGCCTGGGCATTCCCGGCGCCTTGCTGTGCGACAGTGCGGCGGGCCGGCTGATGCAGGACGGCAAGGTGGATTTCGTAATGCTGGGCGCGGACCGGATCGCCCGCAACGGCGACACGGCCAACAAGATCGGCACGTTCCAGCTTGCGGTGCTTGCGAACCGGTTTAACGTACCGTTTTACGTGGTCGCGCCCTCGACAACCTGTGACCCTGACGCGGATTCCGGGGACGATATCCCCATCGAATACCGCAGCGAGAACGAGGTGCGGATTTACCAGGACCGGACAGTTGCACCGGCAGGTTGCCGAGCGTATAATCCGGCCTTTGACATTACGCCCGGAGAGCTGGTTACAGCGATTATCCGGGAAGACGGGATCCATCGCCCGCCGTATGCTTTTTAGGGTTGCATGCTTGCAACAGTACAACGGTGCGGCTATATTTTTTGTTTGTAAAGAACTTCGCGAGAGGGGGATCATGTTAAGAGGAACGGGACGTATTCTTTCAGTATTCGTCATGCTGGCGATGGTGGCCATGTTGACGGGATGCCAGAGCAGCTATGTGCGCTCGGCAAAGATCTATATGCAACAGGACGACCCGGAGAACGCCAAGGAAGTCCTGCAGGAAGGCGCCGAGGCCACGCCGGAAGATCCGGCCGTGTGGTATTTCCTGGGCAAGGTGCACGCCGAGCTCAAGGAGTGGGAGCAGATGAACGAGGCCTTCGCCAAGGCCAAGAATCTGACCGACCAGTACGACAAGGACATCAAGGCCACGCGTTATGAAGCCTGGCGTCAGGTATTCAACGCGGCGGTGAAACCCTTCAACGAAGGTGATTTTGCAAAGGCGCTGGAGATGTTCCAGACCGCGCAGATAATTCGTCCCGATGAGTACGAGACGCTGAAACGAATCGGTCTGTGTCAGCTTCAGCTTGAGGAGTTTGAGGCCGCCGAACAGACGTTCATCACCGCGCTGGAGGTGGATACCACGGGCACGGATGTCGCTACCCGGTTGAACCTGCTGAACATCTACTTCGCCGATGAAGAATGGCGGAAAGTCCTTGAGATGGCCGACGAGATCATCGAGATCGATGACAGCCGCATGGGTGACGTGGTTGACCGGATGGCCATCGCCTATCAGCAGATGGAACAGTTCGACGAAGCCATTGTGATGTGGGACAAGGTCATCGAGCTGAATCCGGAAGTCGCGGACTTCTATTTCAACAAGGGCCGCCTGCTGTACGTGACCTCCGCCAACCTCCCGGTGGACGAGGAAGAAAAGGCGAGCGAGATGATGCGCCAGTCGGCGGATGCGTTTGCCCAGGCTGTGGAGCTGAATCCCGAAGATGAAGAATCCCGGAAGTTCCTCGTCAACACCCTGTTCCGCCTGCAGGACTGGCAGAGACTGGTGGATGTGCTGGAGCCCTACCTGTTCCCGGATGGTGAGGTGAAGATGCTGGACAACCCGAACCCGGAAGTCGGGTACTGGCAGCGTCTGGCCATCGCTTACGCCAACCTGGAAATGGCGGAAGAGGCCAACATCGCCAATGATACTGCCAAGCAGCTGGAAGGCGAAGAAGGCGGCGCCTGATTGTCGTTGCCACCAGGGCCACGTCAGGGAGTCAGGCCATGCTGGCCGCAGGCTTCCTGTCGTGGCCTTTCTTGCATAACCGCACGGGAAGGATGTGTGCCCCATGAACGCTGCCGAAACAGCGGAGCTGCTGGAGCAGGTGAAAGCCTTGCCGCGCCTGCCCCGGCACATTGCCTTTATTATGGACGGCAATGGCCGTTGGGCCAGGCAGCGGAAACTGCCGCGTGTCTTCGGGCATCGTGAAGGGGTAAATTCGGTGCGGGAAATGGTCGAGGCCGGGGGCGACCTCGGCATCGAAGCCATGACGTTTTACACCTTCTCCATCGAGAACTGGAAGCGGCCTCCCAAAGAGGTCTCGGCTCTGATGCAGCTCCTGGTCTCCACGATCCGGAAAGAAGTGGACGATCTCGATAAGAACAATGTCCGGTTGCGTACCATCGGCCAGATGAAGGATTTGCCGGATCGACCTCGTGAAGAACTTGAAGCGGCGATTGATAAACTGGCTCATAATAACGGATTGATCCTGAATCTGGCGCTTTCGTACAGCGGCCGGCAGGAGATTGTCGGGGCCGTCAACAAGCTGTTGGCGGAAGGCGCCAGGGAGGTGGGCGAGGAGAAGTTCTCGCAGGCGCTTTCCACGGCGGATCTGCCCGATCCCGATCTTCTAATCCGTACCTCGGGCGAATTTCGAATCAGTAATTTCCTGCTGTGGCAATGCGCTTATACCGAGCTTTTCATTACCGACACATTCTGGCCGGATTTCCGTAAGCCGAACTTATACCAGGCGTTGTTGGATTACACACGCCGTGAGCGGCGGTTCGGCTGCACCAGCGAACAACTGGGGGACAGGTGAGCACGGATACTCAACAGATCCCGCCACAAGATCGTTTTGCCTTCATCTGGCTGGAGAGCGCGTCGTACCCGGCGGTGCTGCCCCGTTCGACCGAAGATGTGATGAGCATCATCGACTGGGCGAGGACCTCCGGCTGGCGTGTCCTCCCGGTGGGCAAGGGACATCTGTTTCCTCCGAGTTTCACTGTTCCCAATTCAGTTCTGACAGTGGTATCGCTGGCGCGGGACGGGATTTCCGCGCCGGATCCGCGAGACTTGGTTATCGAGGTTGAAGCCGGGGTTCCCGCCAAAGCGGTGCTTCGAGTTGCGAATGACGCCGGTTTTTCCCTGGACAACTGGCCGGAGGACTACCCCGGAACCGTGGGAGGTTTGATCTGCGGCGAACGGGGCATCACGGTGCGCCACCTGCTGCTGGGAGTAGATCTCGTGGATGGGCGCGCGCGCTGCCTTCGTTTCGGAGGAAGGGTACGGAAGAACGTTGCCGGGTTTGACATCGCCGGGGTGCTGGCGGGCAGTCGGGGGCGGCTGGCCTGGCTGGACCGTGTCTACCTCAGGCTGAAACCATTAAAGTCTCCCACGATCAACTACCAGCCCTCTTCGCTCCGCACTTCCGCTGTCGAAGGGGATCGCACCGACCGGGCGGTGGCCGGCGCTCTGGATCCCGATGGCGTGTTCCTGAAGACATTCGCCTGAGGGCCGTATGTCCCGCAAGCAATGGATCGCGCTGATCGCCACGGCACTGCTGACCATTGTCTTTGCCGTCTTTCTCGTCGTTCACTACCTCAACGATTCCAACTTTATCCGCAACCGCATCCTCGCCATGACCGGCGAATTGCCCGGCGATTTGCAGCTTGACGCCGCTGTCTTCCGGTTCTCTTCCCTGACCCTGCATGGGCTGCAATATGCCAGCCACGATTCCACCATCGCTGCGTATATTGGAGAAGTCCGGCTCCAACTGGAATATCCCAATCTCTTCCAGCGTCCCTTTAGACTGCAAAATTTAATTCGTGAGATATCCATACTTCAGCCCGATCTAGTCGTTCGGTTAGGTGAAGGCGGCAGCAGCGATTCTACTCGGATTAACTTTAAGAATATCAAGCAATTAGACCATCTGAACCGCTTTATCATTCAAAATGGCCGTGTGGCGTTGGTGACCCGGGCGGACGAACCGGTTGTTGCGGCCAGCAAGTTGAACGGCTGGCTGCACATGACCAATCTGGCCCATACCATCATCGGCCTGTCGGGCCAACTCTATCAGGACACCTCCGCAACCTTTTCCCTGTCCGGCAACGCCAACCTGCTGGAACCCGGTATCCGGGCAGATTTCCAGTTAGACAGCCTGGATCTCAGCTACGCTTCCACGCCCACCGACGCGATCGGCGATGTGGCGGGAAAACTTGGTCTGCACCTGCGTGTCAGTGCAGATTCCAGCGGCTGGAGCGGGGCGGGGGCGATTACCCTGCATGAGGGGGCGCTACAGATCACAAAGGGTCCGTATCTCGACGGTATCCGGTTGAACGCAGAGCTGCAAGAGCAGGATATCCGGGGAGATGGGCGCGTCCGCTTCGAGGGCGATCCCATCACCTTCAATGGCTACCTGACCCTGCGCGACGTTGTACAGGCGGAAGCCTTCGGTCACGTGAAGAAGGGGCGGTTGGGCAAGCACCTGGTCACCTTTGCCGGGCTCAAGCCTCATGAAGCACCGGTTGGGACCATGGAAATCGACGCGCACCTGCTGTGGAAACCCTCTGAAGGCATTTTCAGGCCTACTGCGCATGTCACCTCCGACAGCATGCAGCTTGTGATCGGCCCGATCCGGGACATCCAAACCGATCTCGAATGGGTGCAACGGAACCACCGGTTACGATTCAATTCGGTACGGGCCAGCTGGTACGGGATGGAGGTTACCGGCAAAGGGGTCTGGCGGCCGAAGGAACACCGTATGTTCAATGTCAACCTTCACGTCCGGGGACTCGTGAATCCAGCGGGATTGCCGCAGAGCCTCACCCGGCTCAATGCCTTGCGCCCCTCCGTCGATGTGAGTTTCTCCCTGACCGGCGGACGTGGCTGGCTGATCGAAGGGAATGGCCTGGTCAATTCAACACAATCCAGCGACATTGCCGACTTTTCCGGCTGGTACACTGTTGACGCTTTCGACGCCACTTTGCAGGTGTATTCCCAACCCCGATTCGGCAAGGCAACATTCCGGCACAAGCGCGGTCAGCCGTATCGTTGGAGTGTGTCCGGCCCGCAGTTTCTTGCACAATGGTACAACCCGGAAATCCAGGTTTCAGGCTTTTTAGAGAGCCTCACCATTACGGGTGAAGTCGACTCCGACAGCGGACGTTACCGGACACGAGCCACCGTGCGTCATCCCGAAACCGGCATCAAGGTCTCCGCGTTCGGGATGGTGCGGGAGACGGTGGACAAGGAGTATCACGGTCTGTTCAGTTACAACTTGGCACGTGAAAATCAGGCCATCGCCAATGGCGATTTCGATTTTACCTATCAGAAAAATATAGTGCAGGTTGAGCGTTTTATATTTAAGGATTACATAAGGATGTCCGGCGGGTATAACTTCGCGGTGGATCGGTTCGATACGACCACCATTCAGATTGATGAGCTGGATTTGCATGATGTGATTTCTCGCGCCAGCCTGGGCCGGACTGAAGATTGGAAGGGTTATATCAACGGGAAAATTACGCTGGCGGGCAGCATCAAGCAGCCTTTCCTCGAGGCGGTCATGGAGTTGCACGACGGATCGGTGGGGCGGTTGGGTGGCTTCTGGGCGTTGCTTTCGGCGGTTACAGACTCCAGCGGGGATCTGAGAATCCTGCGGGGTGAATTTGGACGGGAGGGCAACAAGCTGTTCGGGCTTGCGGGCGGGTATCATATCCCGAAGGACTCGCTGCATGTCCGGTTCAGTGCTTTGAATACCAACGCGGCGGTACTTGGCCAAGGGATTCTGGGGGACAAAGACCTCTTCAAGGGTAATCTCGACTTACATGTTGATTTTTCAGGGAATGCGGAACTTCCATCCTGGGAATCGACCATTGGCTGGACCGACGCTGAGCTGGCCGGCGTAGCGTTTGATTCCATCGCCATCAACCTCCTGGGCAGCACCAATCGCCGGCTGGGGCATGTCATCCGCATCCGGCAGTGCGAGATGATCAACAAGGACGAATACACTTTCCGGATGGCGGGCGCGATTCCGGTGGGACGCAGCGCGGGCCTGGTGGCCATGAACCTGGAGGGCAAGGTGCTCAAGGTCTTGCCGCAACTATCCAGTTTCATTGAAGAAGCGGATGGCGAAGGATCAATCTCCACCACCTGGACCGTGGTCGGCGGCAAGCAGTTCATCATTGGCGAGTCCACGGTTTCGTTGCGGAACGGCTCCCTGCGTTTTCAGGATATCCTTAAGCCGATCAATGATTTGGAGGTTGAGCTCACCCTGGATCAGGAGGGGATGCTCACCATCGACCGGCTGCAGGGGATGTTCAATTCGTCAGTTCCCTTTGAGATTGCCAACTTGCCGGTAGATTCCGCCCTGTTGGAGCAAAAGTATTACCCTGTTCATGTTGACGCGATTGGGCTGAAGCTGGGTATTCTGTTCATGCGAACTTCCGGGCCTGGCGGGCTGCCGTTGCGGTTGGCGGGCGTCAATCCACGCGGTGAGTTCTTTTCGCTGGCTCTGAGGGGGAAGTCTCGCAATACCCGTTTGCATGAGGCTCTGCAGTCCCTGAATGTTGGAGAGGTTGAAAGGAAACCCGGCGCGGTCAAGCTGGATGACACATCGCCCCAGACCCGCCCGGAGCTTTGGTTTACCGTCTCCGGCCCGGCCCCGTTTCAACCGTTGCTGGCCCCGTCCGCGAAGAAGAAGACCGCCGACACTCTGCAAGCGGAGGGCGCCGCGCTCGAAGAGAGCGAAGTGGATAGCCTGGCGGAGCTGATGGGGCTTGGAGCGGACACGGCTTTTGTAGATCAGAAGTCGCACAAGGATCAGCTGAAGGCGGTGTCGGAATTTCAACGTGTGCTGCGGGATGTGCGGACGGCGTTGCAGGAGACCGGCGGCGAAGCGGTGACCGGCAGTTCCTCCAAGGCCGGTCTGCTTTTCACCGGTGCGATGGTGGTGTCCGATTTCAGGGGCACCTTTCCGCCGGAGAAGATTGAAGGAGCGGGCGCAGAGACTCCTGGGGCTGAACCACGACGTCGCGACGTCATCGAGCGGCTCTTTTCCCTTGCGCGGTGGGATGTGGATGCGTATTTCGGGCAGAATGTCACCTATGTTCGGGATATCATCGGGCTGAAGGATGCGGAATATCTGGTGGAATTCCAGGGGTTTATTGATCGGGTGAGTGTAGAAGCGCGTGTTGATCCGACCGAACCCGGGGAGCCGCTAAGCGTTACAGGGGCTGTCGAAGACAATACGTTGCGGTTGTTGGGCGACGTACGCTCAACCTCCGGTACGGTGGATTTCCTCGACCAGACGTTCCGCATCGAAGAGGTGTCGCTGGAATTTGATCGCAGCGATGTGAACCCGGTGGTGAGTGGACGCGCGGCGGTGGATGTGCTTGACCGGCTTGGTTTTCCACAGACGTATTACCTGACCATGTTCATAAAGGATCCGGAGACGGGGCAGAAACAGCGCCGGGGACGCTGGGGCAAGATCACCTTCGGGCTGGAGGACGATCTGGGCTCGACACAGGAAGCCATTCTGGATTCGATGGGGTACTCGGCGCGGAGTTTTCAGGAGGAGGGGCGGTTGAGTGAGCTGGGCGGCACGTTGATCGAACGGGAGCTGATGCGCCGCTGGATTCGGCCGGTGGAGCGCGACCTGGCGCGGTTCCTGGGCTTGAGCCATGTGCGGTTTGATCCCATGCTGGCTCAGAACCTGTTTGCGCCGATGGACGCGGAAGACCTGTGGGCGCAGGGAACCAGCAACATGGAGGTGGCGCTCGCCCAGAGGTACACCGGCGGGTCGCGCCTGACCCTGGGCAAATACGTGACCAAAGATCTGTATGTAAGCTACACCGGCCAGATCGGGCGGCAGATCGACTACGAGACGCCCACGGCGCAAGGGAAACGCGGGTACCTGCAGACCTGGAACGCAACCTACCGGATGAGCGCGATCTCGCCGAACCTGGTGCTGGACACGCGTTGGGAATACGACAGCCTGGAGCGGCTGGACAACCGGTCGGTGCGGATCCGGTACACGTTTTCTGTTGAAGAGTGATCTGAAGTATTCAGGGAGTACTTTTGGCCCGGGCAGCTTGTTGTGATTTTTCTAATGTACTATTCAGCATTTCGATGAACGCTGTATCCAAGCCTGTCGCAATTGTTGAGTCGCTGCCCGGGTTTAGACTAGGATTGTAAGTGTCGAAGGGATATTAGTTTATAGTAATTCTGCTATGTAAACAGTCAAGGGTGTAAAGAGCCTGTGCATCGTC
>CAZYOC010000006.1:0-39159 GCA_964648415.1 uncultured bacterium | reverse complement strand
AACAAGTACTTAAGAATCTTAGTATGTTCGATTCTTTGCAAGAACCACTATAAACTAAAATCCGGCACGTAGTTACAGCTCTACTATAAACCCGGGCAGCGACCAGAAGAGAGCGAAAGAGGATAGGGATTCGTTCATAGCAATGGCGACTATGTATCCAGGTGTCTCACGTCAAGCTGCCCGGGGCAAAACTCATACAACAACCCAATTCAGGTGAAACGATCCAATAGTTGGAGTTTAGAGAAACGCATGGGCCGCAGGTAAGTCCAATAGAAGAACGAATCTCTCACATGGAAATCAACCGGCTCGGATGGCGGGGGGACAGGAAACACTGACTGCTGGAGCGCTCCCCACTTCTCAAGGATTGCTATGGCTTTCATGGCAATCATTCTCTATTTTTGGTTTGTTTGCCATCGGGCGTGGTCATGGCATGGATGCTCGGAGCTTTCTTACGGTTATTACTGACTTTCGGTCCAAGGCATGGATGTCAAATACATCAACCCCTTCATCGAAGCGACCATCAACACCCTGGAGATGATGACCGGGCATACCCCGTCGCGGCTCAACCCTTTTCTCAAAGAGGGGCGGGATGCCCAAGGGGATGTGACGGGAATGATCGGCTTCGCCGCGAAGAATATCGTGGGATCGGTGGCCATCACCTTTCCCGAGAAAACCGCTCTGGCCCTGTACAATGACATGACCGGTGAAGATGTCGGCAATATCAACAGAAACGTGCAGGACAGCATCGGTGAGTTGGCCAACATTATTGCCGGAGGCGCGAAAACCGTGCTCGCCGAGCAGAACCTCTCCTACCACATTTCCATTCCCACCGTGATTGTCGGCAAAAACCACAGCGTCGAACATCGCGCCAACACACCTGTAGTTGTTATTCCCTTTGAAATCAACAACAACCAGATCATTCTGGAAGTCGCCATGAAAATCGAAAAGAAATCCTGAGTCGAGCCGGTCTGTCAGTCCTCATCCCGATCCGTGTCGTCATCATCCAGCAGCGACCTCAGCGAGTCCAGAAAGGCATCGGCGTCCTTCGTCTCTCCAGCAATCCCGGAAGCTGTCGCCGGCTCTTCATGTTCCGCCTCTTCCTGCAAACGATGCAGCATATCCTGCAACCCACTGCTCCTGTCATCCCTCGCCGCAGGCCAGTTCACCGCCAATGACCGGTTCCAACGATGATACCCGTCAAGCGACGCCGTCACCTGGTGCGACAGGTTTGACAACGACGCGCTCAATTCCAGGAGGTGTTGGATACGGCTCTGATGCCGCTGAGTGTGCTTGCGATGGTTCTGCTGAAAAACACTCAACTTGTTCGCATCACGTTGCTGCTGCTTGGCCTCCGCCCGCAGCTCATCCAGCGCCTGGTCCATGATCCCGAACCGGTCGGTCAACTGCCCGATCTGCTGTTCCATGTTCGTCATGGCTTCTCGAGTGTTGCTCGACGAACATACCGATGTCAGCAAAATTCGCTTGATATCCCGCATGCTGCGGGCCACTTCTTGGGTGGTGCGCAGCATGGAATCGAGGTCCCTGATTCCTGAAGCGTCATCTGCTTGAGGGGTCGCAAGTTGTGTCATCCACGTCCTCAACCGGGGCTCCAGCTTTTCAACCCGATCCAGGGCGTCGCGCATCTGATCCTCCATCGAGGTCAACGATTCCAGCGCCCGCTTCAGCTCCTCGAAAGGCGCGTGCATCCGGTTGAGAGCACGCTGTGTCTGCATGCTGGTCAGGAGGCTGTCGCGCGAAGTGGCGTGGCTGCGGTTCACACTGTCCAGCATTCGGCGCATCACCTCGTCCACATCTTCCTGCATCTTGGAGGAGTCGCTGAGCTGAGTCTGCGTCGCCTTCGCCGTGCGTTCCATCAGCCGGGCGCCCACATCCAGTTCAACCGCCAGGCGCAGCAACGTCTCAAACGTCGTTGTCAAACTGTCCCGCAGACGCCCCACTTCCAGAAAACCGGCAAAATGCTTCGCCGTGGCATGGTGCGACGAGACGCTCAGATCGCCGTCCGCAAGTTGTTTTAACCGTTTAACCAGCTCGTTGACCGGTTCCAGCGCGGTGTCCAGCAGGTCGTTGATATCATCCAACTCCCGGCGCTCCTCGCCATGCTGACGCCGGGTATTGATCCGCGTGTCCAGGTTGCCCTTCGCCAGCTCGCGTTTCAGAGAATCCATTGCTTCACGGCGGTTCGTCCGTCCGATCTGATCTTCAATCGCCAGCATCACATGGGCGACCTGTCCCAATTTATCTTTCAAAGGCGTGGCGGTGATGCGGACCGGATGATCGCCCGGAATTTCCGCTTCATACGCCACGGCGGCATGCTGCTCAAAGGCGTGCGTGATCCCCCAGAACGTACTGGAACTCCGGGACGCCAACACATCCGCACATGCCCTACCATCACAGGCGTCAGCCGGCTCCAGATTCAGCAGATCCAATGCCGTTTGATTGGCGTACCGCACCTTGTACCCACTATCAATCAACAACACAGCCGAAGGAAGGTGGTCCAGCATCTGTAGCGAAAGGCCTGCTATCGCCGGGGTTATGGAATGAATGTCAATGTGTTGCGGGGTAAACCGTTCCATGAGTCTCTCCAGTGAGCCGTCTATGCTACCAGTGGTTCGGCAACTATGGTTGGTGCAATGGAACACTATCTCTATAACTTATTACCGGGTCACATGAGCGGACAATCCCAGGAATGGCAATAAGACTGGCGGAGAGAATCTGTTTCAGTAATCATATTTGGAAGGTTTTTCCAGGACTCCTTAGCGACAATCGACTCTGGGCGTTACGTCAAAGAATTGTCACAGTCCTCAATCCTTCGACCGGGGAGAGACCGTGAGAGACCGAAGCCGGGAGGTTGGGTGGACCTCGGGAAACACAACAAAAAACCCGGAAGCAATCTCCCGGGTTGGTTGGTCAAAGGTGCTGGATCATGCTCAGTCAAGCCGTCCGGGCCGATGCCCACGTCGCTGAGGCCGCTGTTCGAGCTCCATCTGCACACGCGCCTGGCCACGCTGGTCCACATACGCGCCGCACCGATCCATCCCGACACCACGTTTAGCGGCATGCAGGAACACACGGCCTTCGTAGCGGTTCAGCTCAAAGGTGAACACGCCCCGGTCGTTGGTACGGGTTTGCAGAGTGCGAGTACCGTTGTCGGTAAAGACAGAAAGCTGTACCGTAGCTCCCGCCACAGCAGCGCCCCGCTGGTTGACCACCTGCCCGACGACATCGCCCGCAAGGGCCGATCCGCTCAAAAGGGCCAGCAGCAGCAACACTGCAATCAAACGTATCCTCATGGTAACTCCCAAGATAAATGGGTTTACGGCGGCCTCTGCAGCACTATACAATTTCCACCTTCAGAAGTCAACCTTTCCGATCAAAAAACACCAGAAAAACAGGAGTTCGTGTACATGGCACTGTTCAAACGCGGACCAGACCTGTCGGTAACGATGCTGACAGTGTTCGCGCTTTTGAAGCGCTCCCCTGTCCCGGTTATTTCACGAGCACGGTTCTTCACGATGCACCTGTCTCGTGAAATATCCGGGCTATTGAAAATGGGTACAGTTACCTTTTCGGAGTCAGAGTTGCAAGGGTTGACTAGTAGCGCGGTTTGAAAAGGTAACAGTCCCCTTTTCATGTCTATCCCGGCTTGCTCTGATGCCAGTTCAGATCAAGTGGACTCGTTGACTTGAAACCCGACAGTGAACTGTCGGGCCAAACACCTGCTGATTCAACACTCAAACTCGATCTGATCTGGCACTATAGTGGTTCTTGCAAGGAATCGGACATACAAAATTCTCTAAATCGCTGTTTATTCTGGATTCCTGCGAAGGCAGGAATGAGAGATATCAGAATTCGTGCAACAGGCCCTATATAGAGTAGTGCTGGAACAAAAACCCGGCCATCAGGCCGGGTTAAATGGTTGCGTCAACAGCAATCAGGCGATCGTTACAATGCTGCCCTCACCTCTTTAGCCGCGTCGACCATGTTGGTCAAAGCCGGCCTGGTCTCTTCCCAGCCACGGGTTTTCAAGCCGCAGTCGGGGTTCACCCAGAGCTGCTCTCTGGGCACGTGTTTCAGCGCCAGGTGCAGCAGCTCCACCATCTCCTCCTTCGAGGGGACGCGCGGCGAGTGGATATCGTAGACGCCCGGGCCGATGTCGTTGGGATAAACATCGTCCGACTGGTCGAACACGTCCAGCAGCTCCATGCGGCTGCGGCTGGCCTCGATGCTGATCACATCGGCGTCCATCGCCGCGATGGCGTCCATCATATCGTTGAACTCGCTGTAGCACATGTGGGTATGGATCTGGGTCTCATCCTGCACACCGCCGGCGGAGATCCGGAAGCAACGGATCGCCCAGTCGAAGTAGGCCGCCCAGTCTTTCTTCAGCAGCGGCAGTCCCTCGCGGATGGCCGGCTCGTCGATCTGGATCATGTCGATTCCGGCCTTTTCCAGGTCCACCACTTCGTCACGGATCACCAGCGCGAGCTGCTCGGCGGTGACCGAACGCGGCTGGTCGTCACGCACGAAACTCCACTGCAGCATGGTCACCGGGCCGGTCAGCATCCCCTTCATCGGCTTGTCGGTCTGGTCCTTGGCAAACTTGGACCAGCGCACACTCATCGGGCCTTTGCGTGAGACATCGCCGAAGATGATCGGCGGCTTGACCCCACGGGAGCCGTAGGATTGCACCCAGCCGTTTTTCGTGAACACGTACCCGTCGAGCTGCTGGCCGAAGTATTCCACCATGTCATTGCGCTCGAACTCGCCGTGCACCAGCACATCCAGGCCGATCTCTTCCTGGAAGCGAATGGTGTCGATGGTGGCCTTTTCCAGCTCGCGCTCGTATTCTTCCAGCGTGATCCGGCCCTTGCGCAGGTCTACCCGGAGCCTACGGATTTCGCGAGTCTGCGGGAAGCTGCCGATGGTCGTGGTGGGAAGCTCCGGCAAGCCGAGTTTCGCCTGCTGGACCTTCTTACGCTCAGAAAACGGCGTTGCGCGTCGAGCCATGTCGTCGGTCAGATCCTTCATCCGCTGTTGCACGTCCTGATTATGCACCACAGGGGAGGCTTCACGCATGGCCAGCGCGGTCCGCGCCTGCACCAGGTCCTGCTGCACTTGCAGCACCTTGCCGTTGAAAGTCTGGGTCAACACATGCAGTTCGTGCAGCTTCTGCTTGCCGAACGCCATCCACTGCCGGATGGTGGGGTCCAGATCGGTCTCTTCGTCGAGGTCGATCGGGCTGTGTAACAGCGAACAGGAGGGGGCCACCTGCAACCGTTCTTCGCCCAGCCTGTCGGCCGCCTTCTTCAGCAGGGTGAGGCTGTTGTCCAGGTTGTTCCGCCAGACATTACGGCCATTGACCACGCCCAGCGACAGGGCCTGGTCCTCGCCAATTGCTTCGAGCACCGCGTCAAGCTGCTCCGGGGCGCGCACCAGGTCCACATGCAGCCCGTCGCCCAGCGACACCGCCAGGTCAAGAGTGTGTGTGATGCTCCCGAAATAGGTCGTCACCATCAGCTTCGGCCGCTTCTCCAGCCCCTTCAGACGAGCATAGGCCTTCTCGAAGAGCGCCTTGTCGGCGTCGGTCAGGTCCAGCGTCAGAGTCGGCTCGTCGATCTGCACCCAGTCGACATCCATATCGGCCAGTTTCTCCAGCACCTCGACATATACCTCGACCAGTGACTCCATCAGGGCGGTATAATCGACGTTGTCATCCACCGCCTTGCCCAGCAGCAGGAACGTGGCCGGGCCGATCAGCACCGGACGCGGATTCTGGATTCCGGCCTCACGGGCGCGCTTAACAGCATTGAAAGGATGGGTCGACGCCAGCCGGAAGGTCATGCCGTGGGTGAATTCGGGCACGATGTAGTGATAATTGGTATCGAACCATTTGGTCATTTCCATGGCGATGACATCGGTGGTCTCATCCTGACGGCCGCGGGCCATGGCGAAATGGGTATCGATGTCGATCTCACTCTCGGAGAAGTCGCCGTAGCGCTCGGGTACGGCTCCCACCAGCACCGCAGTGTCCAGCATGAGGTCGTAGAACGCGAAATCGTTGCAGGGGATTACGTCGATGCCGGCGTCCTGCTGCATCTTCCAGTGCCGGGCGGTCAGTTCATTCGCAGTCGTCACCAGCTCGTTGCGGTCAATCTTCCCTTTCCAGTACCGTTCGCCGGCTTTCTTCCACTCTCGCTTCAATCCCAGGCGGGGAAAGCCCAGGTTGGCGGACACTGCCATTACAGCCTCCCTATGGTTGGAGCTCGCTCACTATCAATGGTTGGGTCAGGTGAAACAGACAGCAAGATAGATGCTGCCGTGTGATCGGTCAACGACACAACTGATGGATGAGGTATTTGTTGAGCCTTTCACGCGCTGGTTGTCACAATAACGGCGTGTATCCGCTCACACACTCCTTTGCGGCATCATTTTTTCTTCCAGAAGAGGAGGCCCTTTTTCCCGCCATCGGCGTCTTTACCTTTCCCCGCCTTCGAGCCGCCTTTCCCTGTGTTGGATGAATCGGACGGTTTACTGTCATACTTCTTCTTCTGAGCCTCCCACCAGCTTCCTTCGGCAGGCATATCGTAACTGTCGCCGTTCTCGTCCCGCTCATCGTACGCCAGGAAGTCGGGAAGGTCGGGCTCCTTCGTCATCGGGCTTTTTTCTTCGGCAGACGGCTCCTGCGGTTCCTCCTCAACCGGTTCATCAGCCACGTCCGAAGCGGCGTCAATCTTCTCCGCCACCTCTTCCACGTGCTCGATGTCAACTTCACCTTCGTCGCCAGCGGCTTCGACTTCTTCACCGAACGAGCCGGCGTCTTCCACCTCGATACTGCCTTCCAACTGCTCGTCCTCGGTCTCTTCTTCGATCACGATATCCGCCGCGTCCACCGCTTCCTCGTCGGGGAGGTCTTCGGCTTCGGGCTCCTCGACAACCGCTTCGATCTCCTCGACCTCGCTCAAGGCTTCGTCGTCGCCCGGTAGCGGTTCCTGGTCCTCCTCCACTTCCTCTTCGGCGTCTTCGCCGGCTTCCTCATCGGCAGGGGAGACGTCATCTTCAGGGAACGCTTCCGCCGGCTCTTCTTCATCTGTCAGCTCTTCAACAGTTTCTTCGAGCTGCTCGTCACCGGTTTCTTCCGCTTCCGCCGGCTCGCCGGTTTCTTCCCGTTCGACTTCCGTTGCGGATAACTCGATCTCTTCCGCGGCGGCATCCATCTCGACCTGGTCAGCCTCCACCTCAGCCACCGTTTCAGTCTCCTCCGGCTGCTCGCCGGATTCTTCCGCCTCCTCCGGCTCTGTGTCTACTTCGACAGTCTCGCCCGGAGCATCTTCTTCAGCGGCGGTGATACGGACCGGTCCGACGTCTTCCAGATCGTCCTCCGGCAGCTCCAGGACATCATACTCCAGACCTGCGGCCAGCTCGCCCCGTTTACTCATCAGCTCGAAGAAGCGCTGGAGGAAACGGACCAGCTCCCTGGGCACGGCTCGTTCCACGCCCAGGTCCATGCCCAGTTCAATGGCGTGCGCGCTGTTGATCGCCTTGCGCTGAGTAAAGACGTCATGCACGTCCTGCATGGCGACACGCGGCTCGTCCTCTTCCACGTCCGCCTCCAGAACCCCGATCAACTCGTCGATGGCCGCTTCCGGAGTATGCAGCACCCAGTCATCGTAGCCCTTCTGGAAGAGTTGCAGGAGAGCGTCGCGGTCCAGGCTGCGTTCCGGGTTCAACTTGATGTAGTCAATGACGGTTTGGATCAGAGGCAGAAAATCGCCCTCGTCGACCAGGGTTTGCAGTTCACGCCAGATGATGGTGTCGCGGCGGCGAAAGATCTTGACCACCGCACGGTCGAACTCTTCGCCCCGGGGTGCGGGCAGTTCATCGGTGAATTCTTCCACGATTTTCCGTACGGCGTCGCCGTCCAGCATCCACACCCGCGCCATGTCGCCGACCAGCCGCCCGATGGCGTCGGCGTCGCTGCTGTAGATGTCACCGACTTTGGCTAACGCCAGCGCACGGTTGACCGCTTCATCCTGAGCGTAGTTTTCAAGACGTTGCTGCAGTTCATCCGGCAGATCAGCCCAATCAGGGGGAGCAATGGTGGTCCGGTTCTGATGTTGCAGTAACCACTCCTCCATGGGTTGGTAATGCATAGCTCCTCCTTGTATGGCAGGTCCCCTCTCCGGTCACCCCAGTGTTCTCGTCCAAGAACAGTGTAAATCAGAAACTCCCGTTTCTGCTCCGCTCTCCGAGCCCAGGCGCACTCTGTTGATCCCTGTCAACATGTGCTTACGCAAGATGTGTAAACTACTGTTGAAAACCAGCTCGCGCAATTCTCAACCTCGAAAATCCAAAATACAACAAAGCCGGGCGTGGTAGGAGCATCCGGGGAGGCGGCACTCCATAAATCTTGCGATTGCGCCCTCCCTGGGAAAGTGATAGCTTTTCGCAACGAATCATGAAACCCACGCATGGGAGCTGAATTGGCTTCGCATCCGGATCTTCCCGACGAGTACAAGCCGTACCTGAAACCGGCCAAGGAGATGAACGCCTTTGACATTTCCGACTGGGCGAAGTGGTTGGAACGCCCTCGGGCGAAAATGGGCAAAGTGCTCGTATTCTCATCCCATGAACAACGCTACGAGACCCGCATCGCCGGGATCAAACGGGGTCGCATGGGCGATGAATGGCTGTTCCTGGAGCAGTTCGAGCCGGACCCGCCGGAAGAATTCTTCGTCAACAAGCCCGCCATCGTGGTGCGAAGCGCCTTTGTAGAGCACGGGTACGTCGTAGGCACCAGTTTCCCGGCGAAACCGAAAGGCCCCGCCACGATTGACAAGGTCGGAGGCGTCCTGGTCGATGATGTCTTCCGTCCCCGGGCCGTCCTCAAACCCCATATCATGCCGCTGCCCTCCGACACTGCTTCCACGGCGGACCTCGTCCTGAAGGGCAAGACCGAAACCCTGAAGCTCGCCGCTATCGGTATCAACCGGGTGCGGTTGCACGGTACGCTTGATTTCACCGTCGGCTCAGACGGCGTATCCATCAACAAGATGATCCTGCGCCTTAAGGAGGGCGAATCCCGCACCATCACGGTAAAAGCGCTGATGAAGTCGATTGAGTATAATCGGCACGAAGCCGTGTTCACCTTCATCGAAGAAGAAGACATCGAGTTCCTCCAGCGCTGGGTAGACGAGCAATGGAGCGCCAAGGTGGAAAAGCAGGAACGTCGCCGCGCCGACGCCAAACGGCGTGAGCATGAAGCTTCCACCGGGGAGTATCTCAAGCATCTCCACAAAACTCACTTCTTCTTATTGTCGGACAATGAGCGTTGGGGCAAGATGCTGGGCGAGCTGGGGGTTGTGCGTCACCTGGCGGACAAAGACCTTGCATACCTTCGCGAAGAATTGCAGGAAGAACGCTGCGATTTTCTGCTCGCCGATGCGGATCACTGGGGAGCGCGCGCCCTGGAAATCGCCGAAATGCTGCACAACTCGAAGGAGTTCGGCGACTTTCCCGTCTTCTGGCTCTCCAGCGACGCAAAATTCGCGCAAACAGAGGCCGGCCGGAAATTGCTCGAGCTGGGAGCCTACGACATCCTGTCCCGCATGATGGTCAAGCAGAGCTTCGTCCCTGTCTTGAAATGGACGCTGAAGGACAAGCAGCTTGGCGCGACAGGCAACTCCATGATCGTGATCAGTCCCAACCAGCGGCAGCAGTATCGGCTGGGGATGGAGTTGAAACGGCACGGCATGAAGATCATCAAGGCCGTTACCCGAGAACAGCCGCTGTCCCACCTCAACGAGCACTTGCCACGCTGGATCCTGGTGGACGCGGTCGGCATCGGCAGCGGCTACGACATGATCCTCAACCCCTGCCTGAGCTGGGCCACGAAAAGCAGCAAGAAACGCGACGTCTTCCTCATGACGGCGGAAATCGACCAGGAAGCCGCCATCCAGTGGATGACCAAGGGCTTGACCGACATTATCCTCTACGACCCGGTCACCACGAAACCGATGGACCGTCTGCAGGAACACGTGAAAATGGCGCTGCACCAGCGTTCTTGACGGTATCCCAGCTTCTCGGAGTTGGCTCTCCCCCACAGTTTAGCCCCCGTTCCGTTGCAGACATGACATTCGGCCTTCCTTACTTTTCCGGCGAAGGTGCATGGGCGAGCCTGCTGCGACGGCGTTCTGGTCAAGCCGGCCCGCCGAAAGCAACCGCCCTGCTACGTGTCATCAAACGGGAGTACAGAACAATGCTGCGTAACCTCATGATTGCGTTGGTCTTGAGCGGCCTGACCGTAACGCTGGCGTTCGGCCATTGCCAGGTACCCTGCGGGATCTATACCGACCAACTCCGTATCCAGATGATCCTGGAAGACCTGACCACCCTCGACAAGAGCATGATGAAGATCGAGGAGCTGGGCGCCGACGACGATGTCAACTATAACCAGGTCGTCCGCTGGGTCACCACCAAGGAAGACCACGCCGACCATATCAGCGAAGTCATCACCGAGTACTTCCTGAAACAGCGGATCAAGATGAAACCGCAAGGCGATGCAGAGTACCAGAAATACGTGGACATGACCCTGAGCGCTCACACCATGCTGGTGTATTCCATGAAGTGCAAGCAGTCCACCGACCGGGAAAACGTACAGAAACTGCGGGAAGAACTGGGGCGTTTCTACAAGCTCTACTTCGGCGATGAGATGCCGACCGAGTGGCCGCATTTTCACCCGGAATCGCACTCGCACTAACCCGGACATTTCACGAGTCATCGTTCCTCATTCATGTAACCCAATTCATGTAACCCATGATATGGAAGCGAGTCGAACGGTTTCCGGGTTGGATCCCAAGTCTGCCGCCGATTCAGATCAGGTTGACTCGACCATTTGGCCCGACAGTTTACTGTCGGGGTTCTACCAGTTACGCCTCGCACTGTGAAAGCCTTACGGCGATGGGTGACATATCATGCAGGCGGACGTGCTACAACGGCCCGGTGAACAACGTCCGCACCGTCTCCAGCCGCTGCTCGCCGTCCCACACCTCCACCGTCACCGGGTTCTTGCCCCGTTTCAGCACGTCGGGAGGAACCAGCACCAGGAACACCCCCTCCAGCACTCCGCCCGGCGGCAGGTCCTGGTGTTGCCCAACCATCTGGATCTCACCGCCCCCGGGCTCCACCAGGCGGAACTCCAGCTCCATGGCGCGGTCCGTTTTATTGATGACTTTCGCCGTGTAGAGGTTGCGGATGCGGCCGTCGGGGGCCTCGGTATACGTCATCCCCGGCGCACGCAGGATGGTGGTTTCGGTCACGCTCCTCGTGGTCAGCATGAACACCAGCACCCCGGCCAACACCGCCAGGACCACGCTGTACAGCGCCATGCGCGGCGTGAAGCGTGTCTTCCGGCCGGCCTCGATCTCGTTGATGCCGGCGTACCGGATCAACCCGCGCGGCCGGCCGATCTTGGCCATCACAGCGTTGCAGGCGTCGATGCAGGCGGTGCAGTTCACGCACTCCAACTGGCTGCCGTTGCGAATGTCGATCCCCGTCGGGCAGACCTGCACACACATCTGGTCGTCGTCGATACAGTCGCCCGGATGCTCGACCTGCTTCGCCTCCCTGAGCGGCATCCGTGGCTCGCCCCGCTTCCAGTCATAGGTCACCTGGATCGAGTTCTCGTCGAGCATCACCCCCTGTAAGCGGCCGTAGGGACAGATCAGGATGCAGGCGTTCTCCCGGAACGACGCGAAGATGAACCAGAACAGCCCGGCGAAGGCGAGCACGCCCAGGAACGCGCCGGTGTGAGCCGCGAACCCGTCACTCAGGTAAGAAAGCATCCGTTCCGACCCGATCAGGTAGGCCAGGAAGGTGAGACTGACCAGCAACGCGATGCCGAAGAAGACGGCCTGTTTGCCCAGCTTGATAACGATCTTCTTCGGTCCCCAGGGGGCTTTGGCCAGCGCGATACGTTTCTTCGGCGGGCCCTCGATCAGGTGTTCGATGCGACGGAACACCCATTCCAGCCAGATGGTCTGCGGACAGGCCCACCCGCACCACAACCGCCCAAACGCCACCGTGAACAGGATAATCCCCACCGCAAACGTGATGATCCCCACGAGGATGATGAACAGGTCCTGCGGCCAGAAGGTCACGCCGAAGAGCACGAAATTGCGGTTGAGGATGTCGACTAAAAGCAACGGTTTGCCGTTGATCCGGATGAACGGCCCCACGAAAAACACCGCGAGCAACGCGATCGCCATGACCATGCGCATCGTGGCGAGCCGGCCCTTCGGAAACCGCGGATGGAGCAGCTTGCGCTTGCCGGTGCGGTCGTAATGGCTGAGGTGGTTGCGATAGCTGGTGTCGCGGATGTGGTCGTCGCTCATCGTACCCCGGTGGTTGGTCGCCCTGTCGATCTCACGGTCCAGTTCAAAGATAGCCGCCGGACACGAGGATACGTTGCTGCCGACCCAAGGCGAACGCGCCCCCTGGAGCGGCATACATGTTACTGATTCTTCAGCCAGTCGCTGTTTCCCTGAATGGACTCGCGAATCTCACGAAGTATCTTACAGAGGTTGATTTTCGCACGCATTTACACTATTATTCTCCAAGGTGATTTTTTCACGCAGGAGACTAAAATGCTTCTCGAGTTTGGTGTAGAGAATTGGCTCTCATTTTACGAGAAAACCAGTATCTCGCTGTTGGCTACAAAGGAACGCCAACACAGCGATCACTTGTCAAGAGTAAAAAAGTACCAACTTCGAGTCTTACCAGTCGCTTCGCTGTATGGAGGAAACGCTTCTGGCAAATCTAATTTTTTTAAATCTTTACATTTTGCCAGAAACCTGATCGTTAAGGGTATGCAACCGGATGAAAAATTCAATCGAGACACATTTCTCCTGGACCCTGACAGTGGGCAAAAGCCTTCTGGGTTTTCTTTTACGCTATTGATTAATGATACAATATACGAATATTCGTTTGCTTTTGACGATGTACAGATAATAAATGAGTCACTTATTGAAATAACTAGCTCAAGCGAAAAAACGCTTTTCCATAGAAATTATGCTGAGTTTTATGGAGACTCCAGCCTGATAAAAAAACCATCAAGAGAAAACTATTTAGAATTTATATTTGACAGCACCAGAGACAACCAATTATTCCTTACTAATGCGGTTAATCTGAAATTAGAGAAGGTTAAACCGCTATATGATTGGTTTAGATATAATCTTATTTTTATTGCGCCAGATTCGAGATTTGGAGGTTTTGACAAATATATTACTGACGAGTCCATAAATTTCGAGAGAATATTTTCAGATCTTGATACTGGCATATCTAAAATATCACTTGATCCAATATCTACAGAAAAATTATCGCTACCAAAAGAGTTTCTTTTAGAGCTAGATAGCAATATAAGTGATAATACGGAGGTATTCATCTTGGATCATATAAGCAATGATAGAATTATTGCCTCTAAAGAAAATGATGAGCTATTATTTAAGCGAATTGTTACATATCATAGAGACATGAATGATCATAACATAAAATTTGAAATGACTAACGAATCCGATGGTTCAATTCGCCTGTTCGATCTTATTCCAGCATTTTTAGAAGCGTCTGAATCTAATTCAAATACTGTTTATGTGATTGACGAGCTTGATCGAAGTTTGCATTCTTTGTTGACAAAAAAATTATTACATTTCTTTTTGGATTCGCGAACCCCGGAATCTAGATCGCAAATAATTTTTACAACACATGATCTCACTCTCATGGATCAGAAAATCTTTCGAAGAGATGAAATGTTTATCTTTGAGAGATCTAAGAGAGGTGACACAAGTATTATTCCTTTAAGTGACTACAAAGATATAAGATTTGATAAAAATATTAGGAAAAACTATCTTCTCGGCCGTATGGGAGGTATACCTAACCTTCGTTTGGATGACAATTTGAATTGAACGTTAACAAACAATAAGGAGGTTAGCTATGGCTAAAAAAGGTAAGAGACGAAGTTTTAAAAGGCAGACAGGCGTTAGAAGATATAAAAAATTATTTATTCTGGGCACAGAAGGTAAGGTCACTGAAAAGAAATATTTTGACATGCTACGAAAAAATAATTCAGTAATTCATATAGTATATCCAAAAGGAAAACACAAGAATACACCTCTGGAATTACTAAATAAAACAAAGAGAACAATATTGGATTATGGATTGCGTGATAATGATGAGGCATGGATAGTCGTTGATAGAGATGCTT
Organism: uncultured bacterium; assembly: GCA_964648415.1. Lineage (GTDB taxonomy): Bacteria > Electryoneota > Electryoneia > Electryoneales > Electryoneaceae. The sequence goes on along the minus strand of CAZYOC010000006.1, from coordinate 24,884 downwards.
GGCAAGCAAGTGATTTGGAAATATTGTTGAAATGGTCTAAGGGACGGTCAGCCTTTCATCTTGCTGTAAGCAATCCCAAATTTGAAGTATGGCTTTTATATCATTTTGAAGACGGAAAAGGAATTAAAAGTTCAAGAGATTGTTCTGATCGCCTCCAAAAGATATTGCCAAACTTCGCGAAAAGCCACGTAGAAACTGAAAAGCTAAAACCAAATATCGAAAGAGCAATCTCGCGAGCGAAGGAAACTGACAGCCCGCCATGCAAAAAGTGGCCAACTCGTTATGGGACCACTGTCTACCGTTTGGTAGAAAACATTATACGAACCGAATAATCCATACTGGCTCTTCCCTGCGTCATCAGGATTTCTACTTCCCCGCCGGTTGGTGTGCGGAGCGCAGCAGGTCGTTCACCGTCTTCACCGGGGTGAAGGTCTCGGCGGGGACTTCCACGAACACCGTGATCCAGTCCGCCATTGCTCCGTTCCAAAGGCCGGGCAGCTCCAGCGCCAGCAGGTCACGCCCCTGGTAAGATTTTTGGGCGATAAAGCCCGTGTGCGGGTTACGGTATTGCCGCAGGTCGAACGGTTTCCCTTTCCAGTCTTTCACCGCGCAGACCAGGTCCACCGGGTTGAAGTGGGTAGCGTTGTCCAGGATGGCTTTCTGCTCGGGATCGTCTGTATCAATCTGGGAGGTTTCCACGATCTGCAGCGACAGCGAACCGTCCTCGCCCTTCACCCAGAAAGGACCGCCGCCGGGATCGCCCTCATTCTTCACCATGCCGCAGACACGCAAGGGCCGGTTCAGCAGCGACGTCAGCCAGCTCCGTTTCGCGGTCACGGAACGCTTCGCCCAGTCCTCCGGCGTAAACAGGAACAGGTGCTCCGAGCAGAAGGTCATCATCTCGTCGAGACGTCCGGCGTCCGGCTTGTCCTGCTTCAGTTCGCGCAGCATGTCAAACACGCGCTGCTGCAATTCGACCAGCAAGCCGCCCAGCAGTTTCTTGAAGCGGATGGTGGTCTCGGCGTAGTCGAAGGGGACCACGTTGTCGATATTCTTGATGAACACGATATCCGCGGGCAGGTCGTTGAGGTTTTCCAGCAGCGCGCCGTGGCCACCGGGACGGAACAACAGCTTGCCGTCATCGTCGCGAAACGGCGTCCCATCGGGGTTCGCCGCGATGGTGTCCGTGGAGGGTTTCTGGATCGAGTAGCGATGGAACAGGTGAAGATCGTTCTTCTTCAGCTCACGCTCATAGCGGCCGACGTGGGACTGAATCCGTTCCTGCTGCTCTTCAGGTACGGTGAAATGGATGCGCGACATCCGTTTGGCGTCTTGCGTGTACGCGGTCGCTTCGAGGACATGCTCGCCGAACGGGGTCCGGATGCGGCCATCGATCTTGTGGAACGGGATCAAGCCTTTGGGCAGGTTCTGATAATTCAGGCCTTTTTCGGTGAGGAGATACTTCAGAATCAGGGAATAGTCACCATCGTCAAGCAGCTCGTCGCTGTCGTGGCCGTCCTCGGCCATGGCTTCCTGCAGGTGAGGATAGAAGGCGAACCGCTTCAGCCGGTGGATGAAATGCAGCCCGAACATGGCGTCATCGTCGCCCTCTTCTTCAAGTTGTTCAGTGAGTTTGCTTTCGGTCACCGCGCCCTTGCGGTTGTGTAGCGCCAGCAGGTTTTTGAACATCCGGGTGGCGGCCCCGGAGGCGGGCACGAATTTCATCATCCGCGCGTCGCTCTGCGCGGTCTGCTGTTTTGCGAGCAGCGACTCCCAACGGCTTTCGTCGAGCCGGAGGATCCCGTCCCCGATGCTGCACGCCCGCTGGAGGCGCAACGGGGCAATCCCCTGTTTGAAGGTTTCCAGCTGGTCGAGCACGGTTTTTTCATCGATCCCGTGCGCTTTCATCTGACGGCGATCCTGTGCGGAAAAGGTCGCATCCGCCATGACATCCACCCCGCTTTGTAACTTGTTGATTCACAAAATATAACACGCCAAACAACGCTATTTGGCTATTCTCTGCCCACTCCGTTGAGACAAGTATACTAATTCCAGCGAGGGTATGCTACAATTGGAACGGGAGACAGGACCGCCGAGAACATGCAAACGCCACCCGGGAAACCCGGAAGACGGTATGAGCAGCGAAGCTGTCGTCGTTCATTCATCAGCACTACACAACGAATACTGACCATTCCGGTGAGACCATCTCCTACGGTGATGTTGCCCGCATCCAATCGTATACATTGTGCTTGTCGGGTCCGCCTCCGCCTCCTGTCCATTCAGTGGCTTCGGCTTCCACGCTACGGAATTCGCCCACACCCGCGCCGCCGTGGTCGTCCTGGCCGCCGATCAGAACCGTGATCTTCCACTGCGAGGGATCGCCCGGCAGGAAACGCCTGGGAATGCCGAACGTCACCTTGCCCGTCTCCACATTCCCGATCCGGCCCTGCTCGTCACGCGGGATGTATTGCGCCAGCATCTCTCCCGCCGCGTCCTCCAGGTCGATGGGGCCGCCCACGTACAGGAAACGGTCGGCTTCCCAGCCCTCATCGAGCGTCCAGTGGGCGTTGCGGCCCACCTCGGCGCGCGTGGCTTCGCCCTCTGTTCCGGTCCGGATGCAGAGCGCGGCGAAGGTGAGCTGGTAGCCGTATTCCGGATGCCAGCCGGGATCAACCAGCCGCTTAAAGTTCAGCTCGAAGTAGATCCGGAGGCCGTCCTCACGCACCATGAAACGCTCCAGGTCGAACATCCCTTCCTGGAAGACCGGCGCTTTGGGGTAGGTGTACGAGGCCTTGCTGCGCTCCGGGGACTCCGGTTCGGACACCGATACCACGGGAAGGCTTGCATGGGGCCGGGTGGTGACTTCCGCCTGTGACATCAGGTACCACGGCGGCGGCGCCAGGGCTTTCAGATCCTCCGCTACATGCGGCTGAAGGAACGCCATGTCCTCGTTGGCGGACGATGGGGGAAACGCTGCTTCTCCCGGGATTGTTTCAAAACCCAAAAGATCACCGTTCGACCACGCACCATCCATATACAAATAGTACCAGCAGAACGAGAGTGAAAAGACCCCTGCTTTCCCTGGAGAAACTGGAATCGCTTTGATTGGTAAATAATCCCGCTCAACAGCTTTCCCATTGGCAGACAGATATTGGTACCTGATCATCCCGGCAGGCTCCCGACGATTCTCATGAAGATCGACACCCAGAAAGAAATCCCCAACCGGAACCAGCACATTTACGGAATCCCAGGTTTGTGGAATATGTGGCTGCAATGCCCATCGAGGGGTCTGCTTTTGCCGATACAACTCGTATTCTCCATAGCATGGCTTCACCCCCAGATAATCCTGATACAGGTTCCGCAGAAACTCCGCCAGCGACCAGGTTTGCGTCACCGTGCCGCTGCAATAGGGGCGGTCGTTGCCGTCACGCGGGATCGCGTCCAGATTCTCGCTCAACGTCCCGGGCGCGCCCCAGTCCAGAATCTGCGTCGCCATGTTCTCCGTCAACGGCCACGCGCCCCCGGCGGCGCTGATAAACGGCCCGGCCAGCCATGTCCACACGATCCCCATGTGGTACGCTTCATCCTTGGGATAGTGGTGGGTCTGGTGGTAGGGGTGAAAGTCGGGGTCGTCCTGCGCCAGTGACGCCCCCCCCCACTCGTAGACACAATGCTCCCGCACCTGCTCGACCACGCTACGCGCGGTCTCTTCGTTCAGCAGGGAATCGCTGACCGCCGTGATCGCCCAGAGCTGGTTGGGACGGATCTTGTCGTCCTTCGAGCCGTCGGGATTGAGGTGATCCACCAGGCCCGGCGCGTTTTCCCGAACATACTGCTCCAGGAAGCTCTTTTTGGCGGCCTTACGCACCTCGCGCCACCGCTGAAGCGTCTCTTCCGGAACCGGGTTGGCTTCGCCCAGCGCTTCGGCCATTTTGACTGACACGTCGAGCTGCGTGATCCACAACGCCTGGATCTCCACCGCACGGTCACCCCGCGGCGACCAGGCGCCGTCAATGCCCTTGGCGTCCATCCAGGTGTCGGCTTCGCCGTGGGTCAGCAGATGATACTGGTCAACCCGCTTTTCCAGTGCGCCCTGGTTCGCCAGCCACATCGCGCCAGTCTCCGGTTGCAGGTATTCACGCCAGAGTTCCGTATCACCGCTGTACAGGCCGTACTCGTAGACCTCGCGTACAAACCAGGGCGTACCGTCGGCGGTGTTGTACACGATGTCGCCGCCACTGACCAGATTGGGGATCTTGCCCCAGTCGGGGGAGTCTGGATCACGCATCTGCCAGCGGGCGTAGCGCTGGAGGATGGCCCGTGCGTCGTCGTATTTGCCCAGGACCAAACACGCGCCCGGCAGTGAGATGAACGTGTCGCGCCCCCAGGAATTGTTGAACCAGGGCAGCCCGGCCCAGAGCAGCACGCCTTCTTCATCCTCGAAGAACAGCCCGGCCAGCGATACCTTCGCCCAGTTCACCGCCTTCGTGAAACGGGCGTCGTCACACCAGAAATACGCCCGGTTGATCTCCTGCAAGAGCCACTGCTTGCGTTGTTGCCACGCCAGCCCCGGCGTCTCGTAGATCTCGTTCAACCGACGATCCAGCACCATCGGGTTGTCACCATAAACCACGCTGCACTCGAAATCGCCGTCCTCGAATCCCACGCCCCAGATGGCCTTGCCGAACAGCTTACCGGCGGACCCACTGGCGGCGTCCAGATTGGCGGGCTGCACACGGCGTACGGCGAACTTCTGCGAGGAGCCGAACGCCACCCCGACCGTGTCCGCACCCAAGGGGACCATCACCGGAAGGAAACGCAGCGGCTTTTCCAGCTTGGAAGGCGGGATTTCCGAGTCGGTGGGAAAGACGAGAAACAGGTTGGCTTCCTGTCCGGATCCAACACCTCGCAGCACGAACTGCAAGTCATCCCGCCGTACACCCAACAGCCGGATGCTCACCTCGTAGCCCTGCGGCCAGGAGAAGACGACCTGGTGCGGGTACACAGTCACTGTGGCCTCGTTGCGGTCCAGCGGAACGCCGTCCACCGCCACCAGCCAGTCGTCCCAGAGTTTGCGGCGGTCCCAGTGGAACCCCATCCAACCCTCTTCGGCAAGGGTCCGCGTGCTGCCATAAAAGAAGGAAGACCCGCGCCCGGAGTACACGAAGGGTCGGCCGGAACCGGGCTCCAGCGAGATCCCCATCTCTGTCAGGTATTCGATGGTATACATGTCGGCGTCCATTTGCGCCTCCACAGGCATGAACATCAAGCCCGACAAGGCGATGCACATCCATCCAACGAAAAAGCCGTCTTTCCACCCCTGCCCCGGTGACGCCATGAAGACTCTCCCTTTCCCTGCTCCTGTTACAGACGACACCCTCATTCGGAGTTATTTCATCAACATCATCTTCCGTGTGGCTGTATACGATCCGGCCTCGATCCGGTAGAAGTATACGCCGGAGGCCAGCGGCAAGCCATTGTCCGCCCGGCCGTTCCACGCGACCACGTGCCGACCCGCTTCGTAGCGGCCGTTCGCCAGTTGCGCCACCCGTTGCCCCAGCACGTTGAACACTTCGAGGGTCACCTCCGCCGCCCGGGGCATCGTGAACTCGATGTTGCAGCTCGGGTTGAAGGGGTTCGGGTAGTTCTGCCCCAGCGACCACGCGAGCGGCATCTCCAGCGGCTGCGGTTCGGTCCCCAGGTCGTAGGGTTCATCAGCGATGATCCACAGCGCCCCGCTGTAGCTGTTCAGACTGGTGGTGATGGTCGCCAGTTCGGACCCGGTGCGCTGGGAGGCAAACCCCGTGGCCACATTGCTGAGGTAGTACGTGGAATCGGGGTTCAGGCCCCAGTCTTCCACCGGAAGCGTCAGGGTCACCACTCGCGAGCTGCTGAAGAAGTTCATCGCGGATACTGCAATCGGCTCTCCCTCCAGGTAGCGCCCCACGGAGTATACGAAGCTGTTCTGGTTGTTGGGGATCAGTTCATAACTGCCGGTCCGTAAAGCGGCGAATTGACTGCGGGCGGCCAGCAGGCTCTCGTAGTGGTGCGCCACGCCTTCCGGGTCGGTTCCCCAGGGGATCAGCCCGCGCTGGCTGGTGGCGCCGATCTCCTGACCGGCGTAGATCATGGGCACGCCCGGGATGCTCAACAGCAGTTGCGCCGCCAGCTTGGTTTGCTGGGGCGTGTTCTCGCTGATGTACCGCGCCTCGTCGTGGTTCTCGAGGAAACGGAACGGGTTCTTGTAGGGCGGCCAGGGGTAGCCGAAGTTGGTAATCAGGTTGTGCAGGTTGGTCAGGTTCGGCGGCCCGGGGAACAGGTTGATAAAGCTGGAGCCGCCCTCGTGGTGCAGGTTCCAGTCATAGGCCATGTCGAACCGGTCCTCGAAGATGGCGAAGCCGTTGGCCCCGGCCTCGCCAAGCAGGAAGAGCTCCGGCTTGATCTCTTTGAGTGCTTCACGCCAGGCGATCCAGAACTGGTCGTTGCGCTCCTGCGGCCCCCAGGCTACGTCGCACCGGTAGCCGTCAATGTCGTGCTGTGTCACCCACCATTTCGACATCTCGATCAGGTAGTGCCACACATCCGGATTGTCGAAGTTGAAGTTGGGCAGCGAATACCAGTCGTAGTAGTACTCGTGGCCGCCGTTGGGGCCACGGTCATACCAGTCGTAGTAGGGTGAATACTCCCCGTAAGCGAAGGCGTCGCGCATGATGGGATGCAGGATGGAGCTGTGGTTGATCACCAGGTCGAGGACGACTTTCAAGCCATGTTCGTGCGCCTGCTCGACCAGGTAGTCGAAGTCCGCCATCGTGCCCAGCTCGGCGTCGATGCCGTAATAATCGGTGATCTCGTAGCCGTGGTTGGTCGGCCCCGGAAAGATGGGTGTCAGCCAGACGGTGGTGAAGCCCAGCGTGGCGATGCGCTCCATGTCGTCGGCGATGGTCCGCAGCACATCGTTCTGCGCATACGCCCGCACGAAGATCTGATAGACAATCGCGTTGTCCACCCAGGCCGCACACTCGTTCAGCCCGAACGGGTGCACGGAATCCAGAGTCACGGTCACAAAGGTCCGCGCGCGGGTCTCGTTGTCGTCGTTGTCGGTCAGCACCAGGTCGAAGTAGTATTCGCCGGGCGTGTCCGGGATATCGAATGACGTGGTCGCGTCGGTGGGATCTTCCAGGTTGACCGTTTCCGGGTTGTCAGGATCGGCGGACCAGAGGAAGCTTATGACCTGCTCCTGCGGGTCGCTGCTGGAGGAAGCGTCGAGGTAGACGATTCCGCCCTCGACGTAATTGCTGAATTCGACTTCAGGCGCTTGCGGGGTGATGTACTCCCAGGTCATACTGGGCGACCAGGAGGTGTCGCCTTCGGTCACGACATGGGCGCGGATATGGTTCACTCCCGGCTGGAGGGTGACGTCCACCGAGAAAGTGTCGGTCACGGTCTGCAAGTCATACTCGATCACACCGCCGTCATGCTGTTGAAGCACCGTAAGGTCCACCGCTTCATCGTGAAAGACCGTTCCCCAAATCGTCCACTCCTCTCGCACCGTCGGCGCGCCGTGGCCCAGCCAACGCAGCAGGGGGCCGTCGCCGCCAACATTCGGCCCGATCTCCTCGGGGGCGATCACGGTAAAACCGCGCCCGGTGTTGTCCAACGCGGCGGTGCGGTCTGCGGCGAAATTGCCCAGCACGCGGCGCTGGGTGGCTGGGTTGTCGGTGAACATCAGGTCGTAGACGTCCGGTGAATTGGTTGAGCCGCCGTATTCAGAGGTAACATCCCACACGCCCGCTTCACCGTCGTTGCCCTCGAACAGGGTCATGGCGGCGAAATACCAGCCGGTGTTATACGAACCGAGTATCATCTCCAGGTCGGCCACCGCCACGGCGAAGGAATACACCCCATCGACCATCAGCGCCATGGAGTCCACTTCGACCTCCGCGCCCAGCACCAGCGGCTCGCTGGCTTCGATGATGCGGTTGCGCGGCTGCGGCAGCATGTCGCCCGGCGTGGGATCGCTCAGCAGGATTTGGATCCCGGAGCCGGTCCACTCCGGCGTGGCGGTTTCGATGGGAGCATACGGCGCGACTACCGGCAGGCCGGTTATCGCCGACGAGATCTGCAGGAGAACCATGGTAAACAGGGCCTCGTCAATGCTGCCCAATTCGATCTCGAACCGCAACGAATCGCCCTCCGCCGCCTCGTAGATGTGCATGCCGAGCAGGTCGGCGGTGGGTTCATTGGGGCCGAAGGTTGGCGTGGCGTATTCGCCCGGGCCGGTGTTGTCGCCGATGGCGTCGATGGCGTGGTAGCCGTCGGTCTCTTCGTAGATGCCGATCCGCGTGGCGGCGGTATACGTTTCGCCTTCACCGTCCTCCACCTCGAACACGGCTTCGTAGGCTCCCTCGGTCATGCCCAGCGCGATGGTGACTTCCTCCGGGCCGAACGCGCCGGTGGCCTCGTCAATCGTCAGCTCATGCTGCTGGCCGAGGAAGGTCACGATGACCGTCTCGCCCAGACTGCCGTCCACATCCGCCGGGCGGACGACGCCCTCGATGGTCACCGATTCGCCGGGCGCGACGATGGTTCCGTCCACGGGTTTCAGATGCCAGAAGCTGGGCGTGTCGCGTGTTTCCAGCTCGATGTAGCTGTTGCCGTACTGCGTGCCGTCGGTCACCGGGTTGTCCGGATCGGAAGTCCAGCCGTTGCCGTTGACCACGAATTTGTAGGGCGTCCCCACCGCGGGGATGTGCAGATCCAGCGAATAGACTCCGTGCTCGTCGGGATCCCCCAGGAGATCGGCGGTGGCGTTCCAGTTATTGAACGGCCCGGCTACGCCGATATAGCTGATGTCCTCCACATTGCTGGTAGCATATTGGCTTCGGGTGTCGTAGACAAACGTGCGCCAGGTAGAGTCGGTGGGTTCCGGCTGTTCGAGCTGGATGTTCCAGTTGGCGTCGCTGTTGTTGTCCCAGTCGGTCCCGTTGGTGGTGACATAGTGCATGCTGCGCGTAGTGTCGTTTGTCTGGATCTCGATGGACCAGATGCTGTTCTCGCCCTCGATCATGGGAGATTGCACGGCAGCGTTGTCGCCCCACGCCACGGTCCCTTCGGGCCACATCTCCTCCGGCGGTTCCTGCCAGCTGCCCGCCCCGCTCTCGTTGATGCCCCAGTGCAGGTTGATGATGTCGGAGTTCTCCGGGATGAATCCTTCCGCGGCATCGTAGTAAATCGTGACCAGATCGCCGGGTTCGGGATTTTCGGGCGTCCACCAGCTCACCTGTGCAGTCGCTGTGACGGTCAGGGTCAAGACCGCCAGTAAAAGGAATGTGCTACGCTGTATCATGATCCACCTCAGGTATGTCGGTCGGTAAATGCAAACTGACAGTACGCTATAAAGTAGGCATAACTGAGGGGTGTGAGCAGCTCTCAATAACGAGATTAGGATCTCCAGCTCCCGGTGGCGGCCGCTGTGTGATATCATCAATCACGGGCCCTATATCGGCATGAATCTACGATCACAACGACCTGCGGAACAGACTGTCGCAGAATCGAACCCACTCTCATCCCCGCGAAAAGCCTGCCCGCGAATGCTTTGATCGGGGGCGGGGATCCGGCGTGACTGAATCGGCTAATTTACGGTACTTGTGGTGAACAATGTCCGAAGCCTTTGCGCGTAGTCCGTTTCGTTGATTCCGAAAACCGGCAACGATCTGGAATTCCTGATCAACCTACTTGACGTCATCGCGCAGGTGATCGCAGATCTGTACCGGGAACGCTGGTAAATCGACAGTTCTTCAAGTAGTTCAAGCAAAACCTGAATATCAAGACTTACCTAGGGAGCGATCTGAATGCGGTGCTGGTCCATTTGCCCCATCAAAAGGCACCTAAAGATGCGCTAACTGCTTATAACCTGATAATCTTCATCGCGGTACGCATCCGGGTCGAAATACCGCTATCCCAAGCGTGGCAAGCCTTGCATAAAACCAAACGAAGAACGAACACTTCAAACAATCATACCAACAAGATACCTGAACCATGAACCGGAGAGTTCTGCCTGTGAGGCGGAAACGGTAGCTGTACCAATCTTCCGGGAGTTGCACAGAGATCAAGAACAGTTCTTTTCGTACGGGCGCGAAAAGGGGTACAGTGACCTTTACGGGGAAAGGGTCGAGCATGTACACGAATGACGCCACTTGAAAAGGTAAAAGTCCCCTTTTCCCTAGGTGCTGGTTATAACATCTTGACGATTCCGCCGATGGAGTTGGGGAAGGCGACCGTGTCGCTGACCCGGATATTTCACGAAAGAACCACGGAAGTGGTTCGTTACCATAGCCCAAGTTTCGCGCCGTCCGTTTGGCACGCACCTTGGGAACAGGTTTACCAGATCCTTCAACCTCGACAGCAGGTTGCATAAAACGACAACAAACAGCCGTCATGTGATTCAAAGCCGAAAACCGCTTAATTCGATTCTATATCTGTGGTTAAGTTGACAAAGCATGAATACTCATGAAATATCCGGGCTGATGGCGCTGAAAGCCGCCCATACCAACCCGGCATGGCTGCTAAGGAGGGAATAGGATCTCAATATGAATGTATGACTCAGGAATCTTCAGACGAAATGATCATTTCACGTGCCAGGACCTTCCGTATTCCCTCGAGCTGCTCATCAGAAAAATACTCCTGATCGGCTTTATTGCGGTTTTCAATTACGTTATTCGCCAAGTAATACTCGAATTCGTTATCAAAGTCAAGTCCACAGAATTCAGTAATTTGCACTAATACCTCTTTCGCATTGCCGGTAAAATCCTCATAGGATACATCCAACAATGCCGGTTTGTAATGTTCCCACTCACAGCGAGTCACCTGATCGATCATTTTCAATTGTAATGCTGTCAGAAGTTCAGGTCTATCAGCATGTTCTTCCGCCCATTTCTTGTCCTTGTCAGAATAGACACCTTGCCAATATAAACGTGAATAACCACGAGTTTTCCAAAAATTAACCGCTAAAAAAGAACTTATAGTTGGAATAGTCTCTCTTTTTAAATTTACAAAAAAAGCATCAGGAAAAATACTTAACAGAAATCCAATTCTAGGAGGACCTGTTATTTTTAACGCCAGTCTTTTCCTGTTTTGAAGGCGAACCATCGCATCAAAATAGGAACGAATATATCCAATTCGCCCGATACTTTCCTTTTTTTTAAACAAATAATTTTTTGAAAAGTCAATATGGTCAGAAGTAAGATAGTCCCACATCACATATGCTTCGGCAGGCTTAAAAGCTATTTTATTTAAAAATTTAAAGCTTTTTGCCTCTTCTTTTTGCCCAATAACCCTCCATAATGGGTTGTCAAAAATGTATCTTACTAGGTTTATACGTGGATGTTCTGGGAACTTTTCTATATAATTGGAGGGAAAAGCTAAGTCGCGGTGTCGAATGACAATTTCGGAGATCATAGAAGAACCTGAACGACCACTTCCAATGAAAATAATTGGATTACGGAGAGTTCCAAGCCCAATCCGGTAGGGATCTTTATCGATGCTCACATCAGCCTCCGCAGCAAACTTGTTGAAGAGACACGCCAGCAATGAGGTGCTTCACTTGTGCTCGCTGGTGAATCTCTATGATTCCTGAAGAAAAAACCTGAAACACAAATACAATAATATCAAGCCTATAGTTGGAGCCAAGTCACAACTAACTATGGATGAATCCGATTGGTTTTCACACAGTCCCTCCAAGGCCTGTATAAAACTAGTAAAGTTTTGTTTAACAGGATGTTGAAAACTAGATTTCAAGCCAAAGGAGCAAGCTGGAACAAGACCGACACGAGTCCCTCTTTGATCGTTTGCTAATTCTGTATTCTCCCAAAAGAACCAATTTTTAAACTGATATTGCCCTTGATAATATTTCGTAAGAAGACCATAGAACTTAGCACGCTGAGTTTACTGCGTCAACCCATTGTTCGGAAGCTCCAGCTCCTTTTGCTGTTTTCCCAAAAGGCTTTCATGTGTCGACTACGCCGAAGTCGCCGCCGCCCTCGGTGACACGGAATGAGATATCGTCGTCCTCGCCGCGCAGCTTGAGGTTCACACTGCGGGGCGCTTCGATGTCGATGGTGTAGTTCTCTTCGACGGAGACAAAGATCCCGGAAACGGAAATTCCTCCGCCTTCTTCCCGGATCATCAGGTTGCCATCGGCCTGTTCGATGATTATCTAGAAGGGATCCTGCTCGAAGGTCTTGAAGCTGCCTTTTACGGTGATTTCGCGATGGATGACCAAATGGACATCCTTCCGGTCGGTTCCCCGTATGGTCACCTCGGCATCGTCGCTGTACAGAAACACGGTCCCGTCGGCATCAATCGGATACGCCTGGTCCAGGTGGCAGGGTTCTTCTTCGCCGGCGATTGCAACTCCAATCACCAGAAAGGCCAAAATGAAAGCTATGAAAAACAGGCGGTTGATGCGCATTTCGGAGTCCTCACGTTTGCGTCGTTTTTTATAGGACAGGCATGAATCGAAAAAGTCACAGGCCGCTCTCGGAATTCGCTCCGGAACCGGGACGGCGAGCGAGCTTTAACGCGAAGCAGTACATTAGCGGCATGAGGCACGAACGGACTGAACAGAACGGCTCCCTGGGTTCTCCCGGTGCGGCGTGGTACCAGCGGCGGCCCCTGGTCTGCCTGGCGCCCATGGAGGCGGTCACGGATCGCGTTTACCGGAAAATAGTGCGTGAAGTGGCGCCCGAGGTGATCCTGTACACGGAGTTCGTGAGCGCCAGCGGGCTGATCCACGGCGGCGAGCGGGTCTGGAAGATGGCGCTGTTTGACGAGGTCGAGCGGCCCATCGTGGTGCAGCTGTACGACCACGACGCCGACGCGCTGGGACGCATGGCGGGCGAGGTGGCGCGTGAGCTGAAGCCGGAAGGGATTGACCTCAACATGGGCTGCCCGGTGCGCAAGGTGACCAAACGCGGCGCCGGCTGCGGGATGATGGCCGATCCGGAAAACTCTTTCAACGCTGTCAAGAAGATGGTAGAGCAGGCGGAAGGCATCCCGGTATCGGTGAAAACCCGCTTGGGGATCACGGAGAAGACCGAAGTGGTGGCGTTGGCCCAGGCCATGGTGGAGGCCGGGGCGAAGCAGGTGACCATCCACGCGCGGTTGAAGGCGGACCGGCCGCGTGTCCCGGCGGACTGGACAGCGTTGTCCGCGGCGGCGATGCAGATTCCGGCCACCGTGATCGGCAACGGCGACATCTGGACACCCGAAGATGCATTGCAGATGGCTCAACTGGATGGCGTTGACGGGGTGATGATCGGACGCGGCGCGATCGGCAACCCCTGGCTGCTGCACCGGAGTTGGCGGCTGCTGGGAGGTCAAGATCCCGACCCGCCGCCCGATAAGGAGAACAGGATCTCTATCGCCTTGAAACATCTGGAGATGAACGTTGCGGCGAAGGGCGAGCGCCGGGGCGTCCTCGAAATGAGAAAAATGGTGCGAAATTACATCAAAGGCTATCCTGACAGCCGAAATACCTGGTTGAAAATCATCGAGGTGGAGACTCTCCGGGAAACAGCTTTGATCCTGGAAGAGTTTGCAGCAGCGGGCTCGTATGCGTAGACTGAAAGTTGTGACGGAGCTCACACGTTTGTAGAGGTGTTTGACCCCTTCACGGGTCACAACGTCTCGGGAGACACTGTGATTGATGCTTCTCCCGGGCCTGAGGATCAATGCGGAAAGCGTTTTCAAAGAGTCGTTTGCTACTTATTTTCACAAGGTCGATTAGCATTCTGGCGTCTTTTTATCAGGCGATTGTATATTGCAGGGAAGCGGCTTGAGAAGCTCTGTACTTTACACGGCTCACACACTATATTGGCGAGCCTTGCGCGAAACGGATCTGGGAGTGGCATGCCGGACGCTGTGAAAAACAGCACGACCCTCATGGTGGTTGAGGACGAGGAAGACCTGCGCGAATTGTTCGCGGAGGGGCTGTCCCTGTTCGGTGTTGAGGTCATCCAGGCGCGTGACGGCCAGGAAGGCTGGGAGCTCTTCCAGGCCAACGCGGACACTGTGGATGCCGTCATCACCGATATTTTCATGCCCCGGATGAACGGCATCGAACTGCTGAACCACATCAAGGAGCAGTCGCCTGGCACACCGGTGATGGTCGTGACGGGTTACGCCCACCGGCACCGTGTGGAACTCGGTGAAGAGTGTCTTTCCCCGCCCGACGCTTTTCTGGAGAAACCATTCCATTTTGACAAGCTGGTCCAGGCGCTCACCCGGATGATCCCCGACAAGTTCAGCGTGTAGCGACTGTCTCCCCTCCCGCCAGACTGTCTCAAGATGTCCAAGGAATCCCATTCCCTCGAAGCAGACTGTATCAAAATGTCCAATGGCTCTCATTCCCGCGCAGCAGACTGTATCAAAATGGCCAATGGATCTCATTCCCGCGAAGGCGGGAATGAGAGTCCACACCGTTCTGCGACAGCCTGCTCTCGCACCCCTGCAACACTTTTCCACCTTCCGCATCTGACAGGATGAGGATACAAACCTGTTTCAAACACGGATTCCCGAGATGCCTACATACAGCTATCGTTGCACCGAGTGCGGTCACAAATTCGACCTGTTCCATTCCATGAGCGACACGAGCGAGAAGGAGTGTCCCCAGTGCGGTTGTGAAGCGGAACGGCAGATCGGCGGGGGGATCGGAGTCGGACGGTCGTCCAGCGGCGGCTATTCCTACACGGCTCCGGCCCCGGCGTTGCCCCGTTTCACCTGAGGCGGCGGCTGCTGATCCGCAGGTTGCGGATTCCAGAATACGAGAGGTATCTCATTCCAGCGAAGAGTCTGCCCTCGAATGTTGTGATCGGGGGCTGGAATCCAGACATGTTTATATACTACAAGATGTTAACTATGAAAACCGAGCATTGGACACTATTTCGGCGCTGAATTGCCAACATGTTATATCCTTGCACCTTGCCTGGATTCCCGCCTTCGCGGGAATGAGAGTCCACACCGTTTTGCGATAGCCTGCTTCGTAGGGAATGAGAGTCCACACCGTTCAGCGAAAGCCTGCTCTCGCGGGAATGAGAGTCCACACCATTCTGCGACAGACTGCTTTGCGGGGATGAGGGTTGCGCCTATTGTGCTACAGACTGCTTTCGCAGGAATGACATCATGGGACATTACTTTCGAGAAACACTCTATACAGTCTGCTGCGCTGGGGATGACAATGCCGGAAACATCTTTCGAGTACCGTTAGAGTAGCAGCTTGCTGTGCAGGTTACCGGTTGGGATCAAATGCGTCTTCCGCCCACCAGGCCAGCATGTCTTTTGCCAGCGGCCTCAGGCTCTGTGTGTCGCGCAAGGCGGAAGTGGTGTAGACACGGATTCCATCGGGCAGCGCGTTGCGGGTCTGCTGCTCGACCTGGGCGCGTTTGCCGCGGGCCAGTTTGTCGGCCTTTGTGAGGACAACCACGCAACGCACTCCCTCGTCGATGCCCCACCGCACCAGTTCTTCGTCCAGCTCACCCAGTCCCCGGCGAATGTCCACCAGTGTAAGCAGGCAGCGCAGGTTACCGTGGTCGGACAGGAAATCGCTGACCATCCCGCGCCACTTTCGGCGCAGCTCTTCGGAGACTTTCGCGAAGCCGTAGCCAGGCAGATCCACCAGGTCAACGCGCTCGTTGATGAAGTACCGGTGGACGCCTCGGGTGCGACCTGGACTCTTGGACGTGGGCGCGACTTTTCGACCAACCAGGGTGTTGATCAGGCTGGATTTGCCCACATTGGAGCGGCCGCCCACGGCGATTGCGGGACGAGGCGCACCCTTGTAGGCGGGCGGGAGTTTCTTGACGGTCTTGACGTTCAGAAAGGACACTATTCCGGCCTTTTCTGCCAGGGCGGCGCGTGAGGCGTCGTCCGGTAATGCACGTGCGCGTGTTCCGGGATGCGCCGTTGCTCGAAATCCGGGTGGTGGTCTTCACCGAACAAATCCGCAAAGATCTTCAGCAGCTTCTTTTTCTCCTCGTCGGAGAAGGCAGCCCGGTGTTCTTTCAGTACGGCCATGGGCACACGGCAGATGAGGCAATCCACGATGATGAAATCCTCATCTTCGTAGTGTTTATGCGTCTTCACCTCGCCGTCGAAAGCCAGCGCACACAGGTCACAGGTCTTATCGTAGTCACGCTGGCGGTCATTCATCCAGCGCTTGACCACCACCGACCCTTCACGCGCTTTCAGCCGGTCACGGGGAGACTCCAGCCATTTCTTCCACCGGTACCACTCTACCGTCTGCCCCACACCCGCCAGCAGGGGGAACTTGCCCTCGAACCCGAGCAGCTCTCGTGCTTTACCGCCATCAATGGTCCAGCGCGGCGCGAGCAGCTCCTCGATCTTGTTGGGATTGAACGGCCCCGACTTGCCGAACAGCTTCATCACACCGTGCAGGGGCGGCAGCACACCTCGGATCAGGGGCGCGGGCAAGGGGATCAGCCGGGGCTTGTTGCTGAACACGCGAGCGATGGTCGAGCCGAACTCCAGCAGGGAGACGGGCTCAAAGGGGGCTGCGTTGAAGACTTCACCGATCGCGGTTTTCTTCTCCAGTTGCAGACGGATTTGAGACGCCACATCCATGGCGTGAGTCAGGGTAAGCTGCCGTTCGCCGCCGATCTCCGGCATCCAGCCCCGCGCCACCATGGTAAAGATGGGCAGGAAAGCCGCATCACGGGGGCCGTAGATCGCCGGTGGTCGAATGATCGTGACCGGTAGTTTATCGGCGGCGGCCAGGACATGGTTTTCCGCCAGTTGTTTGCTATGCCCGTAGGGACTGACCGGTTTGGGTGAGTCGGATTCTTTGCGGAGTTGTCCTCCGGTGGTGGGGCCGCCCGCCGCCTGGCTGGACACATAAACGAAACGGGAAATGCCGGGATTCACCTCATGGAGGATATCCAGCAGGGTCCGGGTGGCGTTGGAATTGATATGATAGTAGAAATACTTGTTTTCCGCGGAAACCACGCCGGCGTTGTGGATCACGGCGTCCACACCTTCCACCGCTTTGCGCAGGCTGTCCGGCTCGTCCATCGCCCCATAGACCAGCTCGACCGGCTTGTTGTCCAGCCATTGGCGGTTGGAGGTGGTACGGACCATGGCACGCACCCGATAGCCGTTACGCAGCAGGCAGTCGGTGATGTGCGAGCCCAGAAAGCCGTTGGCTCCGGTAAGCAGTATCGTTTTTTCCGGCATGAAGACCTTTCTTTGTTCAGTGCTACCGTTCGATCACGTCATAAGCGTAGGGCTCCAGCGCGATGGTCAGGTCCGGCCCCAGGACGGTGCTGTACGGTTGATCGCTGAAGTTGATGGCGACAACCACTTTCCTGTCGTCGTAAACCCTCTCAAACACCAGCACATCCGCGTCGTCTTTGGTGTCGAGTCTCGCCAGGTCGCCCTTTCGCAGCACCTCGCTGGTTTGACGCAATTTCAGCAACTCATTGTAGTAAGTCTGGACGTCTTCCGCGCCTTCACGGTCCCAGTTAATTCGCACCTGCTCGAACAGGCTGGGCCGATGAGTCGCTCCCACTTCCTGGCCGTTGTAAACCAGGGGAATACCCGGGAGGGTGAAGATCAGAGCGGCGTAAGGTTTCGCTCCCGGCCAGCCGAACACCTCCGCGCTGCGCGGTTCGTCATGGTTCTCGATGAACCGCAAAGGTAATGCGCCCACCGGATAGTGCAGCTCAAACCAGTCCACCACCCCCCACAGGCTGTCGGTGTCGATCCCGCCGGCGTGATGTTCCTTCATGCGGTGATACAACTCCCAGTCGTAGATAGCATGGAAGCCATCCACAACCCGCTCCGGATCCTGTGATTCCGCGAGCAGGAAAACACCTGGCTTGATTTCTTTCAGTTTGGGAATCACCTCCTGCCAGAAGGAGCGGGGAACCATATCGGCCACATCACACCGGAAGCCGTCCACATCGATCTCCTGCACCCAGTATTGCAGCATGCGGGCCAGGTACTGCTGAACTTCCGGATCGTCATAGTTCCAATCGGTGACATCCGACCAGTCGGACACTTCCCGGGTAAAAGCCCCTGTGGAATCTTGTGCGAACCAGTCGGGATGACGTTCCATTTCCACATGATCGTTGGCGGCATGGTTCAGCACCATGTCGATGATGACATGCATACCCAGTGAGTGAGCATCGTACACCAGGTTTTCGAAATGGTGCATCCCGCCGTACTCCGCTGAGACCGCGAAATAGTCCTGCACCGAATAAGGGCATCCCGCCTTACCCTTGCGCCCCTGTTCTCCAATGGGGTGAATGGGCATCAGCCAGAGGTTGGTAATGCCACGCCTCTTCAGCTCGGGAAGATCTTTACGCAGTGCATCAAAGGTTCCGGGAAAGGAATAGGCTCGCGTATACACTTCATACAGCGGGCGTCCATGAAACCAGTCCGCCGCCACGGATTCCATGCCGCCGAAACGGTCTTCCGTACGCTCCTGTTTGCTGCAACTCACCAACCCCACGATGACAAGCAGGGCAAGTAAGCCCAGTGTCGCCAACAGGATCTGTTTCATCGTCCTGGTTCTCCTTTCCACTTGCACCCGTTCTTCGAGACCGGGGTAAAATACAAAACATCACCGTGAAAAACACCCTTACAGCAGGGCGGATCTTTCTCGCTGTTGGTGTCTCCGGACGGCCAGGCATTGAAAATGTTCGTGGAAACAAACACGCCGTGATGCGTATACTACGGTAGACGTGGAGCTACAGCTTCACGTGAAGCAGGTTTGGTTGCAGGTGGGAGAACAGCATGAATCCGGCACACAAACGATCCTGGCAGGCTCACCCGGATAAGGGACAGTACGGCGATCTTGACGGGTATTTTGAATTCGCGTTTGGCGGCTTACGTCCCGCCATGCTGCCCGCCGATGAGGGCTGGCGGCCGGCCGCTGATATGTACGAAACCGACGGTCACATTGTGATCGTGATCGACATCGCGGGTATTTCCGTCAAAGATGTCGAGCTGATATTGCACAAAGATTTACTGACCCTGCGCGGGGTACGCCGCGAACCCGACGCCCCACGTCGGCAGTACCACACGATGGAGGTGGCGTACGGCGGCTTCGAGCGCGGCTTTAAGCTGCCTGCCGTGGTCTGCGCCGATACCGTCAGCGCGGAGTACCGCCACGGCATGCTCACTGTAACCCTCGAAAAGCGCCCCAGCAAGGGCAAACTCAAGCGACGCATTCACATCCAGCAAGGATAACGATCATGGTCGATATCGATAACATTGAAGTCGTGGCGCCTGGCAAACTCAGCATCCCGGACAAACTGCCGCTGTTCGCCTCCAGCGAGATGGTCATCTTCCCGGGCATCATCGTGCCCATGGCCATCAGCGATGAAACGGTGATCAACATGATCAACGATGTTTCACAGGGCGGCGGCCCGCGCATGATCGCCACCATTATGAGGAAGCGCGACTCGGAGAAGGTCGAATCGCTCGATGACGTCTACGAGATCGGCACGGTGATGATGATTCTCAAGCTGCTGCGAATGCCTGACGGCGGTATGAGAATCATCGGCCAGGGCGTGGGACGGTTCAAGCTCAGGGGGCTCACTCAGACCCAGCCATACCCCATCGGCGAGATCGAGATGCAGCAGATCAAGTCACGCAAGACGGTGCGCCTGGAGGCGCTGATGCGCACTGTCCGGGAAGCGTTTGACAAGGTCGCTGAATTAACGCCCCAGCTTCCCGAAGAGTTCAAGGCTGCCGTGCATAGTGTGGAAGACGCCGGTATGCTGGCCGACCTGATCGCCGCCAATATCAACATCGATTCCGCCGCGCGGCAGTCTGTGCTGGAAGCGATCTCTGTTCCGGACCGTCTCCGGCTTGTGAAGAAACTGCTGGACCGCGAGACGAAAATCCTCGAGATCGGCTCTTCCATGCAGGACAAGACCAAGGAAGAGATCAACAAGAGCCAGCGCGAGTATTTCCTTCGCCAGCAGCTCAAAATGATCAAGAAAGAGCTGGGCGAAGACGAGGAGGGTGGCGGCGAAGCGGCCGAGTGGCGGAAGCGGGTGGACGAGGCCGACCTGCCCGAGGAAGTCGTTGAGGTGGCGAACAAGGAGATCGAGCGCCTCGAACGGATGAACCCCGCGTCTGCCGAGTATTCTGTCATCACCACTTACCTGGACTACCTGGTCACGCTGCCCTGGACCGCCGAGAGCGACACCCGGCTGGATCTGGCTGAAGCGCGCAAGGTGCTCGACGAGGACCACTACGGCCTCGAGGATGTCAAGGAGCGCATCCTGGAAGTACTGGCCGTACAGAAGCTGAAGCCCCAGGCGCCCGGTCCCATCATCTGCCTGGTCGGCCCTCCGGGCGTGGGCAAGACCAGCCTGGGACAGAGCATCGCCCGGGCGATGGGACGCCAATTCGTACGTATGGCCCTCGGTGGAGTGCGCGACGAGGCTGAAATCCGTGGCCACCGCCGCACCTACGTCGGCGCCATGCCCGGCCGCATCCTGCAGAACATCAAGAAGGTCGGGGTACGCAACCCGTTGTTCATGCTCGACGAGATCGACAAGCTGGTCTCCGATTTCCGTGGCGATCCCTCCTCGGCGCTGCTCGAGGTTCTCGACCCGGCGCAGAACCACACCTTCGCCGACCACTACATCGAGGTCGAGTTCGACCTGTCCAAGGTGTTCTTCATCACGACGGCCAACTACGAAGGCAACATCCCGCCGCCCTTGAAGGACCGGATGGAAGTTATCCGCCTGTCGGGATACATCCCGGACGAGAAGGTGCAGATCGCAAAGAACTACCTGGTTCCACGGCAGATTGATGTGAACGGGCTGCTGAAGAAGCACATCCGTTTCACCGACAAGGCGCTGGAAGACATGGTGACGTTCTACACCCGGGAAGCGGGGGTACGGAACCTTGAACGCACCATTGCCAAGGTGTGCCGCAAGGTGGCGCTGGACGTGGCGGAGAACAAAAGCAACGGCCAGGCGGTTGTCAAGCACACCACGGTGGAAGACTTTCTCGGCCCGCACAAGATCACCCCACACTGGGTGCGCCGCAGGGCGGCGGTGGGGGTGACCACCGGGCTGGCGTACACCACCGTCGGCGGCACCGTGCTCGAGATCGAGACCAACATCTCCCCGGGCAAGGGCCGTATCCAGGTGACCGGGCAACTGGGCGACGTGATGAAGGAGTCCGCCCACATCGCCCTCTCCTGGATCAAAGGCAACAAGAGCAAGCTGGGAATCAAGGGTTCGCTGCTGGAAAAGCAGGATTTGCATCTTCATGTGCCGGAAGGCGCGGTGCCGAAGGACGGTCCCTCGGCGGGCGTGACCATGGCGACCAGCCTGGTGTCGCTGTTCTCGAACCGCCGTGTGCGCAAGGACGTGGCCATGACCGGCGAAGTCACCCTGACCGGCAAGGTGCTGCCCATTGGAGGCCTCCGGGAAAAGGTGGTCGCCGCCAACCGGTCCCGGGTCAAACACGTCATCATCCCCTGGGACAACCGCAAGGATCTGGAGGATGTGCCGGACGACGTCCGCGCGAAGATCGAGTTCCACCCGGTAAAGAACATCCAGGAAGTACTGGATATTGCGCTGATGAAAAAGTGAATTGGTAAATTCAGAGGCAATGATCCACCAGGGCTTCGTGGAGAATGCAACCGCATATCCTTGCGCTACACCCACGAGGTGAATACTTTGTCTGTGGAACGTTCGGCGCCAACCCGCTCTGAGGCTTTTCGTTTAAAGCCGTTACGTCCCACTACGACCCGTCCTTACAACCGGGAGCCGCTTGTTCATGATCCTTGGCGCCGCTCAGCTTGGCCTGCCGTACGGCATCGCAAACCAGCGCGGCGCGTTGACCGACCAGCAGGCTCAAGACCTGTTGGAAGCGGCATGGGAGGCCGGGTTCAGGCGGTTCGACACCGCTGCCGACTACGGCGAGAGCGAACAGCGGCTGGGACGCTTCGCGAGGAGCAGCGCCGAGGTTAAGCGAAACATCCGCCTCGTCACCAAGCTGCCCGCCGACACTCCGCCCGACACCGGCGCTATCCTGAGAGTCATCGACGCTTCCAGGCGGCGGCTGGGAGTGGACGAGCTGGACGGCCTGCTGATCCATGAAACCCGGCCCTATTTCCAGCAGCGCGCGCCGTTTCGTGACGCCTTTCTGGAAGCTCTGGACCACGGCTGGGTGCGGCGGGCCGGGTTGTCCGTGTATGGCGGCGGGGAAATTCGACAAGTGGCGGACCGGGAGGAAGTCACCCTGGTGCAGCTCCCCTGTTCCATTCTTGATCAACGCCTGGTCCGGGGAGGCGAGCTGCATCTGCTGAAACGGCGCGACGTAGAGATCCATGCCCGGTCGCTGTTCCTGCAGGGTGTGCTCCTGATGCCGGCCGAGCGGCTTCCTCAGCACCTGGCCCCGTTGATGCCCTTCATCCAGAAGATTGAAGATCTGGCCGATGAACTTGATGTTTCGCAAAAGGAGCTCGCCCTCGCCTATGGGTTGAGCGTTGCAGAAATCGATGATCTGGTCGTGGGAGCCGAGACAGTGGAGCAGGTGCAGGAACTGGGGAGGCTGGTCAACCAGTTGGAGCCGTTGGCGGATTCCCTGCGGCGACGCGACCTCTCCCATATCCCCCCGGAAGACGACACCCTGTTGAACCCAAGCAACTGGAGCCGATCATGAAGGCGAGCAAGCTGTTTTCCCTGACGAACCGGGTGGTGGTAATCACCGGCGGCTACGGGCATCTGGGCCGGGCGATGGTGGAAGCGGTGGCTGACGCGGGTGCGGTCACCATCATCGCAGGACGCGACGGCTTCGCAGCACACGATCTGGCGGAAGCTCATCCCGGCGGCGACATTCACTTCGTTGAAATGGACATCGCCTCTACGGCATCCATCCGGGAGGCGTTCGCCGAGATCCATGATGTCCACGGCCCGGTTTACGGCCTGGTGAACAACGCATACTACGGCGTGGGCGGCTCGCTGGACGACATGGACGATCCCTCGTGGGCGAAGGGGCTGGAGGGCGCGGCCACGGCCACCTTCACCTGCATCCGCGAGGCCCTGCCGCATATGGAAGGCGGCTCGATAGTGAACGTGGCCAGCATGTACGGCATGGTGGCGCCCCATTTTGAGGTGTACGACGCCTTCCCGGAAGCGCTGAACCCTCCCAATTACGGCGCGGGCAAGGCGGCGGTGCTGCAATTGACCCGTTACGCCGCGGCCTGGCTGGCCAAGCGGAACATCCGTGTCAACGCCCTCTCGCCCGGCGCGTTTCCCTCGCCGGAAGTGCAGGAAAACGAAGCCTTTATCCGCAACCTGGAAACACATATCCCCTTGGGACGGATTGGTGCGCCTCGGGAACTCGCCGGGGCCGTCCTGTTCCTGCTGTCGCAAGCCTCCAGCTACATGACCGGGCAGAACCTCGTGGTTGACGGCGGCTGGACCTGTTGGTAGCGAGAGCACCCTGAGCCTCTCCTTTAGAAATAGTTAAAGTGATGACGCCGTTTTGCCGATAAGAAGGACAGGTATACGGATGCTCGATTGAGGTGTCTCTGCCGTCATCCCCGCGCAGGCGGTGGCTCCTGCGAGGGACGTTGCGCCGCGGGTTCCCGCTGCCGTCATTCCCGCACAGCAGACTGTATCAAAATGTCCAATGGATCTCATTCCCGCGAAGGCGGGAATGAGAGTGGGTTTGATTCTGCGACAGTCTGACAGGCGGGGATCTCCTCCGTTGCAGGCTCGGATGAGACACCTCTTTCAAGCATCCCTATCGACATCTGTCCCAGAAACCGGTAAAACGGGAGTGACCATGGAATCCCCAGTAGCGGCGGCCCTGCCGCGTCCAGCAGCCAGCAAGCAAACCGACAACGAGACGGTTGTCTTCTTTCATATCAACAAAACCGCCGGGTTGACGGTGCGGCAGATCCTGGAGAACCAGTACCCGCCGGAGCAGCGTTTCCATGTGCATGACGCGGCGAAGAACGGACCGACGTTGCAGGATTACCTCGATTTACCCGATGAAGAAAAGGCGAAGTTCCGTTGCCTGCTGGGCCACATGCCATACCAGATCAAGCAACACCAACCAACCCCTGTCGTGTATTTCGCCTTTTTCCGCGAGCCGCTCAAACGGATGATCTCGCATTACTACTGGTGCATCAGCCGGGAGAATGGGATCGGGAAGCGCATCGTGAACGAGCAGATCAGCCTGGCGGATTTCCTGCTCTCCAAGGACATTACAGTGCAGGCAGACAACTTCCAGGTGCGGATCCTGGCCAACGACGAGATGGTGACCAACAACGAACGCATCGACATGACGCAGCCGTGCGACCAGGCCATGCTGGAGAAAGCCGTCGATCGCCTGGAACGCCAGTTCCGGATTGTCTGCCTGCAGGAACGCTTCGACGAGTCGGTATTGCTGTTGCGTCATGCCTTCGGCTGGCGGACGCCGTACTACAAAAGCAAGAACGTGGTCAAGAAGAAACCGGCCCGGATCCAACTCCCGTCCGACGTGGAAGCGGCGGTCAAGGAGCGCAACCGGTTTGACTATGCGCTGTACGAGTATGTTACGGATCGTTTCGAGCGGCAGGTGACGCAGATGGGGCCGGACTTTGAGCGGGAATTGCACGCGTTCCGCTTGATGAACGATATTGCCTTTGACGAGCTGGAAAAGGCCCGGTAACCTGCCGAATTCGATCCAGTTTGACTCGTCGGTCTTGAAACCCGACAGTAAACTGTCGGGCCAAACAACCACTATACAGGCCGTTGCAAAATTCTGATGTCTCTCATTCCTGCGAAAAAGGCTGTCGCAGAATCAAACCCACTCTCATTCCCGCGAAGGCGGGAATCCAGGCAAGA